>QIKE01000019.1 GCA_003232915.1 Bacteroidota bacterium | reverse complement strand
GAATAATGGCTTTGCCATTCCACGGGGTGAACCTGTGGCTATTATTGTTTATCCGCCTTTGGCGGAAAATGGGGATTTACTTTCTGAGAACTAACATTAACTCTTTAGTTTTTAGTGCCGTAGCTTCTATCCGTTTTATTTTTCAACTGATCGTATATATTTCGTATATTTATACATCACACGGGGTAAATCAGGACATTTTTATTTTTAAAAAATTGGGACTTCAATGTCAAGTAAATTCTTTAAATCAGCCTTGTATTTTTGATTTACAGATTAGAAAAATCCGGTTACAGCCTCATGAAATTTGTCAGGGGTTTCATAATCTTTTGCAGACAGTTTTTTCTTCTCTGAAAATGTATAAATTTATCCCGTTTTAAGTATAATTCCGTCGTTGACTTGTCACCGTCGGATTGTTGTCCATTGCAAAGATAATCCATTTCAAATTGAATGGATGATTTACTTTGTAACCCAATATGATGTTTTTCTTTGTTGTAAAATAATACCGTTTTGTCAATCTCTTTTATGAGGTCTTCAAAGCTGTTTATATCCCGATGTATCAGGTAATTATTCTTGATAACACCGTTTAGTCTTTCTATTTTACCGTTTTCCTATGGATACTTACACCTTTCACATAGGGAAAAATGTCGAAAATAAAACAGATTTGGTTTTTTGGATCACATCATGCTAGCTTATGACAGGGGATATGAGTATCCGAATGACCTTCAAAAGAAAGTAAAAACTTCATTACAATATAAAATACTAAGATTCAAATATATACATACGATAGTTTTGCATAAGACGATAAAAATATATTTTTAATGTTTATAAATTAATCGTAAAAAGAAAAAATCAGTAAAGCACGTAGAAAAAATTATGCAAAAATTTGTATTTTCGTACAAAAATTTTGCAAACGATTTAAATCAAAATTTATGGGTAAAATAAAAGGGGCCATTGTTGTTGACATCGAAGTGTGCAAAGGTTGTAGTGTATGCATACCTGCCTGTCCTACTGATGTTATAGCACTGGCAAGCGAAGTAAACGGCAAAGGATACAATTATGCTTATATGGCAGATCCCGATGCTTGTACAGGATGTACGAATTGTGCCGTTGTTTGTCCTGACGGGGTAATTACCGTTTACAGGATAAAAATTTAATTAATAATCAAAAAAAACTAAAGATATGGGTGAATTAAGATTAATGAAGGGTAACGAAGCCTTGGCAGAAGCGGTTATTCGTGCTGGTGTCGATGGTTATTTCGGCTATCCAATTACTCCACAGAGTGAGGTAATCGAATACCTCACTGCCGAAAAACCGGAAGAGAGGACCGGCATGGTCGTACTACAAGCTGAAAGCGAAATAGCTTCTATCAATATGCTGTATGGTGGCGGTGGTACGGGGAAAAAAGTAATGACCTCTTCTTCAAGTCCTGGCATAAGTTTAATGCAGGAAGGTTTATCATACATAGCAAGTGCCGAAATTCCCATAGTTCTTGTTAATGTAGTACGGGGAGGTCCGGGCTTAGGTGATATTCAGCCTGCACAATCCGATTATTTTCAATCGACGAAGGGGGGAGGACATGGGGACTATCGTCTTATTGTTTTGGGTCCGTCATCAGTACAAGAAATGTCGGATTTTGTACCTCTGGCTTTTGATTTAGCCTTTAAATATCGCAATCCGGTTATGATACTATCTGACGGAGCTATTGGCCAGATGATGGAAAAGGTTGAACTTTTCGAACCGATTCCTCGGCTCACCGACAAAGAAATCATCGAACGTTATCCGTGGGCTACTAACGGCAAACCTAAAGGAGGAGAACGCCGGATTTTAACCTCACTTGATCTCGATCCTGCGAAAATGGAACGCCACAACTGGCATCTCCAAAAAAAATACAAAGAAATTGAGGAAAATGAGGTTCGTTTTGAAGCCATCAATACGGAAGATGCCGATTATGTGATTGTAGCTTATGGTTCCAGTGCGCGTATTTCGCAAAAAGCAATTCAATTGCTGCGTGAAAAAGGCATAAAAACAGGATTGTTACGCCTGATTACCTTATGGCCTTTCCCTTATAAACAAATTGAAGCCCTTGTTGGACAAGGTATTAAAGGGTTTCTTTCGGTGGAAATGAGTGCCGGACAGATGGTCGAAGATGTACGTTTGGCCGTTAACGGAAAAGTTAAAGTTGAACATTTCGGACGCTATGGTGGCATGGTTCACTCGCCCGAAGAAGTAATGGAAGCACTTGAACAAAAAATAATAGGAGGATAAAAATGTCAGAGATAACAATTAAAGATATTATCAAATCTGGAAAAGTCGTTTATCAGAAAACCAAACTGATGACCGATACAGCCCTAAGCTATTGTCCGGGATGCGGCCATGGTACGGCGCATCGTTTAATTATGGAAGTTATTGAAGAGCTGGGGCTTGAAAACGACACTATCGGTATTGCTCCTGTGGGCTGTTCCGTGCTGGCCTACGAATTTATGGATGTGGACATGCAAGAGGCTGCTCATGGCCGTGCGCCTGCCCTTGCTACCGCTATAAAAAGATTGTGGCCTAAAAAGACAGTGTTTACCTATCAAGGCGATGGCGATTTGGCAGCTATCGGCACGGCCGAAACCATTCATGCTTGTAACCGTGGCGAAAAAATCGTTATTATATTCATCAACAATGGTATTTATGGTATGACCGGCGGTCAAATGGCCCCCACTACCCTTATCGGTATGAAAACATCCACAACACCTTATGGAAGAGAAGTTAGCAAAATGGGTAATCCGTTGAAGATTACCGAATTGATAGCTCAACTTCCCGGAACGTATTATGTTACCCGTCAAGCCGTTCATTCTCCCTCAGCGGCAAGAAAAGCTAAAAGAGCTATAAAAAAAGCTTTCCAAAATCAATTGGACGATAAACCTGGTTTATCTTTCGTGGAAGTTGTCTCTAACTGTAATTCGGGTTGGAAAATGACTCCTCTATACTCCAACGAATGGATGGTTGAAAATATGTTTCCGTTTTATCCCATCGGCGATATTAAGGTAGGTGGTGAGTTAGTTAAATAAATAGTAATTTAAAGTGAAGAAAAAATGACTGAAGAAATAATTATAGCCGGTTTTGGAGGACAAGGTGTTTTATCAATGGGTAAAATTCTTGCTTATTCCGGTATTATGCAAAACAGGGAAGTAAGCTGGATGCCATCTTATGGCCCCGAAATGCGTGGCGGCACCGCCAATGTTACGGTAATCGTTAGCGACGAACGCATCTCCTCCCCAATACTCAGATCGTACGATACCGCCATTATCCTTAACCAACAGTCGATGGATAAATTTGAGCAAACCGTAAAAACTTACGGCACACTACTTTACGACCCTAACGGTATCACTAAACACCCCACCCGTGCCGACATCAATATTTATCGTGTGGAAGGTGCCAAAAAAGCCGCTGAAATGGGAAATACTAAAATATTTAATATGATAGTCCTCGGTGCCTACCTCAAGATGAAACCAATTGTAAAAATCGAAAATGTTATAAAAGGCTTGCGCAAATCGCTTCCCGAACGCTACCATAAACTAATTCCTCTCAATGAAGATGCAATTCGTATGGGAATGAATAGTGTTGAAATAGTACAGGAAGTTAAGTGATTCACTTCTATTTGTATCATCAAAAGCCGGCACAATAATTTTACCGGCTTTTTTGTGATCTTCAGGTTCATTCCTGACCCGAAAATTCTCACTATTTCAACTTAATATCTTGAAAATCGGTAAAGGCTAAAATCATCAGTTTAATTTTGTTGCCCTTTTAAATTCTTTGGTTCTGTCGAAAAGATAACGATAGGTGATGTGCGTTTTGCGAATTTTGCCGCCGATTTGTTCCGCAAGTTTCATCATACTCGGATTGAAATCACCTATCCAATTCATTTCCAAGTCGGTATACGAAAAATTACCCTTAAAAGCTTCCTGTTCAAAACGCATAATAATACCTGATTCAACCCCTTTGCCTTGATGTTCGGGAACAACACCAAAAATCAAACCAATAAGACGTGTGTTATTCTTTAATATTTTCAAACGGAAAAATAAACGTAATTTATTAAACCAATGTAGTTTGCCATTAAAATTGCGAATTATGGGGTTCAAGTCCGGAACCATAATGAAAAAAGCAATAGGCTCGTCGTGGTAATAGCCAAATAATACGGCTCGCTGTTCGATTATGGATTTTAAACTGTTGAGCAACGCAAAAGCATGTGCCTTTTTTATCAGTTTAACTCCCGGAAACTTTGCCCATGCTTTGTTAAAAATAATCATAAACTCTTCGGCATACTGGTTGATATTTTTCCATTGCAAGATATCGAAACGATAACCGGGATCGCGATGCAATCTTTTGGCTTTTTCGTGAATAATCTGCGACCGAACACCCCCCGCAATTTTAATGTGATAGGTATATTGTTTAAAATAATCTTTGAATCCATAGTTTGTAAATAGTTTGTTATAATAAAGAAAATTATAGGGCATATTATATATAGGTTCGTAAAAACCATCGACAAGGCACCCCCAAAACATATCTCTATCGCCAAAGTTTACAGGTCCATCCATAGCTTCCATACCTCTTTCGATAAGCCAACTTTTGGCAGAATCGAACAATATATTGGCTACCTGTTGATTGTCGATGCAATCGAAAAAGCCAACACCACCTGTGGGCTGTTCGTTCTTGTTGGCAGTATTTTTTTCGTAAAATGTCGCCATACGAGCTACCGGCCGGTTTTGATTATTATAAACAATCCATCGAATGGCATCACCTGTCCGGAAGAATTTATTCTTGTCAGGAGTAAAAATTTTTTCAATCTCAATATTAAGTGGTCTTACCCAATGTTTGTCATTTTTATATAATTGTGCAGAAAAATTACGAAATTCTTCCGCACTTTTTTTGTCTTTTACTTCTGATAAAAAGTATTCTTTTGACATATTTTTCTTTTTTATATTTTCCGATAATAATCGGGTATTTTGATAAATCTGATTTTTGCTTAACTTCAACTTTGTTTTCGTAAATTAATAATTTATTCCAAGCATTCGTTGGTAATTTGTTCTAATTTTGAAACCCATATAAGTATCTTTTGCAACCAAAGATAAAAACTTATTTTAGTGTGTACGTTTTTTTTTGTTTAAATATTGGTTAATTTGTATTTTGATATGCAGGTAAGATCAAATTCTTGTCGCTACCAAGACGCCTATGATTAAAAAAAAACAATATAATTATCTATCTATGAATTGATTCTAAAAATTTGCTTTCATTAATTTACTTTTTTTAATTTGATTTAAGAACGAACATTCGTTCGTTGATTTAAAAAAAATTTTTATACTATCTTAATAGCATTCCATATAATTTCAAAAGCTCTCTCAATAAAATTAGTTATGGGCTGTTCAAGTTTATTTTCGAGATAAAGTTCAATATATCTTGAAACGGTACCGGACAAAACCGTATAATAAGGATTAGCATCACCCTCTTTTATTTCCTTATTTTGCTGACCGTATTTAATGATATCCATAACTAAAATAAAACCTTCACTCGAACAGATACTAATTTTTTCATTAAAAATATCTTGCGGTCGGGCAAACAAAAGATATTCAACTAAAACCGGATCGTTTTCGGTCCACTCAAACATCATTTTAATAAACGTATAAACCCTTTCTTTTGCAGAATTAAGAATTAAAATTTTGTTGCGGAAATTTTCTTCAAGTTGATGTACCGAATAATCGTGAATTTCTTTGGCAAGACTTTCTTTTCCCTTAAAATAATGATAAAGAGCGCCGATGCTTACATTTGCACTTTTAACAATATCGGGCATATTAGTATGATAATAACCTTTTTTTACGAACAGCTCACGTGCCGCACTTATTATCTTACTTTTTAATTCAGGATGGTTTTCTTGTTTACCCGTTTTATCCATAATAACATACCGAATGATTATTCGGCTGCAAACTTAAAAAAAAGATTTTATAATATTCAATGTCAAGTAAACTTTTTTAAGAAAAATAAATTAATATCTTTAAATTAGCATAAAAAACGTCTTAACAGGCTTAATATAAAATCATTAATCTTAACAAAACAATTGAAGCTGGGCTAATTTTATGACTTCGATTACGCTAATCAGATAATGGCAAACCATAAATACAACTCAAATCCTACTTGTCAAAAAAATATGGGATATTTTCCCTGAATAGCAACTATTGGCGATCAATTTGTTTATTTAGAAAACAGATAAGGAAATGTCAATATTAATTTTAAGCAGGTAGAGACATTAAAGAATATCAATGAATTACTTTTAAAACAAATAATAAACCGTTCGAGAATGGAAGCAAGTTCCTATTCAAAAGATATTATTGGTGCGATTGATCATTACATTAAATTGTTCAACATCAGTTCAAATAAAAATGCAAATCTGCTATTGCAAATCTAAGGAATAACCGACTGTAAACCCGTCGAAATCAATTATAAAAAATATCAAGTGGTTTTTTTGCCTCTCACGCAATTTTATTAGGAGAGGAACTATCATTTAATAATTATGAGAGAAAAGGGCAACAAAAATCAGATTTACGCTTTTACAGACGACGGCCTTATTTATAGTTCAATACTTACAAATAACTAAAAAAGCATTGGAAAATAAATTATTGAATATTACAATCAAAGAGTAGTCGGTGAAAAAACCTTTAATATTATGAATATTTACTTTGGCTGGAATATTTGCCTTTCTCTTTTATGAATCAAAACAATGCTTTTACGATAATTAAAGCAATGAAAAAAAATTTCAATTAATGTTGTTAGAAAAGTAACGGAAGTGTTTTCGGGTATTAAATCTACAACACACCTAAAAAGATTTATTTTCAGATTCATATCTGTAACGGGTAAATGGAAATATTGAGTCCGAAGATGGGTGTTGAAATTATATACAAGACAAGCCAAATAACAGGATAATAAGCTGAAATATCGTCAAATAAATTGAAAAATAAAGGATTGTCATGCCCATTTTTTTGCAATTAATTAATTATTATTTTTCTGATGACCTGATTGTTAATATGTTTTTTCTCAATTCTTAAAATAGGTTTTAATTTAAAAAGCATACGGATTAATTAATCAAAATAAGTTGAAAATGGCAAGTCGAGTATTTCAACTTGTTTTTTGTTGATTGCTTCTTCAAATAAAGTAAACATGTAAAGTTTTACTCTAAGAATTCCTGAAATAGCATAACTTTGGATTAACTAGTGGATTTAAAACAATATTTTTATTTTCGTATTTTTTTGTTGACAAAATACCATATATTTGCGAGCACAAAAACTTAATAATGCTTACTTTTTATCTATCCATACTAATATTTTCGCTACTAACACTATTTTTGCTACTTTTCCTTGTTTTCAACAAAGTCGAAAAACATCATAAAAGAAATAGTTTGGGTTTACGAGAAGGCAAACTTCATTACTATTTTGTTTTCGGAGAAGATCGCATTAGAGTATTACGGTTTTTATTTCTATATATTGGCGCTCTGATTTTTTTATTCTATGAACTCTCCCGTTATTATCAATAATCTCTTTCGCAAAGCAAAAACTTTTCAACAAGATTTTGAATTTTATTAAGTGAAATCTTCATTATATTTTTATACTTTTGCAGGTATAAAAATTCTTGAGTATGCTGTTAAAAATATATCCCGAAAATCCCGCACCCAAGCACGTTAGAACAATTATTCAGGTTCTGAATGACGGTGGAATTGTCATTTTCCCAACCGACACTGTTTATGCAATGGGATGTAGCCTTTTTAAACACAAAGCAGTTGACAACATTTCGCAGATAAAAGGTATTAAGAAAAAAAAAGCAAATTTTTCTATAATTATCAACAATTTGAGCATGTTGTCAGAATACACCAAACCTTTCAACAATAAGATTTTCCGTCTTATCCGGAAAAATTTGCCAGGGCCTTTCACCTTTATTTTTAATGCCAACGGCAAAGTGCCCAAATTGTTTCAAAGCAAAAAAAAAACCATTGGCATCCGTATTCCCAACAACAATATTTTAAATGCCATAATTGAAGAGTTAGGTCATCCCATTCTTACCACATCTATCCACGATGAGGATGAAGTGTTGGAGTACACCACAGATCCCAATTTGATTTACGAGAAATACAAAGACCGTGTTAACTTGGTAATTGATGGGGGATATGGCGATAACGAACCTTCTACGGTTGTAGATTGCACAAGTGGCGAGATAGAAATCATCAGACAGGGAAAAGGAATATTAGAAGAGTAATTTTTTTCAAAAAAAATATTTGGAAAATTAAAAAATATACTACTTTTGCGCCTCCAAATCAGGATTGATCCGTTAGCTCAGCAGGTAGAGCATTTGCCTTTTAAGCAAAGGGTCCCGAGTTCGAGCCTCGGACGGATCACAGTACAAAAAACCTCTCATTTCAAGGAGGTTTTTTTTATGAAAACTATTGGTAAGACGTTATTTAACTTTTCAATTATTTCTTTTGTTAAAACCGGTTAGGCTTACTATTATACATCACACGGAATAAGTCAGGACATTTTTAGTTTTAAAAAATTGAAGTTTCAATGTCAATAAATTCTTTAAATCGGCCTTTTATTTTTGATTAAGTGATTAGAAAAATCCGATTACAGCCTTATGAAATTTGTCAGCGGTTTCATAATATTTTGCATACCGTTTTTTCTTCTATAAAAATGTATAAATTTATCCCGTTTTAAGTATAAAACATACATTTGTAAAAACATTCGTAAAGCAATAAAATATTTTATATGACAGTAAGGAATTTCAGGAAAAGTTTTTTTATAAAAAAATCATCTTTATGCTGAAAATCGCCTATTGTTTCATTAACAAAGTCAGAATATGATGAACAACATAGCTATTTTTCCCGGCTCATTCGATCCCATCACTCTCGGACACGTATCGGTAATTAGGCGTGCAATTCCACTTTTCGATAAAATTATTATAAGTATTGGAATCAATTCCGAGAAAAAGCACATGTTTGATATGGAGCAACGCAAAAGTTGGATTGAAAAAATTTTTCAAGATGAGGAGAAAATAATTGTAGAATCTTTTACAGGTCTCACGGTAAATTTCTGTAAAGATAGGAATGCCCGTTTTATCCTCAGGGGATTACGTACCGCTGCCGATTTCGAGTTTGAACGGGGTATCGGTCAAGTAAACAAAAAACTCAATCCTAATATCGACACCATTTTTCTTCTTACCGAGCCCGAGTACACACCAATATCTTCTTCTATTGTGCGTGATGTTATTCGTAATAACGGCGATATAAGTCAAATGGTACCAAAAGAGGTTTTAAAGGATTTGAAAATAGCATAGACAGATTTCATAAAAGTTACGAGAAAAATCGCAAATATAGCTTAAGTTCTAATATTAATTTAGTGATAAAAAATTGTATAGCGATGTTTAATGGACTAACTTGATAATAACGGAACACCAAATTTAACGGTAATTCGGAAGAAGGGTTGATTTTACGGATATTTTTGTTAAACTTGTACTCTCAAATATTAACCTTAATTATGGAATGGTCGGCACGTCCTTTTGTACGTTTGGTTTTGTTTTTGTTATTGGGTATTTTCTTAGCATATTACGTACCTACCATTCAAAAACTAACCTTAACAACAGCTTTGGTATTTTTTAGTAGTAGCCTTTTATTAGTGATTATCATATCACTCCGATTAAAATCTTTTCGATTTCGAGGGCTCAGTGGTATTGTCATTGGCGTTTCTCTTGTACTACTTGGCATTGTGTTGGGTATAAACAAATTAGAAGCCGTTAGGCAAAATCCCACACTTTTACAGTCGGAGTCGTTTACGGCAAGGGTTGTTGGGGAACCGGAAATAAAACAGGAGACGGTAAAGAGTATTTTAAAAGTTACACCTACTGCTAACAGAACCATTTCGGTAAAAGTAATTGCATTTTTTGAAAAGGACAGTTTAGCAAAAAAGCTTGGCCCGGGAGACCTTTTGGTTTTCAAAGGCCGACTCAAAAAAGCTGGAAGTCCGCAAAATCCTATGGCATTCGATTATGGTGAGTATTTACGACAAAATGGCATTGCTTACCTTTCTTTCTTGCGCACAGGCCAATGGAAAAAACTTGCATCAGGAAAAAAATCGCTTTGGAATTTCCCTTATCGTTTACGAAAAAAACTAATAACATCTTTGCACAGCAACGGATTGAGCGGAAAAGAATATGCCGTTGCTTCGGCCATTTTGCTTGGTTACAACCGATTGATGGACCCCAAAATCCGAAACGAGTATGCTGCTGCAGGAGCTGTTCATATTCTTTGTGTTTCAGGTATGCATGTAGGAATCATCTATATAGTATTTAGTTTTTTATTGTCTTTTTTAAATCGTAATAAAAGACAAAAATTACTTAAAACCATTCTTTTGCTTTTCATCATTTGGTCTTATGCTATGCTTACCGGACTCTCCCCTTCCGTATGGCGTGCAGCGTTAATGGTTAGTCTTTTTATTGTAGCCGAAAACCTTCAACGCGATAGCGACCCCTTCAATACCCTTGCTGCATCTGCTTTTATCTTACTAATTGTCAATCCGTTTTTTATTTTCAACATAGGTTTTCAACTGTCATATGCTGCCGTTTTAGGAATTTTGATTTTCTATCATCCTCTCTATGGTTTGCTATATATTAAAAATGTGGTATTCGATAAAATATGGTCGATAGTTGTTCTTTCGACATCGGCGCAGCTCGGAGCTTTTCCTATTGCAGCACACTACTTTCATAGTTTTCCACTTTATTTTCTGCTCACTAATATTGCAGTTTTTTTTCTTGCATATTTTATTGTAACGGTTGGTTTGGCTTTTATCTTGTTTTCTTCAATTGGACATATTGCCTTTCTTCTTGGGAAATTTTTATCAGCTACGGTTTTTCTCACTAACCTTATCATCCATTTTGTAGCATCACTACCCCACGCACAATTTACCGGCCTGTACTTTCCATTGATAAAAGTGGTTTTGGTATACTCACTTATATTGTTTTTGTTTTTATGGATTTATAAGAAAAATTCAAGTTTTCTATTTCCGTTGCTTACTTCGCTTTTCGTGTTACTTGCTTTTGCAACTTTACGTAAATTTGACCGGCTTAAACAATCGGAGTTTGTTGTTTACGCTATTCCTCACCACACGGCAGCAGACATCATCAACGGAAATCAGCATTTTCTTATTGCTGATACTACATTGATAAAACAACGGGATAAGCTAAGTTATGCCAACAAAAATTTTTTGATTGCTTTAGGATTAAACCGGCGAACTTTTACTTTGCAGGGAGAAAAAAAATTTCAAGACGATTACTATTTTTTTAATAAAGGTTTTCTGGCATTTGAAAATTATAGAACATTTTTCACGGGAGTTACTCCAAACGCTTATCCGCCACTTGCAAAAAAAATCGTGCTTGATTATCTCATCATCACAGGAAAAGCTCCCGTTGCGTTGAAAACTATGGAGAGCTCTTTCGATTTTAAGGAGATAATTCTCACATCTTCACTTCCGTCATATCGTCGAAAACAAGCTATACAACAAGCAAAGGTTCTGAATATCAAATATTATGACATAAGAGAAAAAGGCGCATTTATTCTCCGGTAAATTTTTTAAGGAATATATTTTTTTTGTTTGGAGATTAAAAAAAACTTTTTACTTTTGCATTCCTTTGTAAACAAGGAAAGTTCATCAATAAATTTGGTCTGGTAGTTCAGCATGGTTAGAATACCTGCCTGTCACGCAGGGGGTCGCGGGTTCGAGTCCCGTCCAGACCGCATAAAGCCGCTCAAAAGAGTGGTTTTTTTGTTATACACCAAACGGTTTAAACCGGTACATTTTGCTTGTTTGTTAATGGTATTGTGTTTTATTTTCTATGTATAACACCAAGTGTTTTTTAACAGATACTAATTAAATGCATACGAAATGCCGACTTTTCGCATTATAACTTTTGGTTATACCTGATAAAAAAATAATATTGTATCCATGATTCATTCCGCTTTACATTTGCCGGCAAAACAAAAAGAAGTTTTCGTTCTGCTAAAATAAAAAATAATATATCTCGCTATCATTCGGGTAATAATTGGTTATGCTTTTTACTTTACGCCGGGAAAGAAGAATCTTTTTAATTTATAAATAATCAGAATATGCATCAGGAAATTAGAGAAGTTAATCCGGTTGCTGCTTATGAGAGAATCCAAAAAGGTGCTTTGTTGTTGGATATTCGTGAACCGGTAGAAATAGAAATGGTGGCTTTCGATGTGGAAGTACAAATTTTTATCCCCCAGAGTGAGTTTGCTTTGAGATTTAGTGAAATTCCTCGGGAAAGGGATGTCATTGTTGGATGCCACAGTGGAAATAGAAGTCGGGATGTCATACTTTTTTTACTAACGGAAAAATATGATAATTTATATAACCTGAAAGGAGGCATTGAGGAATGGATGGTACTGGGTCTTCCGGTAAAGTGGGATAACCATAAAGCCAAAACAGCTATACAGCTTCACAAAGTTTAGTCTTATCATAGTCTATTAAATAAATTAATTAATTAATCATGACCTTATCTTATCTTTTTGCGTTGCTTAGTGGTCTTTTATCAGGTGGTGCGCTGGGATTGACTGGCGGAGGTGGTTCCATCCTCGCCGTTCCTTTGTTGGTGTATCTTGTTGGCGAAAATATTCATTTGGCCATTGGAACTTCATTGGTTGCTGTGGGCGTTACCTCGCTGGTGTCCTCGGTCAGTTACATGCGGCAATCGCTGGTGAAATTCAAAGTTGCCCTTGTTATGGCAGCTCCCGGCATTGTGAGTACCTACCTCGGCGCTTTGATCAACAAACAAATTAAAGGACATGTTTTATTACTCCTTTTTGCTTTGTTAATGATTTACATCGGTTATCTGATGACTTCGTCAAAAGTACCGGTGAAAAAAGAAGTAACTGGTTCATCGACTATCAACTATCTAAGAATTCTTATACTCGGTTTTTTTACCGGTCTCGCTAGTGGATTTTTTGGTATAGGTGGTGGTTTCCTGCTGGTTCCAGCTCTTTTTCTCGGTGCAAATCTTAAAATGAAAGAAGCCATTGCCACCTCATTGTTTATCATTTTCCTTTTCGGGATGTTTGGGTTGACAAGCTACCTGATTCAGGGTCGCGAAATCAATTTAATGATCAGCACTGTATTTGTAGTTGGCGGTTCATTAGGAGGAATCATTGGTGCTTCTTACGCCAAGCGAATCGACCAACACCGGTTACGCCGCATATTTTCCGTTTTCATTATCCTGATTGGATTCGCTATTTTTATTGAAAATCTCGTAAAACTATTGTAAATTATTGCATTAGCTCGCTAAATAACCAGATTTCATAATACAAAATCAGTGATGGCTCATTGCCAATTACTTATGTCCAATTCTCCTTCCAAACTACTCCTCAGAAAAGATAGAAAACCCAGTCCATTTGGCTTTTTGTTTCACTCGCCTGAAAACGCAAAAGAACAATAAACCGGAACTTTTTAAGACTGTCAACCCCAGAATACTAAATTTATCTCAACTACTCAGTGGGTTTACAATATTAACAATCAATATTTTACATAATAAAGGTTATTAAAATTCTTTCATTAAAAGTTGCGTTAAAAGTCCTACTTCGCTGATATACCGTACATTAATCATTTTATGTTTTGTAACATGCTTTAAGTATATTTCAGATAGTAAAATAATAAAATAAAACCGACTTAATAGTTGCTGTTTTAGAGACAGAATCAGCAACGAATGGATTATTAACAAAATATTTATATAAAAACAAAACTCCGAAAACATTGAACTTTCAAAAAGCAATGAAAACAAATAGGCAATCTCTATTTCAGTTCCTTTACCACAAAGAAATCACCCCCTGCAATAACGACTCAGAGTGCGGAGTGAGAAATTTCAAGGTAAAACAAAAAGTCTCAGGTCGGCTTAAAACAGGCTATAACGATTATGCCGTTTTGAGGTCTGTTATTAATACGAGCATCAAAAGAAAAAGTTCCGGTAATGAGATCAATGACACTTTTAGCTCAAATGCCTGTAGTGCCGGCTTAATAGTTACTATTAATTATTTGCATTGAATAAAGTTATATCATTTTTGTTAATAGTGCATCACGAATATCTGTTTGGTTCAGGCTCGTACAGGTTATGCTAATCATAACAATTTATCTTGAAATTTCATCCGCATCAAAATATTGGAATAAGTCATTGATTAACAGGTAGAAAAGAATATTTCACATTTTTTTTGAAAAAATAGTTTGCATGCGTAGTAATTTACACTATATTTGGACGCATACATAATAAGCAAAGAAAAATGAAACTGAACGAAACGATTGAATTTTATATAAAAACCACGTCGTTGGCACTTTCGCGAATGTATAATTCCATTGCTGCCCGTTATGGTATTACACAAACAATAGGTTTCATTTTAATAAATATTGAGAGTGCAGGTACTCCTTCGACGCGTTTAGCACAGTATCTTGGCATGAAAAATTCGAGTTTGACGCGTTTGTTGAAAAACATGGAAAACAAAGGCTATATTTATCGGAAAACAGATGAATACGACAAACGGATAGTAAGAATTTTTCTTACTAAAGAAGGCCTGCGAAAACGTAGAATTGCGAAAGAAGCTGTTATCAGGTTCAACGAAAATCTTTTACAAAAAATTGATAGAAGAGAGTTGGAAACTTTTTTTAAGGTTTCCGACCTTATAAAAAATGAAGTGGAGCTTGAGTTAAACATTAATGAGCTTAACAATTTGTAACTTAATTATATAACTATGATACGAAGAATTAAAAAAGTAGCAGTGCTTGGTTCGGGTGTAATGGGTTCGGGCATTGCTTGTCATTTTGCCAATATCGGTTTGGAGGTGCTTCTTATTGATATTGCACCGCGCAAACTTACCGAAACCGAAAAAGTCAAAAGCCTTACTCTTGATGATAAAGTTGTGCGAAATCGTATTGTCAACGATTCGCTACTGGCAGCATTAAAATTAAAACCGTCACCTATTTATAAACAATCGTTTGCCAAAAGAATCACAACAGGTAATTTCGAGGACGATTTATCCAAAATAAAAGACTATGATTGGGTTATTGAGGTGGTTATCGAACGTTTGGATATTAAGCAACAAGTTTTAGAAAAAGTTGACAAATTCCGAAGACAAGGAACACTTGTAACTTCTAATACTTCAGGTATTTCCATTGAAACAATGCGAGAAGGAAAAAGCGATGACTTCCAAAAACATTTTTGCGGCACTCACTTTTTCAATCCACCGCGTTATTTACAATTGTTCGAAATTATTCCTTCAACGAAAACTGACCCTAAGGTTTTGCAATTTTTACAGGATTTTGCAGGTCGCTATCTCGGTAAAACAACGGTTTTGGCCAAAGACACCCCAGCTTTTATTGCCAATCGTATAGGGACATTCTCTATCATGGCGTTGTTTAACAATGTAAAAAAATATGGCCTTACCATAACCGAAATCGACAAACTTACTGGTCCCATTATCGGACGCGCCAAATCGGCTACCTTTAGAACCGCCGATGTGGTAGGCCTTGACACCCTTGTCCACGTGGCCGGTTATATTAGCAAAACCACTGACGATGAAAGAAACGACATGTTTGAAATTCCCGGTTATTTGAAAAAAATGCTCGAAAACAAATGGTTAGGATCGAAAACAAAACAAGGATTCTTTAAAAAAATTGTGGAGGACGGGAAGAAAAAATTCTTGAGCATTGATTTTGACACTTTAGAATATAAAGAAGACCCCAAGCCTAAATTTTTGGTTTTCGACAAAACAAAGGACATCGACGATTTGCGCAAACGTATGCCTATTTTACTTTCCGACAAAGGCAAAGCCGGCGAATTTTATCGAGCTTCGTTTTACAGTCTTTTTCAGTACACTTCAAATCGTATTCCCGAAATTACTGAAGACATATACAAAGTCGACGATGCTTTGAATGCCGGTTTCGGTTGGAAACTCGGACCGTTTCAAACTTGGGATGCTCTTGGCGTTGCCAAAACCGTAAAAGCCATGGAAGAAACCGGGAAGAAACCTGCATTGTGGGTTTTCGATATGCTTGATGCAGGCAATACCTCCTTTTATAAGGTGAAGGACGGGCTGAAATATTATTACGATTTAAATACCAGAACCTACAACGTGGTTCCGGGACAAGAAGGCCGGCTTTCGCTCGAAGTATTGCGCAATACCAATGTCGTTTGGGAAAACACCGGCGTCTCAATTTTTGACCTCGACGACGGAGTGCTCAATGTTGAATTTCATACCAAAATGAACACTATCGGACAGGACGTTTTGCAAGGATTGAACAAAGCCCTTGATATGGCCGAAGCAGACTTTGCCGCTCTTGTCATTTCCAACGAAGGCGATCATTTTTCGGCCGGCGCCAATGTGGGAATGATTTATATGTTTGCCGTTGAGCAAGAATGGGAAGAACTAAATATGGCTGTTCAATGGTTTCAAAAAACTACTATGCGTCTTCGTTATTCGTCCATTCCGGTTATTGCCGCTCCACATGGAATGACGCTTGGAGGTGGTTGCGAAATTTGCATGCACAGCGACAAAGTAATTGCCTATGCCGAAACGTATATGGGCCTAGTTGAATTTGGTGTGGGACTTATCCCCGGCGGTGGCGGCACCAAAGAATTTGCCCTGCGCCTTGGCGACGAACTGAAAAACGGCGACATCCGTACCAACGCATATATGAACCGCTATTTAACAATTGGTCAAGCCAAAGTTTCCACATCGGCTTACGAAGCTTTCGATCTCGGCTATCTCCGTCAGGGTGTTGACGAAGTAATTGTTAGCCGAACTCGTCAGTTGGCATATGCCAAAAAAATAGCCCTTCAAATGGTTGAAAAAGGCTATTCGCAACCGGCTCCGCGCAACGATATAAAAGTGTTGGGACGCGAAGCCTTGGGAATCGTTTATGTCGGTTCCAACGGGTTTACCAAAGGCCATTATATGTCGGAATACGACAAACTGATAGCCGAAAAACTTGGCTGGGTTATGGCCGGTGGCGAAATATCGCAGGTACTTACCGAAGTTACCGAGCAATATCTCCTTGATATTGAACGACAGGCTTTTATGGAACTTTGTATGCAGCGCAAAACCCTTGAACGCATCAACAGTTTAATTACAAAAGGTAAAATCCTTAGAAATTAATATAATTATTAACGAAAAAAATATTTAATTATGAATGCATATATAGTAGGCGGATATCGTTCGGCAATAGGAAAAGCTCCACATGGCACTTTGCGCTTTACCCGTCCCGACGATATTGCCGTTACTGTTATCCGCCATTTGCTGAATGACTTTCCGCAAATTGAAAAATCAAATATTGATGATGTAATCGTAGGAAACGCTTTTCCCGAAGCCGAGTCGGGAATGAATATGGGGCGTTTTCTCTCCCTTATGTCTATGGATACGGTGAATGTGCCAGGATCAACCATCAATCGGTTTTGCTCGTCAGGCATCGAATCAATTGTTATTGCCTCGGCAAAAATTACAGCCGGAATCGCCGACGTTATAGTTGCAGGAGGTGCCGAATCTATGTCGATGATTAACATAGGCGGCTGGCGGCTGGTGCCTAATCCAGAAGTGGCAAAAAACAATCCAGGCTGGTATTTGAGTATGGGGCTGACATCAGAAATGGTGGCGCGCGAATACAAATTAAAACGCGAAGATATTGATGAATTTGCTGCTAATTCGTATGCCAAAGCCATCAACGCAATCGACAAAGGCTATTTTAAAGATCAAATTGTTCCCATCACCGTTAAAGAAAATTATTTTGAGGATGGAAAAATGAAAACACTTGAGAAAATTTTCGTTACCGATGAAGGGCCCAGGCGTGGTACCACTGCACAAGTGCTGGCAAAATTACGACCTGTTTTTGCCGCCGATGGTGTTTCTACTGCCGGAAATTCTTCACAAATGTCCGATGGTGCCGGTTTTGTACTTGTGGTTTCCGAAAAAGCACTTAAACGTTACAACCTTTCACCAGTTGCCCGCTTGGTAGATTATCAGGTAGCCGGCGTGGAGCCTTACAAAATGGGTGTTGGCCCCGTGGAAGCAATCCCTAAGGTGCTAAAGCATGCCGGTATGAAACTCCACGACATAGATTTGATTGAACTGAACGAAGCTTTTGCAACACAGTCGATGGTGGTAGTAAAAGAAGTTGGTATCAACCCCGGAGTGCTTAACGTTAATGGTGGAGCTATTGCTCTCGGACATCCCCTCGGCGCTACGGGGGCAAAACTTACCGTTCAGATAATCAACGAACTGAAGCGCCGTAAGAAAAAATACGGTATGGTAACTATGTGTATCGGTACAGGACAAGGTGCTGCCGGAATTTATGAAATGTTATAATAAATTTTTTGTTCACGGCGACTTTTCCTTCCGCCAAGCACTTTTTATCATTTAAAACACATAATACTGGTAATTTATTGAAATATTAACCTTTTAAAAATAATACTATGTCAGACAAAAAAGCATTAAAAGGCGGTGAATTCCTCATTAAAGAGACCCAAGCTGCCGATATTTTCATCCCCGAAGAATTTGATGAAGAACAAAAAATGATGGCACAAAGCTGTTGTGATTTTACCGAAACACAGATTATACCCAATATTGACAAACTTGAACATCACGACAACAAGCTGTTAACGAAACTGTTAAAAGATGCCGGCAAACTCGGATTACTCGGAATCTCGGTTCCCGAAGAATACAACGGTTTCGGACAAAAGTTCGTTACTTCTATGCTCACCGTAGAAGAAATGGGCAAAGGGTTTAGTTACGCCGTGGCGTATTCGGCACACACCGGAATAGGTACATTGCCAATTTTGTATTTTGGTAACGAAGAGCAAAAGAAAAACTATCTACCCAAATTGGCCACCGGCGAATACATTGGTGCTTATGCCCTTACAGAACCTGACGCCGGCTCCGACCCCAATAGCGGAAAAACAAAAGCTACCTTTAGCAATGACGGAAAACATTTTATTCTCAATGGTAGCAAAATGTGGATTACCAACGGTGGCATTGCCGACCTGTTTATTGTTTATGCAAAAATTGAAAACGACAAAAATCTTAGCGCGTTTATTATTGAACGCAGTACACCGGGTTTTACCTTTGGCGCCGAAGAAGACAAAATGGGTATTCGTGGTTCGTCAACGGTACAAATTTTCTTCGACAATGCTAACGTTCCCCTCGAAAACCTTCTTGGAAAACGTAACGACGGTTTTAAAATAGCGCTGTATATTCTAAACCTCGGCCGTATTAAACTTGCCGGAGCAACCGTTGGTGCTAGCAAAGCAACCATTGATGTTAGCGTGCAATATGCCAACGAAAGAAAACAATTCGGAACAGTTATTGCAAACTTTGGTGCTATTAAATACAAATTGGCCGAAATGGCTATACATACCTTTGCCAACGAATCGTTAACATATCGTGCGAGTCAAAATATCGACGATGCTATCGAATCTCTTATCGCCGGAGGTATGGACAAAGGACGTGCTGCTGTTGAAGGTATTCGCCAGTATGCCATCGAAGCTTCCATAGCCAAAGTGTTCGGGTCCGAAGCGCTTGATTATGTAGTTGACGAAGGTGTCCAAATTCACGGGGGAATGGGCTATTCGTCGGAAACTACGGTAGAACGCGCTTACCGTGATGCGCGAATCAACCGTATTTTTGAGGGTACCAACGAAATAAATCGAATGGTAGCTGTAAGTGAAATTCTAAAGCGTGGTAGGAAAGGCGAACTTGACTTGCTTACTGCTGCCAAAACTGTTGCCGGCGAACTAATGGCTATTCCCGATTTCGGCAAAACCAGTGTCAACTATTTTGAAGAAAAACACAAACTCGTATTAAACTGTAAAAAAGCCATATTGATGGTTGCCGGCGCCGCATTGCAAAAATTTGCAGAAAAGTTACAAAACGAACAGGAAATTTTAATGAACGTGGCCGATATGCTAATGTACACTTATGCTGCCGAATCAACCCTGCTACGTGTCGAAAAACTAAGCAATATGTTCGACGAACAAAAATTGGCTCTTTATAAGGATATGCTTAATGTCTTTTTGTATGATGTGGCATACAAAATTCACAAAATCGGCAATGATGCTGTAAATGCATTTGCCAAAAGCGACGAGCAAAATGCTATGCTGATGGGGATGAAACGCTTTACAAAAACTGCACCCGTCAATGTAGTGGCAGCTCGTCGTAAAATTGCCGATAAACTGATTGAAGCAAACAAGTATTGCTTTTGAATAATTTGGCGTTTGTTTCTATAGCAAAAGAAGAAGTGTATTGAAGAGTGTAACTCCTTAATACTTCTCTTCTCCATTTTTTTTATAAATTAATTTAAATCTTACGATGTTGCATACAACCGATTTCAAGAAACTAACTTTAAACAAATTCAAATTAGCTTTTTTCTTTTTAAAAAAAATGCCCCTTGCTTTTGTTAGCGGAATGCGAGTAACTCAATTCGACGATAACTATGCCTCCGTTTCTATCCCTTACAATTATTTTACTAAAAATCCATTCGGGTCGGTTTATTTTGCAGTGCAAAGTATGGCAGCCGAACTTTCGTCGGGTGTTATTGCCATCAACGAAGTGATGAAAGCTTCGGCTCCCGTTTCGATGCTCATATTCAATATGGATGCGCAGTTTACAAAAAAAGCAAGAAGCAAAATATTATTTACTTGCAATGACGGTAAAGCAATAGCTCAAGCTATCGGAAAAGCTATACAAGAAGGTGTAGGCCAAACGGTTACCATTACCTCAACGGGTGTTGATAGTCAGGGAGATATTGTATCGACATTCCATTTTACTTGGACTTTTAAAACAAAAAATCTAAAAACTTAATACCATGAAACTTAAAAGAAATTTCGACATCCTCGATTACAATGTTAAAGAAAACAATCGCAAAGTGGCTCTTTCCATCAAACGCAACGGGAAGTGGGAAAATTTTAGTACTAATCAATACAAAGAAACGGTCGATAATTTTAGCTTTGGATTGTTGGCAATGGGCTTTAAAAAGGGAGATAAAATACTCACAATATCGAACAATCGTCCCGAATGGAATTTTGCCGATATGGGAATGGGTCAAATCGGCGTTGTGCACGTGCCGGTATATCCTAATATTGCGCAGTCCGAACAGCTTTATATTATCGAACATTCCGATGCGCGAATGATTATTGTATCCTCGCATGAATTTTACAACAGAATAAAACCACTTGCCGACAAAGTAAAAGCTATCGAAAAAATTTATTCCTACGACAAGATTGCCGGTGTTCCTCTCTGGAATGAAATTGTTGAACTCGGAAAACAACACAAGGTAGAATACGAAAAAAAGTTGTCTAAGATAAAAGACAGCATCACAAAAGATGATCTGTTGTCGATAATTTATACTTCAGGAACAACCGGCCGTTCAAAAGGAGTGATGCTTTCTCATTATAATTTTATGAGCAATATAATGGCTACCCACAATATTTTGCCGCTACAAATTGGCGATCGCTGGCTGAGTTTTCTACCTATGTGCCATGTGCTCGAACGAATGGTTAACTATTTGGTACAAGCAAAAGGTTGCGAAGTGTATTATGTGGAAAGTATGGATACCATCGGCGAAAATTTAAAAGAAGTAAATCCGCATGGTTTTGCGACGGTGCCGCGTGTTCTCGAAAAACTTTTTGATAAAATTATGCTCAAAGGGAAAGAATTGACAGGTATAAAACGAATTTTGTTCGACCGCGCAGTGAGTTTGGGTTTACGCTACGAACTTAATCGTGCTAACGGTGCATGGTACGAATATCAGTTGAAAATTGCCAATAAGCTGATATTCAGTAAGTGGCGTGAGGCACTTGGCGGAAATATTAAAGTTATTGTTTCGGGTGGCGCTGCTTTGCAACCTCGACTGGCCCGAATTTTCAATGCAGCTCATATACCTATTACCGAAGGCTACGGCCTTACCGAAACTTCACCCGTTATTTCGGTAAATTATCTC
This sequence comes from Bacteroidota bacterium, assembly GCA_003232915.1. Classification (GTDB taxonomy): domain Bacteria; phylum Bacteroidota; class Bacteroidia; order Bacteroidales; family F082; genus Sulfidibacterium. The sequence continues at coordinate 16,033 of QIKE01000019.1, read as the reverse complement.
AAATACCCTTTATTGCAATTTGGAAGTGTCGGTCCGGTGTTAAATAATGTGGAAGTGAAAATTGCCGGCGACGGCGAAATATTAATGCGTGGTCCCAGTCTTATGAAAGGTTATTACAAAGATTCCGTTCGTACCAAAGAAGCTGTCGACGCTGATGGTTGGTTTCATACAGGCGACATCGGCGAACTTGGTGCACACAATATCCTGAAAATTACCGATAGGAAAAAAGAACTATTTAAACTTTCAACAGGAAAATATATTGCCCCGCAGATTGTTGAAAACCGATTTAAAGAATCGCCGCTGATTGATCAATTATTGGTTGTCGGTGAAGGTGAAAAATTTGCCGCTGCAATCATTATTCCTGCTTTTGAATACTTACACGGATGGTGTTTTAAAAAAAACCTTAAATATCGAGATAATACCGATTTGATTGGCAAAGTACGTGTAATCCAAAGATATCAAAAAGAATTGGACCACATTAATAAAACACTTGGCCGACACCAGCAAATAAAAAAATTCGAACTAACTTGCCACAACTGGGCACCCGAAACCGGCGAACTGTCGCCAACTTTAAAACTAAAACGAAATTATCTGAAAAAACTTTATAAAGCCAAACTAGATCATATTTATGGGTATACTGATAAATTTGACGACCGCGAACAGCACGAAAAGCAACAAAATATTGATGCCGATGAATAGATAAATTAAACTTCTTATTAAACATGATAATTTGAAACAAACTAATTGGTAAGTTTTTGAAGAGACGAAAAAATCAAATAATAGACTGTTATCGAATACTTTGGCTATTAAAAATTATTGAGTAGAGGGAGAGGATAATACCTTTAACTTAAGATATGATTAATTTGAACGGTTAAAATTTGAACGTTTTTTTAAAAAACATTGCTTTGATACTTAGCGTACGTAAGAAAACTTCTTTTTATATTGTGTCTAATCAGAAAACGTCAAGTTCGTGGCTTGCTAAGGTTTTTGAGAACAATGAGTTTATTAGCGTAAATGACAAACATTTCAAAGCGAGCCAAACAAAAAAGTTGGCGTTTTATGTCAAGCGCTAATTGTTAATGTTTAGCGTTGATATTTGCAGTAGAAAAAAAATGTGAACTTAATCTTAAAAATAAATTTTGAAAAAAAAATAGTGCTGGAAGTTGAAACATCCATTTTTATAGTATTTTTGAATAAACTAAATAAAAAAATATCATGAAAAAGATAATTCTATTTTTTACTTCCCTTTTGATTTCGGGAATTATGTTCGGCCAAATTCATTTCGGCCCGCAAATAGGTTATTCGGCCTCAAATCTGAGTATCAATACGAGTGAAATAACCAACAACCTGAAAAGCAACTTTATGTTTGGTGCTTTTGTAAGGTTGGGAGATAAAATTTATGTTCAACCCGAGGTGAACTGGTTAACGCAAGGAAGCGTTTTTCGTTATCCTACAGTAAGCCTTAATGGTATTAATCTTAGTCCTGTTGAACAAAATATTCAACTGAGAGCCATTCAAATACCAGTTAACGTGGGCTGGCGTTTTATTGATTTAAAGGTTGCTAATATTCGTGTTTTCGGTGGAGTAACTGCCAATATCATTACAAAAAAAACTATCAACAACAAAGATGATAACAATTCTATCGGTAAGGATTTGATTACTCCTATTAAGCAAGAAGATATTCGCAATATGCAGTGGCAGTACCAACTTGGAGTGGGTGTTGATGTGATGATGTTTACACTTGACGTGAAATATTACGGAGGCATTAATAATTTGGTCAAAGGTGATGTTATCTACAATAATGTTACTCATATAATTAGTTCCAAATCGAACGTTTTTGTTGTATCGCTGGGATGGAAAGTTTTCTAAGTGTCTTTTTTTTAATTTACATTTATCTTGTATGTTAGGCACTAGTAAAAAGACACTTCTGCGAATTGAGTGAATAAAATGAAGTAAAAAGTAATCATATTATCAAATATCAGATATATATGGAGATAAAGCTATGTTTTTCTCAAGAATTTATATTAATATTTGAATTTTTAACTTTTAAATCACTCAATATAATGTTTTCTACTAAACTGGTTGTAGAGCCATTTCGACTGTATTTCTTATTTTATGCAACAAACATTGCAGGCCGGACAAATGGCTACAAATGACAACAAACTTAGAAATAAATAGTATGTATAAATATATTTTTGGGCCTGTACCTTCGCGTCGTCTTGGTATGTCGCTCGGTGTTGATTTGGTTCCCCACAAAGTTTGTACGCTCAATTGTGTTTATTGTGAATGTGGACAAACTACCAAGCTCACACTCAATCGGGACGAATATGTTCCATATTCGGAAGTTGTTAACGAAATAAAAGATTATTTAAACCACAATCCTGCACCCGATTACATTACTTTTTCGGGTTCGGGTGAGCCGACACTTCATTCGCGAATTGGCGATATATTGCATTTTGTCAAAAGCAAAGCCAACAATATTCCTGTTGCGGTACTTACTAACGGTACACTTTTTTACGACAAAACCGTTCGTGGCGAATTGCTCGAAGCCGATGTTGTACTTCCGTCGTTAGATGCTGCCGAGGAACTTGCTTTTCGCAAAATCAACGGGCCATTTCATACATTGAATATTCCCGAATATCTTCGGGGACTTGTGGAATTTCGGAACGAATATAAAGGAAAAATTTGGCTTGAAGTACTTATTTTGCCTGGCATCAACGACAACGTGGAAAATTTAAAATCTTTGAAAGAGGCCTTTTTACAAATCCACCCCGACGAAGTACAACTCAATACCCTCGATCGTCCTGGAATTGTCAAAAACATTAGGGCTACCACACGTGTCGAGCTACAACATATTGTCGAATACTGGGATTTGCCTTTTGTGAAAATTATTGCAGCTGCTCCCAACCGCAAAAAAATAGTGGCATATCGCATTGATACCGAATCGGCCATTTTAGAAACTGTCAGCCGTCGACCTTGCACACTTAGCGACTTACACAAAATACTCGGTTTGCACAGTAACGAAATCAACAAATACCTCGACGTACTCGAAAACGAAGGGAAAATTATTTCAAAAAGAGAAAAAAGAGGGTTGTTTTATTCCGTTGTTTGACCACAGTAAAAACATCCCTTTTATTACATTTCACATTACAGACCAATACTCCAATTGCCACGAGTTATCATCAGTTCCAGCGAAGCCAAATTACCTTTCAATATTTCAAACAAATCATTTATATCAACATATTATTTTACCCGGAAGTTGAAACTAATCTACCGGCTAAAACTTTTTGCAAAACAGTCTAAAAACTCATTCAAATGTTTCCAGCGATATTGCATTAGTGGGTATGAGGTAGTGGCACAGTTTTGTCAAAAAGTTTTGTTTCGCTATTTAGTTGCTTCAGGTATGTGTAATTTTTCGCTTGTCCGAAGTAGTAACATTTACACGATGTAATTCCAAGGGCAATTTGTTCAACCAAAGTGTTAACAATAAATAGTTTTAAAACTCCTTCCAACTTTCTCGAATCGTAATAATTATAATTTTTAGCATTTTTTATAAAAAAAGCGGACTAACAACACCAAAGTAATAATGTTGGTAAAAATGTTCGTGGCCACCCATTCGGTTGATAATCAAATAGATAAATTGCGATGATAGTTCGGTTTTTTAACTTGTTTTTATAGTGCATGCGTTTTGAGACGAATAGGATCGGTAAAAGAGATGCGCGTAACGCCTGCTCCAAATCGTCCTGAATTTATAATACCAAGAATAATTCGGCGACCTATGACGGCGTTGTAATATTTTTTACAAAAAGAAGCACAAGCCCCAAAGGCATTAGCATTTTTGATTGGGTTCATCACTTCTACGTCGAAAGGTTGGTTTCCGGTAAGTTTCAGTGATGCTTAAAACTTTAGCACACGATTGGCAAATGTTGTCGACTGATCTATAGGCAAAAGAGTAAGGATAAAACGGATTAGAATAAAAGATACAATTGACTATATATTAAAAAAAATGAAGTTTTCTGGCAGACACTAATTAGGGATGTGCGACAAAATAATATTCTTTCGACTTGTAATAATTATCGGAAAAAGATTTAAGATTAAGGCTTGGTTTATTATGCAAAAAATCGTGAATGTTAGATATATTTAAGCCACATTGTTCAACCAAAAACACGAAAATATCATCGGGTTTGGTTCTATAATAGTCACTTGCGCCAAGCCCGAACTCAAACACTATAAATGGTTTGCAGCGCTTTATGGTTTCTGTCGAACCTTTTAAAACGCCGAGTTCGGCACCTTCCACGTCAATTTTAATAAAGTCGATTTTTATGTTGGGTGGGATAATGTTGTCTAACATTGAAAGTTCTACATTTATTTTTAATATATCGGGATTTGAAATATTGTATTTACGCTGTTTTATTCCACTGTAAGCAGGTGCGTTTTTCACAAAATTAAAGGTAGTTTCGCCTGTTTTGTCGCTTAAAGCATAAGGTAAAACTTTGCAACGTCTGGCATATTTTTTTTGTAGACGCTCAAACATTTCCGGAATAGGTTCAAATGCATAGTGTTTGCCTTTGGGAGCATAATGTAATAGCAAATCAAGCATTTCGCCTTTATGGCACCCCACATCAATGCAATTGGAGTGTGCCGACAATATTTTGGACATCAACACTTTGGTAAGCCGGTCGTATTTTAGGTTTTTGGTCAAATCAAGATGTAAAAAGGTAAGTATCTTTCGTGCCAAATCCTTAATCATAGGTAAAATATCTTTTAAAGTATAATTTATTCTTTCTATTGAAACGGTGGCGCAAAGGTACATTTTCATTTGTAGCAGCGAGAAAATTTGTAGGATAAAAAAATTTGTATTTGAAAATTATGGCTCAATAATATTTTGTATTATTAACTATTAAACTCGCAAATTTTTTTTGGCCTAACAAATGCCTTGGAAAACCTGATTCCAAAATCGTGCATTCTTATTTTCCAAAAACGTTGTATTGTTATTTTCCAGTTACAGAATAACAAATTTGAAATATTTATCGGCAATTCATCTTATCCCATCACTGTACATTTATTACAAATGTCCATTTGTACTCACTTTTCCACACCTTTTTCGTAGTGTATAATTTTTTTGAGATTTCCATTTTGGTCAAACCATTTTTCGGTTCCGTTTTTAAGATTATGGCGGTAATAAATTTCGTGCTTCAATTTTCCATTGGGCCACCAAGCTTTTTGAATACCACTACCTTCTAGGAAATTTCCCATCCCAACCACTTTTCCCGAAACATCGTAATACATCCACCTGCCTTTGAAAAGTCCGTTTTTGTATTGCCCCTCAATTTTCAAAGAGCCATCAGGATACCATTGAAAAAATTTACCGTTCAGTGTGTCGTTAACATAGTTTTCCTCGGTAGTTTTATGTCCTTCACGATCATATGAATTGGCTTTTCCTTCGAGCATGCCGTTTTTGTAAAAAGTTTCCGATTCGGCAATACCGTTATTATACCAACGAATCATCTTTCCTTCCAACACATTATTTTTATAAAATGTTTCTTGTTCTTTTTGGCCGTTTTTAAAATACCAAACCGACTTACCATTGAGTTTTTTGCCTTTGTAAGTCAATGCAGATTTGATATTCCCATTATCCCAAAATTCTTTTTTACTCTGCGAGCAGCCCGACAGCATCAATAGCGTAAGTAAAAAAAATTGTAAGTAATTCTGTATTTTGAAAATCATCGTGAGTCAGTATTTATAATGTTATTTTTGATTTTCAATTCAATAATCCGACGATAAATCGGGGAGACTTGTAAGCCGGTTGTTTTCGATATGCAAAAGTTGCCAATGGCTGTTTTCGTAAGCTGCATTGTTCAAGATCGAGGGTTTAAAATGAAAAATATTAGTCAGTTCTTTGCTGTGTTCAGAAGAAATGCAAGGCAAGAAGTTTTTCCCGTAATTATATAAAATATTAAAAAAATAGTAGGAAATATCAAAACCATCGAAGCCGTATTTATTAGGTTCTGTACCAAAACGGTTGATAAATTTATCAATAAAATTTATTGTTGTATCGTTATTATAATCAACAAAATAACTCCCCGTATAGGTGGCTTTCAGATTGTTCAACTGTTTATAATCAAGGTTGCTTATGCGCTCCCATTCGGGTAAACCTACAATTTGGATATTAAAGGTATCGGTTAAGCGATTAAGGCGGTTCATAACGTCCATAATAAAAGCTTTGTTGTCGCCGTAAATCAAAACGAGATTATTCCTCATTACCGATGCATTATTGAGAAAGGGATGCAAACTATCGTTAACGTAGTTGATACGAATCAATTGGTTTGCAAACCGGGTACTATCGTCAGGGAAAGATTTTAAAAATTCGGGATAAATGGTTTTTCCTTCAACCACATAAGAAGGGACAAGCGATTTTTTGTTATAATTTTCATTTCGTAACGCAACTTGATATCCAAGATTAATCAAACCATTGTTAGAGATATTTACCGTTGCCGGCAACAGGCTAATAAGGTCATTTTGGAGTACGATAATCCTGTCGGCGTCTTTATATGAATTTTGCGAAATCAGGAAAACCTTATCATTGTGATGGTAACGTAAAATATAGTTTGCAATAAGTTCGGGTTGATAGGTAATACCAGGTTTTATTTTTATCACATTATTAATCTTACCGACAACTTCTTCGCGAAAGGTTAACGGATTTACAATAGGGATGTCGAAAAGCTGTGCAAAAAGTGCTACCTGTTCAAAACTACCACTAAAAAAAGGTCCGATAATCAAATTCATGTTTCTTAATTCGGGTTTTGATAAAACTTCGGCGGTTTTTGTCAGCTTTTGGTCAACATCATAAACATATAACTCAATATGCATACCTTGAGATCGTATCGAATCCACCGCCATCAAAGCTCCTTCAAGAAATTCGACAAAACGGAATGGAAGGAAATAATCTTGTTGTTGTTGGTTAAATTTTTCAACATCAAGGCTGTCGGTTTTTTCAAGATACAAAGGTACCATCAGAGCAACTTTGTATGTATGCTGATGAAAGCGTTCGCGTTTTTTACAACGGGCAAGAGGTATTGGAAAGGTTTCGTGTTTTGAATTTTCTTCGGCAAGTTTTTGGTTTGCGTTGTTTTCGGGAATTATCCAAGCTTTTGGTCCTACCGGAATCTTTACCGCTTGTCCTGCAAATACTTTGTGCCCGATAAAGGGATTGCGGCGTTTCAAAGCAGTGTACGAAATCAAATAAAGTTTCGCCAACTTTTTCAGACGGATTTTTGAGGGCGGAATATAGATAAGATAATCATGGCTTATTTTTTTTTTTGGGACCTTAATGGTTTGTCCTATTTTTATGTTTTTTGTTAATCCCCGATTACTGTTATACAGGTCGTTGAGTGTTACACCGTAAAGTCTCGAAATACTGTATAATGTTTCTTTTTTCTTTACTTTATGAAAATAAAATTCTTGCTGATTTTTAATGTTTTCCGGCTGTTGTTTTTCAAGATCGGAATTTGGTGTAATTTCCTCTTTTTTTATTGTAGTTATTTTTGTTTTCCGCAAGTTTTGTGAAGCAGGATTGTGATAGCCCCGAATTTTAGCTGTTACCGGTAATCGCAATCGTTGACCCTGTGCGGCCGTCACAAGACCTGCATTAACAGCCTTCAACTCGTTAACGGAAATATGGTATTTTTTTGCAATGCTTGCCAAAGTCTCACCCATAACTACCACATGCCGGTAATCGGGAATTACGGGTATATTCGGATTGAAAGTAACCGGCTTTTGAGTGTTTGCCGATGTTGTTTTAGCTTGTTGACTAGTTTTTGTTACCGGTAGTTTATGTTTTTTAGAATTTATGTCTGCATTATTCTTCGAGTAATCAATACCTTCTTGTTCAACGGGATTGGTTGACGATGTTTCGGTTGCCGGATGACCATCAAGAATGTGAAAAGCACTTTCGACGGGAACTTTCACGTATTCTCCTTCGCGCAAAGGCTCCTTCAAGGTGGGATTTGCCAATCGAAGGTAACGTTCGTCAATAAGATAAATGGAGCTGATGTGTTTAAACGTTTCGTTACGAGCTGCAATATGATAAAAAAAGTCGAATTTTGTATTTTTCGTTTCTTGTTTTATCTCGGTTTCTTTGTTAACGGTCGGAATCCAAAGCTTTTGTCCTACCGCAATGCCTTGTTTGGCATTTGAATTTTCAAAATAAATTTCGCTAATACTTACATTATAGGCCTTGGCAATAGAATAAACGGTTTGTCCCTGCTTAACCGTATGCACATAAAACTGTTTGCCGTCGCGTTCTTTAATAACATTACTCAACGGAATTTTTACCGTTTGGGCTTGAATTATGCTCACAAGAAATACCAATACGAATATTAAACTTTTTTTCACCTTAGCGATTTTTTCTTTAACATCTCAAAAATACTAATAATTTACAATATTGCTAACGCAAAATAATATTTTTTAGTTTAAATAACAATTTGATATTCCTAAATTATACAAATTCAGGATTAAATAGTGTCCGTAATAAAACTCAATTTTTTTAGTGGTTTTTCAAAAGACGTTAAGTTCGAGACTTGCGAAGCCTTGAGAAGTATGAGTTTATTAGAGCTAACGATTAGTCATCAAAGCGAACGAAACGAAGAAATTGATGTTTTCTAACAAGTATTAAATAATACTTTGATGTGTAGGGAAGCTAAATACATATGAGGGTGGCTGCTGTAAGTCAATCCAAACCGCATAAAACCGTAATTCTTTTCATAGTTTGTAAACTTCTGTGCTATGGGTTATTCCCATTCGATGGTAGCGGGTGGTTTTGAACTAATGTCGTAAACTACACGGTTCACTCCTTTTACTTTGTTAATAATATCGTTTGAAATCTTTGCCAAAAAGTTGTAAGGGAGACGTACCCAATCGGCAGTCATACCGTCAGTAGATCCCACCGCACGCAAAGCCACCACATTTTCGTAAGTTCGTTCGTCACCCATCACACCTACCGAGTGTACGGGTAACAATACGGCAAGAGCTTGCCAAATGCCGTTGTACAAATTGTTTTCTTTCAAACTACTGACAAAAATATCATCTACTTCTTGAAGAATTTTCACTTTTTCGATAGTTATTTCGCCAAGAATTCTGATGCCAAGACCTGGGCCTGGAAAAGGATGACGGTTGAGAATTTCGGGAGGCATATTCAAAGCCCTGCCAATACGTCTTACTTCGTCTTTAAAAAGCGTGTTGAGAGGTTCTACAACTTTAAGTTTCATAGAATTGGGTAAGCCGCCGACATTATGATGAGATTTGATAGTCGATGACGGTCCATTAACCGAAACTGACTCAATAACATCGGGATAAATAGTTCCTTGTGCCAGCCATTTTACTTCCTTGATATGCTGAGCTTCTTTGTCGAAAACATCAATAAAGGTTTTTCCAATGATTTTTCGTTTTTCCTCAGGATCTGAAATGCCTTTTAGTGCTTTTAAAAAAATTTCGGCAGCATCTACACCTTTTACATTCAGTCCCATATTTTTATAAGAGTGTAATACCGATTGAAACTCGTTTTTACGCAACAAGCCATTATCTACAAAAATACAAAAGAGATTTTTGCCGATCGAACGGTGCAATAGTAGGGCCGCCACCGATGAGTCAACACCTCCCGAAAGGCCAAGCACTACTTTGTCGTTGCCAAGTTTTTCTTTTAACGAACGGATAGTTGTATCAATAAACGAAACGGAGGTCCAATTTTGAGAGCAACCACAAATACCTGTCACAAAATTCTTTAATAATTGCTTTCCTTCTGTGGTATGATAAACCTCCGGATGAAACTGTATGCCATACGTTGGTTCGCCATGTACCTGAAAACCAGCCACATCTACATTGGAAGTACTTCCAATAATTTGGAACGTTTCGGGCAACTGCAAAATCGTATCGCCATGCGACATCCATACTTGACTATCGTCCGAAAGTGATTGCATCAATGGGTTCGAACGTTCAATATAAGTTAAATTGGCGCGGCCATATTCACGAATCGCAGAGTGCATCACCTTGCCGCCATCATGTTTTGCTATAAACTGCGCACCATAACATATACCAAGCAAAGGATACTTCCCGCGAATATCGTCAAGTGCGGGAATAGGCGCTTCTTTATCGCATACCGAAAAGGGACTTCCCGAAAGAATGATTCCTTTAACATACTCACTTAAAATGGGAATTTTGTTGAAAGGATAAATTTTGCAATAAATGTTTAACTCTCTTATTCTTCGTGCAATAAGCTGAGTGTATTGAGAGCCTAAATCAAGGATGATAATAGTTTCTTGCATGATGGCAAAGATAATCTATTCGGCGAAAACGACCATGATAATTTGTTGTATGAATAATGTTTTTATCTGTATCTTAGGCAAAGGTGATTGCATTCACCGCTAAAGCAAGTTTTTTTAATAAGTTTTTCATAATTCTACTTTGCCATACTTAAAACGGGATAAAGTTATACATTTTCAGAGAAGAAAAAACTGCATGCAAAAGATTATGAACCCAGTGACAAATTTCATATGTAACCGGATTTTTCTAATCACTTAATCAAAAATACAAGGCCGATTTAAAGAATTTATTGACATGCAACCTCCATGACGAATAAATTCGACGCACAGAAGAATGATTATAGAGCTCTGAAGGTGCATAATATTAATAGCCACGGGTGTTAAACCTGTGGAATAATGGCTTTGCCATTCCACGGGTTTAACCCGTGCTATAAAAAATGTCAGCACCGTTTTGGCGTAATTTTCGATTGCGTAGCCGAAAATTATGACAAAACATAAATATAGATATATCAGTAAGATACAAAATCATAAACAGATGAAGTTCCGATTTTTTAAAAAATGATGATGTCCTGATTTATCCCGTGTGATGTATAAATAAAAAATAGCCCAAAAAACATTTGGTTAAAATAAAAATAATTTGTATATTTGAACATTAATTAAACACATAACAAGATGAGATACATAAAGTTAAGCAAATCGGACAAATTTACAATCCTCTGATTACTATGCTGTTATAAAACTTGATTTAAAACATGTAATCTCCTTATTATCAGGTGATTTCAAAGTATTTTTTTCAAGCTTTGAAAAACGTTTTCTTGTAGGGATGAAAAGTGTAAAAGACAAAGTAATTAAATATGTTCAGGGGCTGTTTTTTGCAAAAAGAGGCATGCGAAATATTGAAAGGATGATAGAAAAACGGCGGATAGCAATTATGAATCAATGCAACATACGATCTCAAATTCACCTTGGGACAATACTAAAGGGCTTATGCATGACATAGCCGAGAGTGCAAGTTATTTAATGAAGAGTAGGGGAACTGTAGGCTTGATAATTGATGAGAAAGCTCATTTGAAGAAAGAGACAAAGTATGCCGGCCCGGCCCGTCAATATGTTGGCATTATTGGAAAAATAGATAACTGTCAGTTAGGGGTATATGCCAGTCTCTGTGCGGAGAAATATGCAACGTTGATTGACCACAGGTTGTATTTGCCTAAGGATATGGACTAATGATAAAAAGAGATGCGAAAAAGTTTGGAAACCTTTGGAAAAGGCTGTTTTTCTGACCAAACCCCAATTGGCAGTAGAAATAATTAAAGAGATTGCAAGTTGGAATGTTGAATATTATTTTATAAGAGGTTATGGCTTTTACCAGATATGGCCTCGCGTTAATGAAAGCCGTTGTTGATGCACTTGAGAAGAAATATGCGCTTGACGTTCACAATAATGACACTATATATATAAAGAAACCAAAGATAGGAGTACCGGCGAAGGAACAGGGAAGCAAAGGCCGGTATCCTGCTAAACTCCATATGGATATAGAAGGTATTAGTGTAGAACGCTATATGAAAACACTCAAGAAAAGTGATTGTAAAAAAGTTCGTATCAGAAAAATGACAAAGGGTTGGCTTAATGCAGATATACATATTGCAGATGTTTGGATAAGGGACGAACAAAATCTGGATAAGCAAGTTAAAAGACAATCACTTATCATACGCATTCCCATACATAAGAAGGACAGGATAAAGTTTTCATTATCAAATATTATGATAGAAGAACAAACCGCCGAAGAGTTTGCATTTATGCAGGCACAACGATTTTGGGTAGAAAGAACTTCTATGGACAATAGTCACGGGATAGGTATATCGGAACTATCAGGTTAGAACTTTCAAAGGATGGGACAACCAAATGACACTTTTCATTGGCAATGGTATTTGTTACAGAGCAACGAATTAACAACAAAGAATATACTCCACAATTATTGTACAATAATGTTAAAGAACTGCTTGTTTAACAATTTGACAAACGATGGCCTGAACATAGAAGTAGAGCAAACGGTCAAACGTCATCAGCAACGAGAAAAAGATATTATGAGGTATTACAAAAATGAATGAGTTAATTTACCAAAGTAGAATTAATAAATATGTCTTTTCCGCTAAAGATAGTTTGTTTACCTTTGTTCATAATTATTTTATATAAAGGATATGGTTTGGAACGTTTTCTTTCGATAAATATTCCGAACCTTTTCAAATTACAAACATAGGGGTCTAATTACTTATTAATTCAAACATTTTTGTTCCGATATCGGCTGGTGAGTCAACAACATATACGCCGCTTTCTCGTAAAATAGCTTTTTTAGCTTCGGCGGTATCCGATTTTCCACCGATAATGGCACCGGCATGGCCCATAGTGCGTCCTTTGGGAGCTGTAGCACCAGCAATAAAACTAACAACGGGTTTTGTTCCGTACTCCATAATATAATGTGCTGCATCGGCTTCCATACTTCCCCCAATTTCACCTATCATTACAATACCTTTGGTTTTGGGGTCGTTCATAAATAGTTCGACAGCCTCTTTGGTAGTTGTTCCGATAATGGGATCGCCACCAATACCGATAGCAGTAGTTTGTCCAAGACCAACTTTTGACAACTGATCGACCGCTTCGTAAGTTAGGGTACCCGAACGCGAAACAATACCTATAATACCTTTTTGATGAATAAAGCCGGGCATAATACCTACTTTGGCTTCATCGGGCGAGATAACACCCGGACAATTGGGGCCGATTAGGCGACTATCTTTATCTTTAAGATATTCTTTTACTTGCACCATATCTTCGGTAGGAATGCCTTCGGTAATACAAATAATTACTTTGATACCGGCTTCGGCGGCTTCCATAATGGCATCGGCAGCAAAGGCCGGTGGTACAAAAATTATCGATACATTGGCATCTGTATGGTCAACGGCATCTTTTACCGTGTTGAAAACAGGTTTTCCGAGATGTTCCATGCCTCCTTTTCCAGGAGTAACACCTCCCACAATATGGGTTCCGTATTCAATCATTTGACTTGCATGGAATGTGCCCTCACTTCCTGTAAAGCCCTGAACTACAACTCTCGAATCTTTATCTACTAATACGCTCATTTGTATAAAATTTTCTGTTACGTTTTTTCAAAAAAAAGAATTGGCAAAGGTATAACCTTTTGCGTAATTGTTAAGAAAATCTTCATTATTTTTGTTGTTTATTATCATTTTTAAATTAAAACATGAACAACTCAAATTCAACAACATACATTGCAGATACCATTTGTGCCATTGCTACTGCAGCGGGACGTGGTGCTATTGCCGTACTGCGATTGTCGGGGAACCAGAGTCTTTGTATTCTAAAACAAATTTTCGAAAAACGGAGGGGTAATAATGCTCATATCAAGAGTCATCAATTATATTTAGGTACTTTGTTCGACAACGAAAAGGAATTGGACGAAGTGTTGGTGAGCTATTTTAAAAGTCCGCATTCCTATACCGGTGAAGAGGTTGTGGAAATTTCGTGCCACGGATCTGAGTTTATCCAACAACGTATATTAGAGCTTCTTATCGAAAAAGGTGCACGTATGGCCAAGCCTGGCGAATTTACACTACGGGCTTTTCTAAATGGCAAAATTGACTTGTTGCAGGCCGAAGCAGTAGCCGACCTCATCGCTTCGCAATCTAAAACAGCCCACACTATGGCTATCGACCAAATGCGAGGTGGTTTTTCTAACAAAATTAAAGAATTACGTAAGCAACTATTGCATCTTGCCTCCTTGATAGAACTCGAACTCGACTTTAGTGAAGAAAATGTGGAATTTGCCGACCGTAGTCAAATGACGACTTTGCTTGAAACTATAAAAATTGAACTATTTAAACTTAAAACATCATTTAGACTTGGCAATGTGCTGAAAAAAGGTATACCGGTAGCTATTATCGGAAAACCCAATGTGGGAAAATCGACGCTGTTGAATTCTATTTTGAACGAAGAAAAAGCATTGGTATCGGAAATTCCCGGAACTACTCGAGACGCAATCGAAGACACAATAGTTATTGAAGGCTACTCGTTCCGATTTATTGATACGGCAGGTCTGCGTCATTCGGACAACACTATCGAAAATATGGGAATCGAACGGACTTACGAAAAAATTAAACAAGCCAACATTATATTATATGTTTGCGATATTAGCGATGTAAACTCCGAAAGTATGGAGCAAGTGCTTAACGAATTCAAAACTTATATTCGCAACAATGATAAAACATTTCTCCTTGTGGCAAACAAAATCGACCGGTTGGAGGAAATTCCTGCTCATCTGAAAGAAATTTTAGAATTGGAAACCGTTTTTGTTTCGGCTAAACGACACGAAAACATTCATTTGCTCGCCGAAACATTGGTCAATGCAGTGAAAAACAAAAATTTCAACGGAGATATTTTAGTTAACAATTCAAGACATTTTGAAGCCATTAGCCAGGCACTCTCTGCACTCGGACAGGTAGAAAAGGGTTTTGAAAACAACATCCCTACCGATCTTATGGCACTTTATCATCTCGGAGCCATCACCGGTGAAGTTACTAGCGACGAGATATTGAATTCAATATTTTCAAAGTTTTGTATCGGAAAGTAACCACCACAAAACAAACAAATATAAAACATTTAAAAACACACAAAGAGCCTTGTTTACAGGGCTTTTTTATTGTTCATTGTTTATAATTATTTTGTGTTACTTGTTGTTTATCATGTATGATTTTGTACCTTTGTTGTACCTTGAGAATTAAGGTACAAATTCAACCTTTTTAAGGCGAAATTATGGCACGTATAGACACACATAGGCACAACTTGACACACATAGGCACAAACTGAGCAGTAATATTAAGGTACAAAAAATTTGTCAGCACTGTGGTAAAGAGTTTATAGCGCAAACCACAGTTACAAAGTACTGTTCTCACAAGTGCGCAAGTGCGGCATACAAAGCCCGGAAACGTACCGAAAAGGTGCAGGCATTAAACCAGCACGCAAGCCGGATTATTTTAAAACCTATTGAGGAGCTAAAAGCAAAGGAATTTTTAAGCATTGCGGAAACCTGTAAGCTAGTAGGAATAAGCCGGCGTACGGTTTAGCATGATTGAACGGGGAGAACTTATTAGAGGAAAATCAGGAAGACGAACCATTTTAAGACGTTCAGACCTTGACAAATTATTTGGACATCCCAAACATGTACAGCCCCAACCGAAACAATACGAACTTAGACTGTTATACCCTTACCGAAGTACAGGACAAATACGGCATTTCCGATAGGGCATTATACGCAATAATAGAACGAAACAATATACCCAAAATAAAAAAAGGTTGGTATGCTTATGTACCGAAAACAATTATTGATAAACTTTTAAAATAAAAAACTTTTAAAATAAACAAAATGCAATTACAGGTTATTCAAAACAAAATTTACGAAGTAAGAGGACAAAAAATAATGTTAGATTTTGACCTTGCAGCGCTTTATGAAGTGGAAACAAGGGTTTTAAACCAAGCAGTAAAAAGAAATATAAAACGCTTTCCCCCTGATTTTATGTTTCAACTTACTAAAAACGAATGGGAAACAATGTTGTCACAAATTGTGATGACATACCCCGAGAAAAGGCCAAAAACAGCCTTGCCCTATGCTTTTACCGAACAAGGGTTAGCCATGTTAAGCGGCA
>QIKE01000112.1 GCA_003232915.1 Bacteroidota bacterium | reverse complement strand
AAAAGCGTTTATAGTAGACTGTAATACAGTCTTTTACGTAATGTTTTTATTCTGTTCTATCTATATTTTGAATTTTACACCCCTATTATTCGATATGTTATAAAATTAGGAACTTGAGTTAGTTATATCAAAGTCTGTTCTTTCCAAATCCCATTGTCGAAATACATCACTGTTTGAAAACCAAATTTCAAAAGTCGTTTTTTTGCATAATCTGCAAAAAGTGCTATTTCGTCAGGTTGGTGTGCATCGGTGGAAATGAGTACCGGAATATTATGGTTTTTTACTTTTTGGAGCGTAAGTCCGTCGGGAAAAAGTTTGTCGGAACGTTTTTTATACAATCCGCGAGTATTAACCTCAACAAATAGCCCTTTTTGTTTAACAAGTTCTAAAATTTCGTCAACTAATCTTTGATACCATTTGTCATCATCGCTAAAAAACCGATTTCGATTGTGCATAGTAATTTTATCGAAATGCCCAAGAATTTCAAAGTTTTGGCTTTCTATCATTTCCATATTTTGGTGATAATACCGGGTAACGGCTTTTTTAATATCTCCGTAAAAAAGTTCAATAATTCCATTGTCATAAATATCGTGGTTGTGGCCATCAATAAACCAAAGTTCTTGCGAATATTCGGGCTTTACCAAATGTACCGAACCGATAAGATAGTCACACTGAACCTTTTTGCGCCAACAGTCGAAGTTATCGGAAATTTTGGGGATAAAATCCATCTCAAGGGAACGATAAATATCTATTTTGTCTTTGTACTTTTGTTTTAGGGTTTCGATACTTTTGATATAGCTGTCAATACTTTCTTTTTTTAACGAAAAAGTTGTAGCAAAAGGGAGGGGCGAATGTTCGCTAAAGCCTACAGCACTAAAACCAAATTCAACGGCCTTTTTCACATACGCTTCGGGCTTGGCTTTACCGTCCGAAAACATACTGTGTTGATGTAGATTGTAATGCGGCATAATGATATTAATTTTGTTTTGCAAAGGTATTTTTTCTATGGATACCGAAAGTTCTGTAGATAGTAAGTTTATCTTAAAAAAATATTAAGTCCCGATTTTGTGAGGCCATACACGAAAAGTTTAGTGAAAAATCAATTCCAATAACTGCAAACTGCAAAGTAATGGTGATAGTGGCCTACGCAATTTCCTTTGTCGAAGATGCTGATAAAAACAAAGCCCGAAGCCATTTACTTTTCATAACCGGCAGGTTGAGCTGTATCGTAATGGGGCTTGGGTTTGGCTTGACAAACTGGATTGTAATAATTCCCTAACTTTTATTACTTTTGAGAATTGAAAAATTTAGGAAGTTTAACCATGAAAAGCAAAACAATAATGATAACAGGTGCCACCAGTGGCATTGGAATGCAAACTGCTAAGGAATTGGCAGGCATAGGACATCGTGTTTTTATATATGGCCGGAATAAAAAAAAAAGTAAGCTGATAGCAAAAAACATTGCTATAGTATCGGGCAACGACAATATAGAAGCAGTTTGGGCCGACTTAACCGATTTTAACCAGATTGTAAATCTTACCGAACAACTTACTATCCGAATTGATCGTCTTGAGGTATTGCTCAACAATGCCGGTGTGTTCAACAGCAATCAACACCTTTTGTCTAATGGATACGAACGTGCTTTTATGGTTAACCATTTAGCGGTATTTGTGTTAACATTGCTCTTGCTCGATCTTTTAAAAAATTCTTTCGCCTCCCGTATTGTGATTGTAAGTTCGGTGGCACAGTCGGCTATCATTGATTTCGACAATTTAATCGGCGAAAAATATTCCGATCCTTATAATGCTTATGCTATTTCAAAACTCGAAAACGTACTGTTTACATACCACCTCGCCGAATTACTTAAAAACGCCAATTGTACGGCCAATCGTTTGCATCCTGAAGCGGTCACAAAACTATTGTTAGCAGGTTGGGAAACAGGAAGAATACGTCTATCGCAAGGTGTTCAAAATTCGTTGTTTGTAGTTGTTTCACCCGAAATGGAAAAACTATCGGGTCTTTATATTGTAAATAAAAAAGCTTTGTGTTCAATTGCTATCAGTTATGATGAAAAAATCCAGAAACGTTTATTGGAAATGAGTCTATCCATTTGGAATCAGCAAACGCATACACCGTTTATTAATATTACAGTTTAATAATA
The DNA here is from genome assembly GCA_003232915.1 of Bacteroidota bacterium. GTDB lineage: Bacteria > Bacteroidota > Bacteroidia > Bacteroidales > F082 > Sulfidibacterium. The sequence goes on along the minus strand of QIKE01000112.1, from coordinate 48,330 downwards.
CGAAAATATGAAACGAATACAATTATCCGATGGTTTTGATCTTTCGCAAATTGCATTAGGATTTTGGCGGCTAGCCAAATGGAAATTGTCAACAAATGTACTATTGAACTTCGTGGAAGAAGCAATTAATTTGGGTGTAACGAGTTTCGACCATGCCGACATATACGGCAGTTATCGTTGTGAGGCGTTGTTTGGTGAGATTATTAAAAACAAGCCGGCACTTCGACACAATATGCAAATTATTACCAAATGCGGCATTAAATTGAAATCGAAAAAATTTCCCGAGTTGCAAGTAAATCATTATAACACAAGCCATAAGCATATTGTTGAGCAAGTGGAACAATCACTCGAAAACTTCCATACCGATTACATTGATTTGCTGTTAATTCATCGTCCCGACCCATTGATGAATCCTGAAGCAACTGCCAAAGCTTTTGATGATTTGAAAAAATCGGGAAAAGTACTTCATTTCGGGGTTTCTAATTTCACTCAAGGGCAATTCGAAATGCTTCAAAAATATTCAAACAGCAAGCTGCTAACTAATCAAGTTGAAATATCACCATATTGTCTCGAACATTTCGAAAATGGAAATATGGATTTTTTCTTAAAAGAAAAAATCCATCCTATGTCATGGTCGCCTTTAGCACGGGGCAAGTTGTTGCAACCCGGCGACGAAAAATCGACAAAAATTTACAATAAATTGAAGGAAATTGCACAACGAAAAGGAATAACCCAAATTGAAGTCTTGCTTTTTTCTTGGTTGCTGAAACATCCTGCCGGCATTATCCCCATTGCCGGTACCGGCAAAATTGAACATTTACGTACAGCCGTAAAATCGGGAGAAGTTGAACTCTCTATCGAAGAATGGTTCGATATATACATAGCAGGAATGGGAAATGACGTTCCATAAATTTTTTTTTATTGCAACTTGAAAAACTATGTCCTTTGGGCATGGTAATGGTCGTATGGCTATGCCATTTTGTTTGTTGAAATAAATTGAAGGATGAATATCAATTAACGAATCACAATTTAATAGATAAATTAAAACTTTAAGATTCTAAAATCGTTAACCGGTGCATTATATTCAAAAAAATAGTAAATACTCAAAAGTCTCTTATAGAGGCAAATCAAACTCACTTTCCAAGTAGATGAATTATTTATTAGTTGTTGATGATGTTGTTGTTTAAGCATGTTTTTCAACACATAAAAAAAAATTATCTTTGTCGCATGAAAAACTTTGCACGTTTTCTTTTAAAACTTTTCGGATGGAAAAGTGTTGGGACTTTTCCTACGGAATACAAAAAGCTCGTTATCCTCGAAGCGCCCCATACATCTAATCTCGATTATTTTATCGGCATGTTAATTGTTTATGCAACAGGAGTTAAAATAAACGTAATTATTAAAGAAGAAGCGTTTTTTTGGCCATTCGCCGGTTTGCTGAAAAAGGCTGGTGGAGTTCCCATCAACAGAACAAAAGGTAGCAAAACCAACAGTATCGTTGGCTTGTTCGGCAACTACGAAGAACTTTACCTCGCCATTACTCCCGAAGGCACTCGTTCTTTATCCGAAGTCTGGCGAAAAGGTTATTACTATATTGCCCTGAAAGCCAAAGTGCCCATTTTACTCTCTTCCATTGATTATGTAAAAAAAGAAGGATGTTTTGGCCCCTTAATTTTCCCTTCTGGTGATTATAATAAAGATTTTGAAAAAATCGAAGAGTTTTATCGTGGAATAAATGCCCGATTTCCCGAAAAATTCAATCTAAGCAATGAACATCAATCAAAAAAGAAAAGGAAAGCCTAACCCGTACAGCAAAATTGCCTCAATGTACAAAAAGGAGGTTAAAAAGTTTTGAAAGGCTTATGTTTATTAGCTTTGAAGCAAATTAAAAGATTATAAATAAAATAAATGCATTTATTTTCGTAGTTCAATCATCAAAAGAAATGGCATTCGAAATAGTAAACAGAAGAACAAATGTTATGTACGCTGAAAACAATTTTTAGGAGGAACCCAACTTGGATATGAACTCATCTGGATAGAATACAAGGAAGAGACACTGACCTATTCCCAACTAACAAACAAATATAAATGTTCCAAGTGAACTATCCAACGCAAAATAGATTAGTACCAAGTTCGTATTTCTGAAAAATATCCAAGAAAACTGATCGTTTTAATGGAAACAACTTATTGGGAAACAGTCTTTGGAATGATGCTTTTTAAATACGCTATTACGAAAGAGAACATGCTGAAGTACGATAAAAGGAAATGAATGTTCCTTACATTCAAGGAATAGAACAACTAAAGTCAGCATGATTTATTATTGCATGGGTTGTTTGTGATGGGCGGAAGGGTCTGATTAATTCTTTCGAAGGGATATCTGTACAAATGTGATAGTTTAACTATGAATCAATAGTCGGATATATCACAAAAAATCTCATAATGCCTATCACTATAGAGCTAAAATAAATTTATTGATGAGTTTTTGAAGACATAAAAACTTATGAAAAAGTAAAAAGAAGTCCTGTTTTAATGACTCCTTAAATATTGTGACTTTTTCGTCCGCCATCCAGCGTATCCCTGTCAGGTTGCTCTCCAGTACAGTTTTCTTCCGTTTTATTTGACAATGCAAAGATAATGGAGGAATTGTTTTGACTTAAACCCGTTAAAAAACAGCCTCCTTTTTGTCTATTACACCTCAAATAAATTTTTACTGTCTTTGATATGTAGCATATTTTGCGCCTTTTTAAATTAGTAACTCTTTCAAAATTAAGTTTTTAGTTTAAGATATATTGAATTTTTTCGTTTTTTTTATTAATCTTTAACTATTTATGAGGTTGTTGGAATTTTCTCCGAAACTTGAGTAATTGATTAATCTTAAAAGCGAATATACCGAAGAAATTGACGTTTTATAACTACAATAAACTGGGTTAATAATAAATATAGACTTAACAATATTAAAATATCATTTTCCTAATGTTTGCTGGAATAAATTTTTACTTTTGACATATCTAAATAAATAAATATGTATAGATGGTTTTTCATTTTATTATTAGCGTTAATTATTTATCCCGTAAATATTTATAGTCAGTCGGGTTTTCCGGCACGTGGAAAGTACTGCCTGTCGTGTCATCAAGGGATAGAGCCTATCAGGCAGCATCAGTCGAAAATGATGCAGCAAATCTACAAAAAAGGGAAAGAAATCGGCGACCCCAACGGTTGTATTGTGTGCCATGGAGGCAACCCAAGTGCTACAACAGCAAAACTGGCACATCAGGGAAGCATTTTTTATTATGTTAAACATAAAGGTCCCAAAGCATTTTATCCCGATCCCGGCAGTTCATGGATTAATAACAATACATGTGGCCAGTGCCACAAAGAGCAGGTAAGTGCCGAGATGAACTCGTTGATGATGAGTGAACAGGGAAAAATTCAGGGTGCTTTATGGAGTTTTGGTGGTTTGGAAGGTTACAATCATAACATTGGCAACTATGTTACCAAGAATCCCGGGGATTCGCACGAGCGTCTCGGTACGGCAATTTATCAGAAATACATGCAATCTTTGCACGATAAAAATCCGCAAGTTTATCCTGCCAAGATGAAAAAGTTGCCACCTGCTCCCACAGCAGGAGAGATAGCGAAAAACCCGCAACTTGCCGTTTATACTTATCTTCGGCAGGAGTGTTTGCGTTGCCACACCGGTTCCAAAGGTAGGCAAAAGCGTGGCGATTTTCGAGGTATTGGCTGTTCGTCGTGTCATATTCCTTATTCCAACAATGGTTTTTATGAGGGTGGTGATCCCACAATCGACAAAACAAAACCCGGACATCTGTTGGTTCACAGCATTCAGGCCGGTAGGAATGCCAAAGTAAAAGTACACGGCAGAATATACTCGGGCATACCTGTAGAAACCTGTACAACTTGCCACAACCGTGGAAAACGTATCGGTGTTTCCTATCAGGGATTGATGGAAACAGCCTATGATCCAACTTACGACCGGCATGGTAAAGGACAACCCAAACTGCACACCAAGCATTATCTTCATCTTCAGGAAGATGTGCATTATAAGAAAGGAATGCTTTGTCAAGATTGCCACACTTCCAACGATTTGCATGGCGACCGTTTTCTCACTGGTAGCACGCTTGCTGCGGTAGAAATAGAATGCCAAGATTGTCATGGAACCACAAAAAAATATCCTTGGGAGTTACCACTTGGTTATGGCGACGAATTCGATACGGTTCCGGCAAAGGGAAGTTCGCGCGGAGTTACACGGCATTTACCCGATTATCTGAAAAAAGGCACCGTTTACAAACCCAAAGACGGCTTTTTAATCAGCGCTCGTGGAAATCCATTGACAAATGTGGTACGTACCGGCGACTCGGTATTAGTGCATCTTGCTAGCGGAAAAGACCTCGTATTGCAACCTCTGAAAAAACTGACACAGGAAAATAAACTATCGGAAAACGGTCGTGTGGCAATGGATCAAATCAGTATTCACGACAAGCGAATGGAGTGCTACGCTTGCCATGCCACGTGGGCACCTCAATGTTACGGCTGTCATGTGAAAATTGATTATAGCAAAGGCATAAAACATACCGACTGGCTTGCCGCTGCTTCCGACCACGACAAAAACGGCCTTACCGGTGGCGCACGTGGCGATTTACAAAATTATCAGGTAGATGGCGAAGTAACCGAGACCCGTAGCTATTTGCGTTGGGAAAATCCTGCGCTTTCGCAAAATGGCGAAGGCCGTATTTCGCCTACTATTCCCGGATGCCAAACCACTGTTACGGTTATTGGAAAAGATGGTAATGCTCTGATGCAAAACCATATATTTAAAATTCCTAATGTGGAAGGGGCAGGAAAAAATGGCCAACTTGCTATTGATATGTCTCCAGTGCAACCGCACACCATTCAAAAAAAAGCCAGATCTTGTGAAAGTTGTCATACCAACGCTAAATCTATGGGTTATGGCATAAACGGCGGCAAATTATTCGCTGATCCTTCAAAGGATTTAATTGTCGATTTGGAGACGGCAGATCAAGAAGTATTACCTGAAAAATATACAATTCAAAAGCCGGCTATTCCAAACCTTCATATGGATTGGTCGAGGTTTGTAAACGAAAAAGGAAAACAATTGCAAACCGTCGGGCATCATTTTAAACTTTCCCGTCCGCTCAATGCTGCTGTCCGTGCCAAACTCGATAGAAGGGGCGTTTGCTTGTCGTGTCATAAAACCATTCCCGATCAGGATTTAGCCGTTTCGCTGATGAGCCATACCGCCAAATACGCAGGTGTTACCATTGACAATAAGGAACATTCGGGTATTCTGCATAAAATTTTGCTCATAGGCGCATGGGGGCAAGTTCTTTTTGGCTTAGTAATAGGCTTCGGCATTTTCTTTTTGATATTTAAAGTTTTTTTAGGGAAACGTAGTTGATATTTCCTAATTGAAAAATGAAGTTGTTGCTATCAAATTATGTGTATTGTTTTGTAATATCATAATTCCTGAACCCGTAGAAAGATTGGCAGACCCCAATGTGTTTTAAATATACGAAGAGGCTTCATATATAAAAATTCGCAGTTTTAAATAAGCTCGTGCACAATTTTCAAGTTTGTTTGCGAATAAATGGTTCTGTTTTATTCAATTCTTCGCAAAGTGCTTTCAATGTAACATTATCTCTGTTTGTAAGTTGATTGTGTATGTATAATAGTTTATTTTGATTGCAAGCTTCTATGCCGGTATTCGATTTAAAAAATATTATTATGCAGATTATATATTAGTTAGCAATTATAAGGTCAGGGGGTTTGAAATTAGAACAATTGATTGAATAAGTTAACGCCCTTTCCAACACCACCTATTTCGGACGACAAGAAGATAATGTAGTCTGGCAACCGACGTAAACTACAAAACCTGTAAAAACTTATCTTGGGCAATCAAAATCACCAGAAGTTTTGTTAAACCTATCGAAAAATAAGTCGAACTTATTAAGTTGTGGAAAATCCCGCTTCGCGAAAGGGAGTTGCTTTTTTCGCTTTTCCTTGCTTTATTGCAGTAATAATTATTCGCCTCACTTCTTTGTTATCTTTTTGTTGTTGCACGAACTCTTCCAACTCATATGCTTTCGTGTTAAGTAGTGCTATTGGTATAAAACCAAAGCCAATATATTTTCCATTTTCGACTTTTACAATTGATTTTTCTTCTTCGTTACGTCCTTTACCGAAAATAAGGAAGTTTTGTTCGTCGAAATGATAGTTTTCTATTGCTTGTTTTACCCTTTGGTTGTAATCGTCAGATACTTCTTTGCCTATGCACGCACCATTGCATTGATGTATTTGGTAATGAAAACATGCATCTTGTGTATTATAGAGTCCTGTGAGTTTTTGGCACAATCCGAACTCTTTGCACAGGCGATACAAATGTTCTTGTCCTTCCCGAATCGACCCGTAAGTGTAGATAGGTTGCACTTCGTCAATGATTTTGTTCAGGCGAAGGTTGGTATAACCGTTATCATCTGTAAAAGAATAAAGCCCGTAATTAAAATAGGTGCGGCGTTGGGCACGATTATACAGCGGCTGGCGTTTTTTTATTTCGGCCGATTCTAGCAGTAGCGCTACTAACTCGCTGCCGGTAAGTGTGTAATCTATTTCGGCAAGATTATTTTTCATATCAACGGCCCGTTTGTCTTTGTTGTTATTTAAATGCGACATTACACGACTGTGGATATCAACCGATTTTCCTACATAAATCAATTCACCAGACCTATTGTAAAAATAATATACACCCGTAGCATGTGGTAAATTTTCGGTTAACGAATGGTTGAAACTGTTGTTTGTTCTGCCGTTCTTATTTTTTGCAGATGCCGGTTCTAAACTTTTCAGCAATTCAAAAAGTTTAACGGTAGCTTCGGCATCGCCGGTAGCACGATGGCGTGCTTTGTTTTCGATACCGAGCCTGATACACAATTTTCCGAGACTGTACGAAGGTTGGCCAGGAATAAGTTGTCGTGCCCATTTCACCGTGTCAATGGTCTCGCGACGAAAATCGTATCCCAAACTTAAAAACTCTTGCCGCAGAAATCCGTAATCGAAGCGGGCGTTGTGCCCGACAATTACGTTGTCACACGTGATTTCAATAATTTTTTTAGCTATTTCGTAAAATTTTGGTGCATCTTGTACCATTTGGTTGTTGATACCCGTTAGTTGTACTATCCGGTATGGAATTTTTTTTTCGGGATTAACCAAGGTGCTAAAAAAATCAACGACTTGATGTCCGTTATGCAGGAAAACGGCTATCTCCGTAATTTTCTCGTTTTTCGGACTTAGTCCGGTAGTTTCGATGTCGATGATGGCGTATTTCATTTGTGCAATATATAACTCTTACTAATTTTAACCGTTAAACCCCGTTTCAAGCATACACACTTGAAATTTTTAGCGCCTTTATTTTATAAGAAGGCATCTTCACAAGTTTAGTTTCATCTGAATAGCTTCAACTTGTTTTTTCAGTTGTTTTACTTCTTTTGCCAGTTGATCTTTTTCTCTGTTGGCTTCGGGAACTTCGGCGCTGATGTAGTTCACAAATTTCCATACTTCACGTATTTCGCTAACGGGCATCTCGTATGGCAAATACAAAGGATTCAACGAGTGAAGCTTTATTTTACCGTTTTCATTAATCTTATTTTCCAACACTTTAAACACTACTCCGTCGTCTTTGGTTAGTACTACGTATGCATGTTGGTTGCGGATAGTTGTCCAATCTTGTACAAACTCACCGGTAACATATGAGCCATCGGGTATGGGAAGCATTGAGTCACCACTAATCTGAAAAGTACGGTATTTTTTTTGTTTCGATAAAAACGGTAGTTTAAAAGTGGGTAAAATCCTGATGTAATCGGGGTCGGCATAGCCTGTGGCATAACCTGCTTTGGCTTTTTCGCCGACCAGCTCAATGTTCTCTTCGTTGTCTTGATCGACTGTGGTGGTCAACACCCGCAAATTGCTACCTTTTATATAGATGTCGTAACCCCGTTCGAGTTGGTTGAGCTGACTTTCCGACAACGACCTTAAATCAACTTTAACAAGTGTGTCTATAGCGATGCCATAATATTCCGAAAACTGCATTAAAGCATTGATATTGGGCTGTGCCACAGCGTTTTCATATCCGCTAAGAGTTGAGCGTTTTAGGCTAAGGGCAAGGGCAGCTTCGTCTTGAGTACGCCCCCGTCGCTTCCGCAATAATTTGATGTTGCTTTTGAAAAACATAACTTGATATCTTTTATTTATTTTAAAAAAAAATATGTTTAATATCTAATCTGTAAAATGATTAAATATCTGACAAAGATAACAAATAATTTTAAAATGTCAGGGAATACGTCTATATTGGCTAAATAATAATTTCAGGTGCTTTGTAGTGTAAATATACGCTTTTCTGACATTAAATTTCGGGCTGACAGCCAACTTACTTTATCACTTTGGCAACGCCCCTACGATTTAATATACTGAGGATCATCGCCCTGAAAGGGCAATTTAATAGTTTCCATTTGTCTTAACTCATCAACTATTGTGGCGTTTTATCTCCTCTATTATTTTCGCAAGAGCAATATTTTTTTTACAGTCTTTTCAGGGCGATGTAACGATAGCCAACATAAATCCGCAATATTTTCTCATTCTTGTAACAATAAGTATACTTTCCGAAAGTAGTTTGATATTGATGAGTAGAGTGAAGATAAAATATTTTCCACCGTACCTCAAAATATGATTTAGTTCCTTTTTTGTATTTTTGCCGGCAACTATGAATTTTTTTGATAAAATACAAGATGAGCCTTTTCGGAGTGTTGCACAGGTAGCCGACGAAAATAACCGGTCTGCTTACGTTATTGGTGGTTATGTGCGTGATTTGTTACTTGGCAGGCCATCGACAGATGTGGATTTTGTGATATTGGGTAGCGGAATAACTTTTGCCAAAAAGTTGGCGGAAAAATTCGGTAATGGGAATTCCGTCCGTTATTTTAAGAACTTTGGGACGGCTATGGTAAAATACAAAAGTTGGGACTTGGAGTTTGTTGGAGCACGTAAAGAATCGTACCGGAGCAACTCTCGTAAACCGATTGTGGAAAACGGAAGTCTTACCGACGACCAAAACAGACGCGATTTTACCATCAATGCAATGTCGATAAGCCTGAATAAGAATGACTTCGGCAAACTTCACGACCCGTTCAATGGTTTAAACGATTTGGGAAATAGGGTTATCCGTACCCCTCTTGACCCCGACATTACTTTTTCGGACGATCCATTGCGTATGATGCGTGCCGTACGTTTTGCCTCACAACTTGACTTTACCATTGCAGAAAGTACTTTTGAAGCCATCATACGAAACAAAAATCGTATTACAATTGTTTCCGGAGAACGAATTATTGATGAAGTAAACAAAATTATTATGGCAACGAAACCTTCCATAGGTTTTAAATTGTTGGAAGAAAGCGGTATTCTGAAAATTATTTTCCCTAAATTTATAGCATTAAAAGGCGTTGAAAAAGTAAAAGGTCTGGCACATAAAGATAATTTTTATCATACTTTGCAAGTGTTAGACAACGTGGCGGAAAAATCGAACAGTCTTTGGTTGCGGTGGGCGGCTTTGCTGCACGATATTGCCAAGCCTGTTACCAAGCGTTTTGAACCAGATTTAGGCTGGACTTTTCACGGGCACGAGTTTGTCGGTGCTAAGATGGTTCCAGGAATTTTTAAAAAGCTTAAACTGCCTTTGAACGAAAAAATGCGATACGTGCAGAAGTTGGTACAATTGCATTTACGTCCTATTGTGCTTTCGCAGGATATTGTTTCTGACTCGGCTATAAGAAGGTTGCTTTTCGACGCCGGCAACGATATTTACGATTTGATGCTACTTTGTGAAGCTGACATAACCTCTAAAAATGAAGCTAAAATCAAACTTTATCTTGAGAATTTTACTTTGGTGCGTGAAAAGCTAAAAGAAGTGGAAGAAAAAGACCGTTTGCTCAATTGGCAACCTCCCGTTAACGGCGAAATAATTATGGAAACTTTCGGATTACGTCCTTCAAAAACGGTGGGCAAAATAAAAACAGCTATCCGTGAGGCTATTCTCGACGGTAATCTGCACAACAATTTTCGTGAAGCTTATAATTTTATGATAGAAGAAGGTAAACGTTGCGGGTTTGAAGTAAAAAAAATTGTGGACGAACCATCGCAAAAATAAAAATTAAAAAAAAATCGGTATCCATGACTTTTTCCAAAAAGTTTTTAATACTTGTAGTGGGACCAACGGCATCGGGCAAAACAACTTTATCGGTAAAATTGGCAAAACATTTAGGTACTGAAATAATTTCGGCAGATTCAAGACAGTTTTACAAAGAAATTGCGATTGGAACCGCAGCTCCAGAACCTTCATCCCTTCAACATGTTCCACATCATTTTGTAGGGCATCTTTCCATATTCGACGAGTATAATGTTGCGCATTTTGAGCAAGATGTGTTAGCAATGCTCAGCAAATTGTTTAAAATTACCTCCGTAGTAATAATGTCGGGAGGCTCAGGTCTGTATATTGATGCTGTTTGCAAAGGAATAGACAAATTGCCCGATTCCGATCCCAAATTACGCAAAAAACTTGAAGATAAATTCAAAACAGAAGGAATTGAAGCGATTCAATTTCAATTGCGGCACCTCGATCCCGAATATTATAATTTGGTTGATATAAAAAACCCAAAGCGATTGATGCGTGCTATTGAAATTTGCTTGCAAAGCGGAGAAAAGTATTCGGACCTGCGACACAACAAACCCAAAAAGCGTGCTTTTGAAATAATAAAAGTCGGACTTGAGTTGCCTCGGAAGGAATTGTTCAACAGAATAAACCGGCGAGCCGATCAAATGCTTATTAAAGGCTGGGTTGACGAAGCCAAAGCTGTTTTTCCTTATTGTAAACTCAACGCACTGAACACTCTGGGTTTCAAAGAATTGTTTACTTACTTAGAAGGTAAATGTAGTCTTGATTTTGCTTTGGAAAAAATAAAAACCAATACCCGGCGCTATGCCAAAAGGCAATTGACATGGTTTAAAAAAGACAAAGAAATACACTGGTTTAAACCGACCGACACAAAAGAAATTATTTCTTTTGTAGAAAAGCAGATGACAAAATAAAATGAGGGTGTAATAATGTTCGGAAATGATTAAGTTGTGCTGTTACGAAATGCAAATTTTGTCGTTATGCGCGCTTTGAAGATTTGACGTTTTCTGATTTGACAAGATACAAATTAGGGAGTTTTTTGCAGACGCTTTTTAGCTAAATGTATCAATGTGGTTGTTAAAATTATTATCCCTGACAAAAAGGTTTTGGCGACGGTGTTTGTATTGGAATATAAAACATATTGCAAACTTGAAATGAATAGTGCAAAATAGTGTATATTAGTTTAATGTATTAAAAAAACTCCGCTGAAAGCAACGGAGTTTGTATTTTTGAAAAAGGAAATATTACTAACGTCTTTTTTCCTTAATTCTTGCCTTTTTACCACGGAGTTTTCTGAAATAAAAAATTCGTGCACGTCGAACAACACCGATTTTGTTTACTTCAATAGCTTCGATGAAATGGGATGAAATAGGAAAAATACGTTCTACACCGACATTACCCGATATTTTTCTTACGGTAAAAGTAGATGTGGGACCGCTTCCTGAACGCTGTAAAACAACGCCTTGATACTTTTGAAGACGTTCTTTGTTGCCTTCTTTGATTTTATATGTTACGGTGATGGTATCGCCAGCTTTGAATTTTGGGAAATCCTTAACCTCTACTGTGTCTTCAACCAACCTGATTAATTCCTTTTTGCTCATTTTATTTTACTTTAAAATTTTTCCTCAAAAAATGAGTGCAAATATACATCCTTTTGTGTAAATACAAATAAAACAATATGTTTCTTTTAATTTATTCATTAATGAGTTGGGGGTAAGTTTGTAACAGCCGGTATATATGAATGTAATCCTTTTTTTGTGGTGAAAAGAAAAAAAGTATTGTTAAACTGAATACCGAATAGTGTTAAAAGTTGTTGCTCAAATTAATGTGGGGATGCAAAATATTCTACTTCTTTCTACCTGTTTATTTCAACTTGAAAACCACATTTTTTAGGCGAGGTAATATTTTCTTGGCTATGCCATTTTGTTTGTTGAGATAATGTCAGTGCATAAAATAGGTTGACACTAAATTCAGTGGAAAACTATTAAATTTAGTGGACGAAAAAACAAAGAGAAGTAAGAAGAATCTTCAGTACTGCGTTTAATCAGGAAAAGGTTGAGTTAATTGATCAAAGGCAATTAACTGTAAAGGAGCTAAGCCTAATATACATAAGTAAGCAATAGAGCTATTTTATAATTGGATAAAGAAGTTTTCAAAACATTCTTCAACTGAGCGAATTGTTGTAGAAAAGATATCAGAAGAAAAGAAGAATATTGAGTTAAGAAAGCAAATTAGAGAACTGGAATAAACTTTAGGGCGTAAAGAAATTTGTTTTAATTAATAATAATGATGATGAACTCTGTTAACCAACTCTATTACTTTGCTTGTAAAACAGATATGCATGGGCTTTAATTGTTGTCTTTTTTCATGTTTTCGTTAAGCGAGATCCCAGTCGTATTTATCACTTCTATTGTCTCAATTTCGGTTTAGTTCACTGCTGATGATTGACTTAGCTTTCTTAATAGTTTTTGCAATTTCTTTTTGCTTATAAACTTGATCAATGAGTCCGATCTAAAAAGGTTACAATTTGGTTTCAGGAAGTGGCTGAAGATCAGTACATTTTTTAGGGAAGGGGTAAATACCGATTTTCATTATTTACCCTAGTTAACCTTTTTAGACTGGACTCATCAATCATTACTGAAATTGTGCACCTTGTGTTTTTAGGTTAAATGTTTCATATTTCAACTTTTGAAATCTGAGGACAAAATGTAAACTTCATCCATCAAGTTAAAAAGGGAAAGAAAACGTTCTCTTTTGACTTGAAAAATAATAATTATTTTTCACTCCCTAAAAAGTTGCATTAATTAATAAGTAGAATTTAGGACTAACTAACTTGCGCATCATTCCTAATTCATTGTGTATAAATTTACTAAGTTCCGAATTGTCAAACATCTTATTTACAAAAGAAATTCCTGAAAAAGGACTGACGCCTCCAACTAACTTTTATACTTTCATGCTCATAATTTTATCCTTAATTTGTTTTATACCACTAAGATAAGTGATAAAATTATATGGTCAAATTCTGTGTAAATTATTTTTACACAGTTATTTGAGCTGTTTTGTTAATAACTTAGTTGCGGATGTAAAGTATTAATTAAATGATATTGAAAACAAGAGTTGTAGAATACTCAAACGCTCTAACATTGTGCTTTCCGGCAATTGTTTTTGCACAAACTCAGTACTCACATATTTTTTTTAAAAATTCCAACTTTCTTCGTATTCCCAGTTGGCCTTGATATCGAGTTCTTTAGAAAAGAAGATAACCCGTTCGGGTTGTAGCTTTCGCAGATAATTTCCTGTATCCCATTTCTTATTGTCATTGTCATCATAAATTATTTTTAAACGGTATTTTGAAGGGTCGATAAAGGAGAAAACCACACTTGTATCCTTTTTTAGAAACACCTGTGAAATAACATCGCTGTTTACATTAAGCAATTGTAAAATATAATGTTGCTGATGTTTGAAATTGATTTGCAGAGTTAGTTTTCCATATTCTTTGGCTTCTTTCGAACGAAACGACAAATCAATTTTTTTGTTATGCAATCCATTCCAGTCGATAACCGTAGAGTCGGGAATAAAAAGATGGTAAGCGGTACCTTCTTTTATTTTAAAAGGAAAGATAATTTTGCGGTGAAGCATATCGGCAAAAGCATAATCGGGTTTATACAAACTATCCTTACCGGTAATCAACAAAACCGAATCGGTGAAAAACCGTGCTATAGGTTGGTTGAAGATGAGCATTAGTTGCTGATTGGGCTTTATCACGCCTTTTATGTTAGCATGCCATCCTATAAAATCTTTTAACGGGCTGTGTGCTTTTTTTTGCCGGCGATTTCTTTGTTTTTTTTTTGGAATAATTCGTAATTCCCGCTGACCGAGGGTATCGCCGTTTTGCACAAATATCAAATCAAGTGTATCGACAGTTGGGTGATGCAGAAACCAAGTAATTGTATCAGCGGCAGGATTGCTTTCGGAGCGATACCAATGCGAGGTATTTAGATAGTTCAACGGAGTAATCCGAACTTTATCCGCAGATAACGAAAACGAAAATCGTAAAGTATTTTTCCTAAGTAATTCAGCTTTCAGTAATCTTTGAACGGTATCTTCGTTAACAAACATACGCAATTGATACCGAATCATTTTTGCATTGCTTAACGAATCGGCTGTACGATTTAACGAATCAAGAATTTGGTGAAGCGAATCGGGCGACAATCCGCTAATGGTGTCAAAACTTAGAGAATCTATCTTGACTTTTTCTTGAAATTGCGGTTTTACTGACGTATCTAAAAAAGCAATTTGTTCGGCAGGCTGATCGAAAGTAAGACTGTTGTTTTGATCTTTTAGCCCGAATATCAAGTATTTGTTGTTGGATAGTGCGGCAAAATGAAAAGTTCCATTTTTAGATGTTTTACTCAAATAATAGGGTTTTACCATTAAAGGTAAAGAATCAAGCGGCAACGTATCGTTATTATTTTTGTAAAGCATCACATAAGCATCTTCAACCGGTTTCATATCGAAAGCATTTACAAGCTTTCCCGAAAGGCTTAGCGAATCAATAGTGTTACCGGTGGAAAAAATATAGGTAAAGTTATGCAAAGGATTTCCTTCGGTGATATCCACAATGGCATCGCCGAAATAAACAGAATATGTTGTGTTGGGTTTCAACTCTTCTTTAAATTTTACGATAAGTGTTTTACCTTTTAACTTAAAGTCGGGCAAAGTGTTCATCGGTGGTGAAATTAGCAACTGTTTGTTGATTTTGTCGAGTTCAACAAATTCGTTAAAACGGATAGAAAATTTATTCCCAATAAATCCGGCACTACCATTAGGGGGTACGGCTTCAACAATTTCAGGGGGTTTGGTGTCTTTTGGTCCGCCGGTAGGCATCACTTGGTTGGCACACTGCCAGAAACCTATACCCACTAAACCAACAATAATAAACTGCTTATACGTTTTCAAAACGAATTATTTTTCACAAAAGTAAATTATTATGGTAAACGGAATAAAGGAAAAATAATATGGGTGCATTCTGGTTTTCATAGCTTCATTTGAAATAAATATCCACAGTTTAACTAGTGCTTGTTAGAAAATGCCAATTTCTTTGCTGCGGTCACTTTGAGGACTAATCATTTACTCTAATAAACTACTATTATTCAATTTTTTTGCAAACTTTGAACTTGACATTTTCTGTTTAGATATTGTAATAATAGGGATTATTATTGTATAAACAATAAAGCAATTATTAGCTTATCAGGTGTTTTTTACTAATGTTTTCTTTTTAACAATGCAACCATTTCTATTGATTAAATGTTAATATAATGTTAAATTATTATTGATTAATTATTGATAACTTACTTTTGTTAATTATTGTTTAATAACATTCAAAAAATATTATGAAAAAAAAATTATTTTTAACTGCTTTTCTTCTTTCTTTGTTTGTTTCTACCGGTTTGTTTGCACAAGTAGGAACCAATGTTACTGCTTTACGTAAACTATCGAGCAAATTCACCAAAGAGTGGCAGGGGCAGCAAAAGCGAGTAGAAGCTTATGTCAGGCAAAACCATGTTGATATATTTCAAGACCTTGGTGATGGCCGGGCGCGGCAAATCGTTGACATCAAGAATGGAAAACCTGTTTTTTATATTACCGATAATCTTGGGGCAGCGCATACTACGAGGGCAGCAGAATTGTGGCCTGGTGGTAGCTTGGGATTAGACGTCACAGGCGAAGGTTACCATCAACTTGGCGAATGGGATGCCGGTAATGTACGCACTACTCATCAAGAATTTACCAATCAGGGAGCTAGCCGTGTTACGATAATGGACGGTGCACATCCGTGGCACAGTCATTCTACGCATGTTGCAGGAACCCTAATTGCCGGCGGTGTAGTCCCCGACGCTAAAGGAATGGCTTATGGTGGAAATTTAAAATCTTGGGAGTGGACAAATGATGACGCTGAGATGGCTGCTGCAGCAGCTAACGGCCTTGAACTGTCAAACCATTCTTATGGATTTATCAGAGGTTGGTCGTTTAGCAGTGGTAGTTGGCATTGGTATGGCAATGCAAATATTTCGCCGGTTGAAGATTATCTTTTTGGCTTTTATGATATTAATGCCCGTCACTGGGATCAAATAGCTTTCAATGCTCCCAATTACCTTATTGTTAAGGCAGCTGGAAACGATAGAGGCGAAGGCCCTTCGGATGCCGGCACTAATGGCAAAGCCGAAAAAGACGGTGGCGACGATGGTTTTGATTGTATAGGAACTGTTGGTGTTGCCAAAAATATTATGACAGTAGGAGCTGTTCACGAGGTATTACATTATAACAATAGCGAAGATGTAGTAATGAGTAGTTTTAGTAGTTGGGGACCTGCCGACGACGGACGTATAAAACCCGATATTGTTGCCAAAGGAGTAGATGTGTACTCAACTACGGCAGAAAGCAATACGTCTTATGCCTCATATAGCGGCACGTCAATGGCAACACCCAATGCAACGGGGACAATGGCTTTAATTCAAAAATATTATCAAGACACTCATGGCAGTACACCTATGCGTGCGGCAACCTTGAAAGGTTTAATGCTTCATACTGCCGATGAAGCCGGCCCGGCTCCCGGCCCCGATTATATGTTTGGTTGGGGACTGATGGACGCCAAAAAGGCAGCGCAAAGAATTACTGACGACCTCGGGCAAAATGTTATCGACGAGTTGGTTTTAAACAATGGCGAAACTTATACTCGGCAAATTACCGTTTCGCAAGAACCGGAATTGCGTGTAACAATTTGCTGGACCGACCCCGCAGGTTTTCCCCTTGGAGCTTCTCTAAATCCTCGAAATCCGATGCTGGTCAATGACCTTAACTTGAAAATTATTGATCCTTCGGGAAACACTAACTTTCCATGGCGACTTGACCCCGATAATCCTTCTGCCCCAGCTGTTAACGACAACAAAAACCATGTGGACAATGTTGAGACGGTACAAATTGAAAATCCAACTCCAGGAACTTATACTATCTCGGTTGACTACGATGGCACGCTTACAGGTGGCTCGCAGGCTTTCTCGATCATCATAACAGGTATCAACGAATATACTGTAGAACCACAATGTAGTTCTAACCTTAACTCACCCGATAGCGGTGCAACCGGTATTTTTCTCAACCAATACTTCACATGGGAACCTGCCGACTTTGCCTCAAGCTACGATGTTTACCTTGGTACTGATGGTGGCGGAGTAAATACTCCTACCAATTTTTATAATGGCGTAAATTTTACTACCAATGGATTTTCTACATTCTTGGCACCTTCGGCAACCTATTATCTACAGGTTATTCCTCGAAACAATTTTGGTACCGCCGAAGGGTGTACCATTTGGTCGTTTACTACTATGGACGCCATTAACCAATATCCCTATCTTGTTGATATGGAAAATGTGAGTCCACCAGACTTGCCTGAAGGATGGCAGGAAAAAAACTTTACCGATCTTCGTTGGATCAGTACCAATTTGATCGGCCACTCAGGTAGTAATGCCATGACTATTTACAATACCAGCGGCATGAAAGAAACCGATTACAACAACTGGTTTATTTCGGCTCCTATGCGTGTTACCGGTGGCAATGAATACTATTCAACATTTTATTATAAAAGTTTTATACCAGGTCATACCGAAAATATGAGCGTCTATTGGGGGCCGACACCTTATATTGAAGATTTAACAAATTTGGTTTACAAAGATGATAATTTCAGTGATGCCAATTGGGCCTTGGGTGAAGGATTGATTATTCCCAGTAACGATGATTCATTGATTTTTATAGGATATCATATCAAAAGCGTTGCAGGCTACGGTATGTTCCTCGACGATATGCAGTTGCAAAACTGGGGAACCGTGGGGCTGCGGGAAAACGCATCGGCAGATCCCGTAAAAATTTACAACCGGAAACAAGTTCTAATAGTCGAAGCCGGACAATCATGGTATGGAGCAAGCCTTACAGTTTATAGTCTTACCGGACAACAAATTTATCATAGTACATTTAACGGAAATATGACGGTGAATTTACAAACCGAAAATCATAATAACCTTTATCTTGTCAGTTTGCAAAAAGGCGAGCAAGTTTATACTAAAAAGCTATTTATCCGGTAGTTTTTATTAATAAACATACAGTCTTTCGACTTGCCTGTTTTAAATAAACAGTTTTGCCGGTAGTGAATTTTTCTATTAATTCGTTGCCGGCATTTCTTATGCTAATCAATTGCAAACCTGTGTTGTATTTAACTGAAAAATTATTATTTAGTTCTTCCATAAGCAAAGTTCTTTTGAGAATGCTATCGTCGAAACATACAGTAAAACTTACGGCCGAATTCTGCATAAGATTGATATGTACCTTGTTCCGATTGAAAATACTGAATATGAGAGAAAGATTTTCTTCAGCCACAAACGAAAGATTACGGCTCCTAATACTTAGTAGGCATTGATTATCTTTTATAATAATTTTCGGGAATTTTTCGTCTTCGGAACTATCCGTAGAGATAAGTGTAGGTTCCTCTGTAACATCATAGAAATATCTGATAAACAGTGGTATATTCATTTGCTGCAAAGGCTGTATCGTTTTGGGATGAACCACCGAAGCACCATAAAAAGCCAATTCGATAGCTTCGCTATACGAAACCTTCCGGAGCTTAACCGTGTTGGAAAAACGATGCGGATCGGCGCTCATCAATCCCCGGACATCTTTCCAGATAGTAACTGCCGAAGCTTGTAAACATTTGGCAAGAATTGCTGCCGTAAAATCAGAACCTTCTCTGCCAAGTGTTGTTGTATTAGCCTTTTCATCTGCACCTGTAAAACCTTGTGTTAGAATAATATTCCCCTTTTTGAGAAGCGGTTTTAACCGTGCTTCAATTGTTTTTCGAGTCATCAACCAGTTGATGTCAGCTGATGTATAATTGGAATCGGTAACGATAATTTGCGTAGCATCAATTAACTTTACATTCAAACCTTTTGCGTTAAGGTAATTCTCTACAACAACACCCGAGAGCTTTTCACCATAACTCACAATAAGGTCATAGGCTTGATATAAATTAGTGGGAAGTTGTTGAATGTCTTTGCTCAAACCTTCAAAAATATTTTCCAACTTGATGAAAATAATATCAGAATTAAGCATAGAAAAAAGATTTTCCACCAAATTGAAATGAAACTCTTTTAATTGATAAAAGTATTTCTTTTCTTGCATACTATTGTCTTGAATAGCATTTTGCAACATTTGTTCAAGGGCATTTGTTGTTTTTCCAAGAGCCGAAATCACTACCACCGGCGGATTATTAATTTTTTCTTGTAAAATATCGGCCATTCTACTTATTCCTTCAGCATCTTTTAGCAAAGCACCTCCAAACTTATATACCAATGTTTTCGTCGTCTTTACCACTGTTCAATTCCTTAATTGATAACTAATGCAAAAGAACAAATTTTTTTTTAATGAAAATGAATTGAGAGTATTTTGACATACCTGATAATTGAAAAAGGCAGTCGAATGCCCTGCAATGTGAAATTTTTTCTATTTCATCCCGACAAGGAACACAACTATATTGGTGATGATGATAAAAAATCAATTTACGGATTTATGAAAATATCTTAAATCCGCAATAAATACAAAGTTACGTTATTTCAGGAATTCTAAAAGTAGAACCCATTTCTTTATTTGAAGAGACAATCAACAAAAAACAGGTTGAAATACCCAACTTGCCGTTTTCAACTTACTTTGATTAATTAACTAATATGCTTTTTAAATCAAAACCAATTTTTCATTTTTTTTTTAAAATTGAAGATAATTCGTTAACAAAAGAAATTCCTGCAAAAGGGCTTATCGTTTCAAATAAATTTTGCACTTTCATCGCGATAAATATTAAAAGTATCACTAAAATAAGTGAAAATATTTCCTTGTCAACTGATGTGTATAAAACTTTTGTACAGCAGTTTGATCCCTTTTGTTAATAACTTTGTATAGATTTAAGGAAATAGTAAAATTTAAATATTCGGTTACGATTTTTTTCATAAACTTGCATTTTTTCACAAACAACTGCAAACGTTTGAGATAATTTATTTGATAATTAATCCTTTGAAACATTGTTTACATTAAAAACAAAGATCGACACACAGTCGGACGAATACAAAAACAATAAAAAAGAATTCTTAAAACTGTTGGATAAATACCGGCATATTATAGAAGAAAACACTCGGGGAGGTTCCGAAAGAGCGGTAAAAAAACACAAAGATCGCAATAAACTGTTGGCACGTGAACGCATTGACTTATTAGTCGACCCCAACACGCCTTTTATGGAACTATCGCCTATGGCCGCATACGGGCAATACAACAATGGCTTTCCCTCGGCGGGAATTGTTACGGGCATCGGTGTTATTCATGGACAAGAGACGATAATCATTGCCAACGACGCCACTGTAAAAGGAGGCACCTATATGCGATTTACCATCAAAAAACATTTGAGAGCGCAACAAATTGCAATGGAAAATCATTTGCCTTGCGTTTATATGGTTGATTCGGGTGGTGCTTTTTTACCGGAACAAGATACGGTTTTTCCAGATGTCAACCATTTCGGAAGACTTTTTTTCAACCAAGCCAAGATGTCGGCAAAAGGTATTCCACAAATCTCCATTGTAATGGGATCGTGTACCGCCGGGGGTGCTTATGTACCTGCAATGAGCGACCAAACCATTATTGTAAAAAAACAAGGAACTATTTTTCTTGGTGGCCCACCATTAGTAAAAGCTGCTACCGGTGAAGAAGTTACCGCCGAAGAACTCGGCGGAGCGGAAGTACACACTTCCATTTCGGGCGTAGCCGACCATTTTGCCGAAAATGATACCCACGCCATCCAAATCTGTCGGAATATTTTTGAGAACTTAGAATTCAGAGAAAAACAACAACTCAACATTCTTACATCTGAACAACCACTTTACGACCCCGAAGAACTCTATGGCATTGCCCCTGTTGATTTGCGTAAAATGATTGACCCGCGCGAAATTATTATGCGAATGGTCGACGGTAGCCGTTTTCAAGAATTTAAGGCTAAATATGCAATTACCGTCATTACCGGTTTCGCTTACATTATGGGTTTTCCGGTAGG
The DNA here is from genome assembly GCA_003232915.1 of Bacteroidota bacterium. Classification (GTDB taxonomy): domain Bacteria; phylum Bacteroidota; class Bacteroidia; order Bacteroidales; family F082; genus Sulfidibacterium. The sequence continues at coordinate 26,944 of QIKE01000112.1, read as the reverse complement.
TATTATTGCCAACTACGGCGTTCTCTTTTCCGAATCGGCATTAAAAGTAACTCATTTTATCGAATTGTGCACTTCTCGAAAAATTCCGCTTGTTTTCCTACAAAACATTACAGGATTTATTGTAGGGCGCGAATTCGAACGTAAAGGAATTGCTAAAGACGGCGCTAAAATGGTACACGCCGTCGCCAATACGAATGTTCCCAAATTTACGATTATTTTCGGAGGATCGTTCGGAGCCGGAAACTACGGTATGGCCGGCCGCGCTTACAACCCCCGCTTGCTTTTTATGTGGCCCAACGCCAAAATCTCTGTGATGGGCGGCGAACAGGCTGCTACTGTATTGGTTACCGTAAAACAAGACCAATACCGAGCACGAGGTATGGAAATGCCTCCCGAAGAAATTGAAAAAATGCGCAAACCTATCCTCGAAAAATACGAACGCGAAGGTGCCGCTCTTTACAGTACTTCACGCCTTTGGGACGACGGTATTATCAACCCTGTCGATACCCGGAAAATTATTGCTATGGGCATAGCCATGTCGCTAAACAAAAAATATCCACAACAGAAATATGGCGTGTTCAGAATGTAACGAAACAACTTTATACAGATTCATCAATTGCTATTTTACAGTGCTATATATAAATTGTAAAATGAAAACATAACAGCTTGATTATAAATGATATTTAAAAGAAAGAAATATGATACTATAAAGGATTTGTTCGGACACAAACAAATTATCACTACAACAGCTATACGCCGTGTCAGAAAAACATCCCTTATGCAGCAAATATCCAACAAGTTAGACGATGATAACAAAGTGTTTCTCGACATGGAAAGTGCGTCTGAACAATTGATTTTTGATGAAATTGATTATAATAATTTCTGGAACACCCTGTTGCCATTCGGGATATCTAAAAATACAAAAGCATATATCATTGACAAAGTACAACAAATACCGAGTGTGGTAAAGACTACGAAGTATCTATGCTACCATTATGGTGTAAAATTTATGGTAAACAGTTCAAGTAGTTTTTATTTGAAAAGCATTTTTCCCAAAAGTCTTGCGGGGTGGAAGTTTGTTGTTGTGCCTTTTCCTCTCAATTTTAAAGAATTAATGGTTTTTAAAAGTGTTGAATTGTCATTTGAAGATTTGTTGGAAAAGAAATCAAAACGGAAAATTAAAAATGTCTTTGAAAAATACAAAACCTATCATGATAAATATCTCGAATACGGTAGGTTTCCGCTGGTGGTGCTGGCAGAATCGAAAAAGGATAAACAGTGGCTTTTAACGGAAATTTTTATCTCCTATTTTGAAAAAAATGTAAAATGCCTTACCGGCTTCAAACAGATAAAGGGTTTCAGAGATTTGACACTACTGCTTTTGAAGCAGACAGATTCAAACCTGAATATCTCAAAACTCGCATCCGTACTAATTCTGTCGCGACCCACAGTCTATTCCCACCTCTATTTTCTCGAACATCCATATTTTAATTCTAACCTAAAATCATATTCTGGGAATATTGATAAAGATGTTTCGGGTGCAAGTAAAGTATATATCTGCGACACAGGCATTGTCAATAAGTTTGCAATGGTTGATGAGAGAAATCTGTTTGAAAATGCCATTTACAACAATCTAAAATCTTACGGAAAAATTAATTATTACCAAAACTGCAATGGCTCTGAAATAAACTTTATCATACGTGAAAAGGGCATTGGTATAGAGGCAAAAACCAAAGCCATAAAACAGCATTTGCAAAAGACAGAAAGACTTTCGAACCCTTTAAAATTAAATGAGTTTTATATGGTCTCCAAAGAGTTTTCGAAGGAAAAAAATGTGATTTTGGCACTTAATTTATAAAAATGAAAACATACGACACCTTATTAATTGGCAAACGGGAGAATATAATGACGGTTATCCTCAACCGACCCAATGTGCACAACGCTATGAATGATGTGATGATATCGGAACTGACTGAAATTTTTGGTAACATTGATAACAAAAGTTCGTTGAGGTGTGTTGTTTTGCGAGGTAACGGAAAATCGTTTTGTGCCGGCGCCGACCTCAATTATATGAAAAAAATAGCCGGTTTCGGTTTCGACGAAAATGTAAAAGACGGTAAAAAGTTGGCAGCTTTGTTCAAAGCGGTTTACGATTGTCCGTTACCCACAATTGCTGTAGTACACGGTTCGGCATTTGGCGGTGCTAACGGTTTGCTGGCTGCTTGCGATATTGTAGTTGCCGCCGAAAACACTTGCTTTGCCTTTAGCGAAGTAAAACTCGGCATTTCGCCCTCCACCATCTGCCCTTTTGTGATGAGACGTATAGGTGAATACGGCGCCAAAGAATTGATGCTCACCGGCAAACGTTTTAATGGAAAGGAAGCCGAAAAATGGCATCTTATTAACCATGCTGTAGCGCAGGAGGAATTAGAGGCACAAGTGGAAGCCTTAATAGCAGAGCTAAAAACTGCTGCCCCCGAAGCGGTAAAAGCAACAAAACAACTTATTGGTAAGATAATGAAAAACAACGATTTGCAAAATATAACGGATTATACAGCCCAATTGATTGCCGAATTGCGTGCCACCGAAGAGGGGCAGGAAGGAATGACAGCCTTTCTGGAAAAACGAAAAGCAAAGTGGGTAAATAAAAACAAATTCTTAAGGGATGACATAATAAATATGTGAAATGAAAATATTTAAAAAAATATTAATTGCCAATCGCGGTGAAATAGCCGTACGAATCATTAAATCGGCCAAAAAGCTTGGAATAAGTACCGTAGCGATTTACTCCGAAGTGGACGATGCCTCGCTACACCTTCAACTCGCTGATGAAACCTACTGCATTGGAAAACAAGAATTGAGCGATACTTATCTGAATATCGAAAAGATAATGAAAGTAGCCCAAAATTCAGGTTGCGACGCTTTGCATCCGGGATATGGTTTTTTGGCTGAAAATCCGCAATTTGTTGCCATATGTCAAAAAGCCCGAATAACCTTTATAGGCCCACACGTAGAAGCCATTAAGCTAATGGGCAACAAAATAAAAGCCCGTGCTTTTGTTACAAAACTTGGCATACCCATTACCGAAGGAGTAACAGGCACACCCGAACAGCTTTTAAAAAAAGCACATACGATAGCGTTTCCTATTTTGGTGAAAGCGGCGGCAGGGGGTGGTGGCAAAGGAATGCGTATTGTGTACGAAGATGACAATTTGCAGGAAATTCTGGAAGCAACCTCGCGCGAAGCCAAAAACTATTTCTGCGACGGTAGCATTTATATCGAAAAATATATCGAAGAACCGCGCCACATTGAATTTCAAGTTTTAGGCGATAATTTCGGTAAGGTAGTTCATCTTTTCGAAAGGGAATGCACCATTCAAAGACGCTATCAAAAAATAATCGAAGAATCGCCATCACCAACACTTACTAACGAAATTCGCGAAAAAATGGCTGGCGATGCCCTGTCCATTGCACGCAAAGTAGCGTACAACAGCGCTGGAACAATAGAATTTTTAGTTGACAATGAGCTGAACTATTATTTTCTCGAAATGAACACTCGCATTCAAGTCGAACACCCTGTTACAGAAATGGTTACAGGTGTTGATCTTGTGGAAGAACAAATTCTTGTTGCCGCCGGAAATCCGTTACGTTTAAAACAAGAAGAACTGTCGCAAACCGGACATGCCATTGAATGCCGTATTTATGCCGAAGATCCCACCAATAATTTTATACCATCGCCCGGAAAGATAACCCTCTATAAAGAACCATCGGGCGAAAACATCCGAATCGACACCGGCATAGAAAAAGCCGTGGAAATAAAAAGTTTTTTCGACCCTTTGATTAGCAAACAGGTGGTTTGGGGCTACGACCGCCAAATTGCCATCAATAAAAGTGTTGCTGCCTTAAAAAATTATACTATCCACGGTATCAAAACCAATATTCTCTATTTATTGTTTGTACTCCAACATCAGGCTTTTGCCAAAAATAAACTTTCCACCAAATTTTGCGATCTCCATACCGGCGAAATTCTTAGCGATATCGAAGCAATGCACAAACCCAAAAATTTTATAAACGCCGCCATTGCATTCACACTTTACGATTTGAATTTAAATAGTTTAAAAAATAAAAGAAACATTTGGGAAGAAATCGGATACTGGCGTCTTCAAATGGAAATTTCGTTGACAATAGAAAAAAATATTTGGAAACTGAAACTTGTCAGGAAAAAAAATAATACATTTTGGTTTGAAGTTGCCGGTAAGATTTACGAAACCTGTTTGAAAAATATTAGCGAACATGAAATTAATTTCCGTATCGACAAGCGTTACCATAAAGCAGCCGTTTCAAAAGACGAAAGAGGAACGGCTTATGTAAGCTTCGACGGACTGATACTTCAGCTAAAACGAAACGACATCCTTGTTGAAGGCGAAGAATATACACAAGGTACAGGCGATAGCGGTAACGGCAACCTCTTTGCGCCTATGCCCGGTAAAGTGATAAAAATCAATGTTAAAGCCGGCAACAAAGTTCATCGTGGAACTGTTTTACTTGTTGTGGAAGCTATGAAAATGGAAAACAACATCGTTGCCACCCAAAATGCCATTATAGAAAAAGTAAATGTAAAAGAAGGAGATATGGTGGATACCGATTTGCAGTTGGTAGATTTAGTAATACCTTAAATACGCAAGCTGATTGCAGATTTGCTATGATATATAATTTTCTATTGAAAAAGCAGAAATGAATTATATTTTTTAATTTTCCCCATAATTATTGGATTAATTTCCACCTTCTGAATATGGTTTTATTTAAAAGTGAAATATCTTTTAATTGCAATGGTTATCAAAGATGATTATTTTTTCAAAAAAATATTTATATGATAGATTATCAATATATTATATTGCGCAAGATATACCCATTCTCCATAAAGCACACCACTATCTTAAGCACAGCACAAACAAAGAATTGCCTGTAAAAACCGATTTTAATGAAAGCCTCACACACGACAGCATCATCCTTCAGGTAGAAGCCATAAAAAAGAAACATTATAAAAACGAGTTGAAAAAAGCCGTGAGTGTTTTTTAGCAGGACAAAATACACGAAATTAGCTTAGACGAAAATAACTATCCCGAAAAATACAAACCCATAATCAGACATTTGATGAAATATATTCAAAATCCACAGGATAAGAGATACAACGGAAGTTGAAGACAACATACTTACCAAACTTTAAAACAAAAAAAAGATATGTTAGCAAAAAAAAAATTGGCAAAGCAAATGCTGCGGTCAAGTACTTCCTTATAGGAAGTAATCGACAAAACAGGATTGACAAAACAGGAAATAGCAATATTATAACTTAAAATTTGTTATAATTATAAAATACTGTTTCTTATCTTTTGCAACGAAAACAAACAATCACCATTAATAACAGGCAGTTATTTAGAGTATTTAGTCATCCTCGCAACAGATGAGGACGAGAATGGCTGTTTTGAAATAAGGATAAAAATCAGTTTGGGAATTTATGGTAATAGAAAAAAATTAATTTTACGGTATAAAAAATAAGACAATGAATTTTGATTTATCACAAGAGCAACAGCTTATCAGAGAAACTGTTAGAGAATTTGCAGAAAGGGAAGTAAAACCTTTGGCCAAAGAGTTGGACGAAAAAGGAGAATTTTCGTATGAGTTGACAAAAAAAATCGGCGAACTCGGTTTGTTTGGGATGAACCTTCCCGAAAAATACGGTGGTCAGGGTTTAGACACACTTTCGTACATTATTGCCGTTGAGGAACTCGCCCGTGTTGACGGTTCGCAAGCCGCCACCCTTGCGGCTCACAACTCTTTGGGTATTAGTCCTATATTTGAGTTTGGCACCGAACAACAAAAGATGAAGTACTTACCGCAACTATGCACCGGAGACGGGCTGTGGAGTTTCGGACTTACCGAGCCCGGCGCTGGTTCCGATTCGCGGGGATCAAAAACCACCGCCATCGTCGAAGGCGACGAATGGGTAATTAACGGCTCGAAAATTTTTATTACCAACGGTGCTTCCGACATCTCGAAAGGTTGTACCGTTCAGGCTGTTTCGGGTGAAAAAAATGGCAAAAAACTTTTTACCGCCATTTTAGTACATGCCGGAACGTCCGGATTCAGACAGGTGCCAATGCATGGCAAAATGATGTGGCGTGCTTCGGATACTTCGGAACTATATTTTGATGATGTCCGCGTTCCGAAAGAAAATTTACTTGGCAAAATCGGTGAAGGATCACATATTATGCTACACACTCTCGACGGTGGACGACTTTCTATCGGTGCAATGGGACTTGGTTTGGCACAAGGTGCTTTTGAAATGGCACTGGCTTATGCCAAACAACGCAAACAATTCGGGAAACCCATTTCAAAATTTCAAATTAACTCTTTCAAGTTAGCCGATATGGCTTTAAAAATCGAACTTGCACGAAACATACTCTACAAAGCCTGCTGGCTAAAAAACAATGGCAGACCTTATTCTAAAGAAGCAGCCATGTCGAAACTTTATTGCTCGGAAATAGCCAATCAGGTTGCTTTCGAGGCACAACAAATTCATGGCGGTTACGGCTTAATGAAAGATTACGACATTGAGCGCTTTTATCGCGATCAACGTCTGTTGCAAATAGGCGAAGGAACATCTGAAATACAACGATTGGTTATTTCGCGGCAAATTGGTTGCTAATAAATATTTTATCAAATATAAAAAAATAAAACTATGAACAAAACGGTAATGGATGCCTTTGAAGCTTTACGAGGCTTGGAAGACAATATGACACTAATGCTCGGCGGCTTTGGTTTGTGCGGTATTCCCGAAAAAGCCATACAAGCTATGCACAATTTAGGTGTGAAAGGGCTTACTTGCATTTCGAACAATGCGGGCGTTGACGATTTCGGATTAGGAATTTTGCTCGAACGCCATCAGATAAAAAAAATGATTTCGTCCTACGTGGGCGAAAATGCCGAATTTGAACGTCAACTACTTTCGGGCGAACTCGAAGTGGAACTGAACCCGCAAGGAACATTAGCCGAACGCTGTAGAGCCGGCGGAGCAGGTATTCCAGCATTCTTTGTTCCGGCAGGATACGGCACCGAAATAGCCGAAGGAAAAGAAATCCGTAAATTCAACGGCAAAATGTTTTTGCTCGAAACCGCACTCACCGCCGATTTTGCTATCGTAAAAGCTTGGAAAGGCGACACTGCAGGAAACTTAATCTATCGCCATACCGCAAACAATTTTAACAATATGATGGCTATGGCAGGAAAAATTACCATTGCCGAAGTTGAAGAACTCGTCCCTGCTGGCGAACTCGACCCCAATTGTATTCATACTCCAGGAATTTTTGTCCAACGAGTTTTCCAAGGCGAGAAATACGAAAAACGTATAGAATTTGCCACGACAAGTGATTAAACTTTTCGGTATTAACTTATTAAAAATAAAATGATTATGTCATTAGATAAAAACGAAATAGCAAAACGAATAGCCAAAGAATTGAAAGACGGTTATTACGTAAATCTCGGTATTGGAATCCCGACTCTTGTGGCCAATTTTATCCCTAAAGTAATAGAAGTGGTACTGCAATCAGAAAACGGGCTCCTTGGCATCGGCCCTTTCCCTATCAAAAAAGAATTGGATGCCGACCTTATAAACGCCGGAAAACAAACGGTTACCTACGTAAAAGGTGCTGCCTTTTTCGATTCGGCCACAAGCTTTGCGATGATTCGTGGAGGTCATATCGACCTTACCGTCCTCGGTGCTTTTCAGGTAAACGAACGCGGCGACATCGCCAGCTGGAAAATTCCTGGCAAAATGATAAAAGGTATGGGGGGAGCAATGGACTTGGTAGCCTCCGCCAAAAACATTATTGTAGCAATGACTCACACCGATCGTAAAGGTAAATCTAAGTTATTGAAAGAGTGTAATTTACCGCTTACAGGCGTTAGCTGTGTAAAACGCATCGTTACTGACATTGCCGTGGTAGACATTACACCTGCCGGATTTAAACTCATTGAGCGTGCTCCCGGCGTGAGCGTAGAAGAAATTGTTGAAAAAACCGAAGCTCCTATAATTGTCAATGGCGATATTCCGCAAATGCAGTTGTAAGCACTTTCTTTATGTTTTGCTTTTCTACAAACACTTACGAAACTTTTCGTTTATAAATACCGAAATAATAATTTATTATACTGCTTTTGTTTGTTATCAGTAAGTTATCTTCACGTCGACTATTAAAAAAAGTAATAAAGTGAATATCTAATATTGATTTACTAATGACGAATAATGAATTAAGAAGTTGATTGAGTATGAACAAATTTGATTTAGAAGAACGATTGATTGATTTTTCAGTTTTTATAATTGAAATTGTAAATGAATGCCTAATTCAAAAGCAAGAAATCATTTATCTTATCAATGGATTCGTTCCCGAACATCAGTTTCTTTGAATTACAAAGAAGCACAAAGTGCCGAATCTAAAAAAAGACTTCATTCATAAAACGAAAGTAATTTTAAAAGAGTTGTTAGAAACACTTGTTTACCTGAAAATTATTTGATCATAAATACATCAAAAATCGTTTTTCAGTGTTCAGTGTTTGATATTTAAAATAGATCAATGAAAAACTCCTGAACTTTTTTACAAAGCTAAAAACAATTCGAGTATTGAATTTTTACAAAAAGATTATCCTTGAAGAGAAAATACCAAACGTATAATTGCACATAAATGTATTAAAGTAAAATGTCCTTCAACAAAGGCTAAGAGTGCAAATTTCAATTAGTTGCAAAAATATGATTGTAAATTTATTTAATATTCCGTAAAATTAATAAAATATCACATTGGAGTACGGCACGTAGCAAAGTTAGTTGCTATCCGGAAAAATTTAGAAAGCTATTATTTCAGTCTTCCCGTCCAAGCCACAGCATTTTCAAAAGATTCGGACAAGGGTAATTTTTGTTTCTCGGCAAACAGGCCGTACACCACCGACCCGCTACCTGTTAAAGAAGCAAAAAACGCACCTTTATCATATAGCTGTTTTTTTAACGAGGCAAGTTTTGGATAATGCCCGAAAACAAAAGACTCAAAATCGTTGTATAAATAATTTTTCCAACTATCGGGTGGCATACCGATAATTTCTTGAAGAGAAACATCCATAGAATTATTTACATTTTTCAAGTGAGTATAAGCCTCTGCCGTAGAAATGGAAACTCCGGCATCGACAACAACAAGATGATATCCGCTAAGAAAATGCTCAACAGTTTGCAGAAGCCCTCCCCTACCCCGTATTATTGCCGGTTGATTGGAGATAAAAAAAGGACAATCGCTTCCCAATCCTAGTGCAATATCCATAAGTTTTTTGCTCGAAATACACAAATTGTATTGTGTATTTAGAGTTTTTAAGAAAAAAACAGCATCCGCCGAACCTCCGCCAAGGCCTGCTCCCACCGGAATATTTTTCAGTAGATGAATAGATAAGAGAGGCAAGGAATACTGTCGAATCAATTGTTTATATACTTTCACAAGCAAATTGTTACCGGCAGAATGTGGAATATGTCGTCCGTACTCCTTAATTTGAAACTCATCATGCTCGGCAAACTCAATCACGTCGCAACAAAAAGGTACGGGATACATCAGCGTCTCAATATTGTGATAGCCGTCGAGACGTTTATCGAATATCCGCAGACCAAGATTTATTTTCGCATTTGGAAAAAGTATCATTACGTAATGCTTGCAAAGATAGTTGGTTTAATATTTTATTCCGATATAAAGAACGTCAAATGAAGATAAAAAAAGACTCAAAAGATAGACTATTAAGACATCTGCGGAGAGAGGGGGATTCGAACCCCCGGTACCTTTTGACAGGTACGCCGGTTTAGCAAACCGGTGGTTTCAGCCACTCACCCATCTCTCCAAGTGTGCGGAATTATCATTAATATGGGTATACCCCATTATCCAAAGTCGGGGTAGCAGGATTCGAACCTGCGACCCCCTGCTCCCAAAGCAGGTGCGCTAACCGGACTGCGCTATACCCCGTATTGCTTTCATTAAAAATACGAACGACAACAAATTTCTCTTTTTTAAAAATAGGTCTGCAAAAGTATAATATTGTTTTTTAAGTCCAAGCATATTGCGAAAAAAAATATTTTCAAGCCGCTTATCCAACCGCAACCATGTTATATAATACTTGTTATAAATCGCCAATTTCTTAATTATGCTTGCTTTGATGACTAATTATTTACTCTAATAAACTACCAATACTCAAACCTTCGCAAGTTTCAAACTTGGTTCATGTTAAGTATTCTTTATGGCAATGAAACTTATTTTTTATATGTTAAAACGAATTTGAATAATATCGCAAACGACATAGTTTTTTCCTTCGATATGGAATCTTACGGCATCTTTTACCGCTTGTTCGGTACGGAGAGCAATAAAATCTTTGTATATCATTACTTTGGCACGAATAAAGCCACGCACAAGATTGCTACGATTATTTATATTCAAAAAGAATTTTTTTAAATTAATGAAAATTGAAGTATAATACTGCACCCCTGTTCATGCTACTGCCTTCCTCCTACTCCGCCAACAGGGGATATTGTCTCCGCTGTGGGAGCATCGGAAAGCATACAATCATATTCTGTAGTTGTTAGACTCTTACCGGTGTTCGGGAAAAAAATAAGAAAAAACATTCCGGCTAAAATTAGGTCGGCACTTAGCACAAAAGCCCCAATGCCTCAGGATAGCTCAGAATCAAGAACTTACGAAGTGAAATACGATGTTTACCATATGAAAACTTAAGGTACTAAATATTTTTTTGTGATTAGTTGCTATTTCACTATGGTATAGAAATACTCATCTTTGGAGATGAGTTCAGTGTGAGGTCGAAATTTGAGTCGTACAAGTTATTTTTTACACAATACGTCAAACCCTATTGTAAAGAAACACGGCTTTGACTTGGCGATAGGCTTACAGACGCTACATAAGAAAACAAATTATAAGTTTACAAAGTAGTCTTGTTCTATAAAACAAACTACTTTTGCAACTAATGTTTTTTGGAAACGAAATAAAAGCAATAGCTTTCGATAGTGGCGATACTCTAATCCGTGATTACGACAGGGTGGGTAATATGTATCTACGGAATACCATAGCTTTTGTTGAAAATGCCGGCGAAGTACTACGAAAACCCGATCTGTTATTTTCCGGAGAAGTGTTGTGGCCGCTTGGTGATTTTCTTTCCGTTGAAAGTCTGATGATTGGCAAATGTTATGATAAAAGTATCATTAGAGATAAAAAAGCACTGATACGCACCATATTGCACAAGGCAAAATATCCGAATTGTCAGTTTTCGTTTGCCGATGTCGTTATACATTTATTGAAAGGAATTTTAAACTTTGTCAAATAGAAATTAATGTCTCGAAACAATCTTCTCATCATATTTTTCAGTTTGTTTTCGTTATCGCTTTTATCACAAAACAACTACCCTAAAAGCTATTTTCGCCCGCCACTTGATATTCCACTTTATCTTTCGGGGAGTTTTGGAGAATTGCGTCCGGGACATTTTCATTCGGGAATCGACCTTAAAACACAGGGAGTTACGGGAAAAGAAGTGCTTGCCGTTGCCGAGGGATATGTATCAAGGATAAAAATTTCGCTTGGTGGTTACGGCAAAGCGTTATACATTACTCATCCCAACGGTTATGTTTCGGTTTACGGGCATTTGCTTTCGTTTAACGATACGCTCGAAAAATTAGTAAAAAAAACACAGTACGAACGAGAGAGTTATCTTATTGAGATTTTCCCCAAAAGGGGACATTATCCGGTAAAAAAAGGGGAAGTAATTGCTTTTAGTGGCAATTCAGGGTCGTCGGGTGGACCTCATTTGCATTTCGAGATCAGAGAAGAAAAGTCGCAGTATCCTGTTAATCCACTTCTTTTTAAAAGTATTAAAATTGCCGACAGAACATATCCGCGTATTCTACAGCTCAGCCTGTATCCGGTTGATGACACCACACTCATCAACGGCAAACACGATACAACAGTTTATATGGTAACAGGTTCGGGGAAAAATTGCAGTCTCAAAGGAAAACCTCAAATAATAATACACGGAAGAGCTTCACTCGGCATTGATACTTACGATTTGACGAATAAACTCCAAAATAAAAACGGTGTTTATAAAATAGAAGTTTTTATTGATACAACACGGATTTTCGGTTTGAAAATGGATAAAATTTCTTTTTATACCACGAGATACATCAACAGCCTTATTGATTACAATTACTATCAAAAGAAAGGAAAACGGCTGGTTCGTACACAAATCGACACCAACAATAGACTATTTAATTATTATGGAGTGAAAAATCGGGGAATTTTTTCTTTTAACGACAGTTTATTTCACAAAGTAAGAATAAGGGTATACGATACATACGGTAATCAGTCTATTCTCGCGTTTAATTTGCGAGGAAATTCAAAACCGTTGAAGTCAGCCTTTAAGAAAAAACTTTTACACAAGCCGGCCGGACTTTTTGAGAATTTCAGAAGATCATTTTTCGTAATCGGGAAAAATTATCGTGCCGATTTTCCTGCAAGGACATTTTACCGTTCATTTTATTTAAATCATAAAACCGAACCCAGATTGAAAGGTACATACAGTTCGCTGATTGTGTTGGGTAACCGTTTTGTGCCTGTACAAAAACTATTCACTCTTAAAATTAAACCTGACACTGTTGAAAATCGTTTAAAAAGCAAACTGTTTGTTGCTTATCTTCCCGCTAAAAAGGTTGTTGATTTCGTTTATACCGGTAGCAGTTTCGTAAACGATAGTTTAGTAACAAGAGTAAGGGATCTTGGAAATTATACTGTTATGATTGATACTATTCCGCCTGTCATTCGGCAACTTAATTTTTTGAAAACCCGATTGACGGCAAAACAAAAAACTTTGAAATTGAAAATAGAAGACAAAGAAAGCGGTATAAAAAGTTATAGAGCTACCCTTAACGGGAAATGGTTGCTTATGGAATACGATCAAAAAGACAAGCTGCTTACTTATTTCATTGACAAACATCTGCCCAAAGGCAAAAGTACTTTTCGTTTGGAAGTAATTGATAATGTAGGGAATAAAACGGAATTTGAAACACAGCTTATCCGGTAATCCTATACTGATGCAAATAGTCCGATAGTGCTAATGGAATATGGATATTTATTTTATTCTTAATTGCAAAGCATTTTCCGTACATTGGGTTACGCACGCGTTGCATGCAAAACATTCCGATTTATTTGTTATTCTTACTTTTTTTTTCTCTACAATATCAAAAACTGATTTGGGACAGACCATTAAGCAAACACGACAATTATTACATTTATCAATGTTTTGTTGAATTATTCCTTCATTTTGTTTTTCAGCTGAAAAAATATGTCCGAAAGAATTCATCCCGAGTTTTCTCATTAACCATTCGGCTTCCGAAGGATAACCGGCAACAATCCCTTTTAAATCGAAGCCAAGCCATAAGTTAATAGCACTCAACATAAACATTGTTTTCCAATACGAAAAGAGTGGTATTTTTAGTGTAAGAAATGAAATTAATGCAATTACAAGAATCTCGATTATTGAAAGTACACCTGCTTTAAGCCAACCGCTTTTTCCTGGGATAAACGGATAGCCGGCATAAAGGACAAAGCCTGTGAGCCAAAAATAAATACTAATGTGTAAAAGCATTTCCGGAGCTAACAAAAGAGTAACAGCAGCAATTGCAAACCAAATAATAAAATTCATTGATAATAACATTTCCAACCTGAAAAGGAAAGAAAAATCAGCCCTGTTGTTTTTAAAAACAGATTTATGATTTTTAAGATATTCCGGTAGGTCTTTTGAATAAGCGGGACCGAAGAGCCCTTTTCGTCCGGTTTTTTTTTGCAAAAGCACAAGGTCAATTCCCGATGCCGAAAATTGTGGAAGAATTATTTTATTGTGGTCAACTCTATTGTTTAACTGGCTTGTTTTTATTGCTGTTATAACGGAATGAGTATTTAAATCGCCACCTTCAGTAGCACACCAAACATTAATGCCCTTTGTAGGTGCAATTAATAAAAACACATTTTCATTTTCTAAAGAATTCTCAACACGTCTTGCCGTGAGATGAAAATTTGATGTAAGAATTACCGGTGAATTCCTGTCGGGATTTCCAACAATACGAAGTCCCGGTTCAACAGGGTTTGGAAACCACCGGCCGATATAATCCCAAATTGATTTGATAATTGAATAATCATCCTGTGGCCTTTTATCAATAGAAAAATTTATCTTTTTATAGCCCTCGTTTTCGGAATTATTTGCAGATAATACAACAAAACTATCAAGAAACGAATACTCTTCTTTGACTATTGAAAAGCCTGACCTTGTAACTTCTTCCGATATTTTTGCGAGTGGTTTTGTCCCTGCTTGAGCAATAATATAGGTTAAAATGGCCAAAGGTAATCTGATAAAAAAGTGGGTAATTTGTTTAAAGAAATTACGAGGTTGAACTTCAACTGCTATCACTAATTTTCCATTCGGTTTTAACAGTTTTTTTATTTGATATAATGCCAATGCTCTTTCTTCCGTATAAAGCTCGCTAAAAACTAAAGTTGATACTATTAAATCGAAACTGTTTTCAGCAAAAAGGGTATCTATTTCTACTACACCAATGTTATAAATTGAAATTTTATCTTGTAATTCGCTTCTATCAATCCTTTTTTGAGCAATTTTCAGCATACCTCTTGATGTGTCAATCCCTTTTATTTCGGCACCGGCTTTGGCTGCATATTCCATTAATAAACCTGTCCCACATCCAATATCAAGTACTTTTATTCCAGGTTTTACAAAATTTCGTACTATCTGTTTTCTTATTTTTGAAGCATGTCCTCCTGATAAAAAATTAATTCCAGTATCATATCTTTCGGGACGGCTTTCCAGTATTTTCATAAAAATGTAAGAAAACATATTTTTTGTATTTTATCCTTCATTTTTCTTGATAATCACTACTTGCCGCAGAAATTTCATTTTATCGTGAAATAAAATGCTGCCACGGCTGGCGGTTTTAAGTTGTTGATTCATAGAGGTTTTTCTTTTACAATATTATTCGTTAACAACACCTTTAGTATGGCAAATTTACTAAAAAATTGATTAAGAAACGATTGTCAACAAATTTGATGAGGTTTGCTGATTTCTACACGTATGTTGCGATAGCCGGACGTTCTAAGCAAACACTTGAACCATCAATGCTGACGCTTGAACGATCGGTGAATAATCCAAACGTATTTTTGCACAATTTCGAATTGGGTAACCAATAGTAATAATGAAACTGCAATTTTGTAATGCAAAGAGTTCTGAACCCTTAGTTTATATTGATTATCATATGTTTATAGTGATTGACTTGTAAAAAATTAAAAACAACTGTCGTAATTAATACTTGTTAGAATTTGCAAAGATATGCAACTAATCTACCACATAATGGTTTCAAATTTGTTACATAAAACTAACAACGGGGATTTTCTCGGTAAGAGATATTGAAAAATACGGGAAATAGAAAACGCTATACAAGCAACTTTTAGTCCTAATAGGGATGTATCAAAGTTGAATCAGAGTATTTCTATTAAATTTTGCTGTACGTTGAAAGGACGAAAATAAATCAGATATGGTTTTTTGCATCAGACTGAACTACGTTAGGTAAGGAGTTAAGGAGTTTTTCCTGTGAGATGCGGCACGGATGGGAGTGGCATCCCCCGTAAGGCTTTGCCGATGTGGAGTAAACCGGAAAGGGCGACCGAAGGAAGCTCCTTTGCGGGTTTTACGAAACACGGCAAAGCCTTACGGGGATATAACGGACAGCCGTATGAGCCGCCCAAATAATAATAATCAATAAATTACATTTTTTAGATTTCTTTTAGTGATTTTGAAGGTAGCCAGCCGATACTACCGTTTGAAATTTTTATTTTCACCCAATTATCTACCTTGTCAAGAACGCTGACTTTCGTACCTTCGTGAATAACAAAAAGATCGACGGCACTATCCGATGGGGAGCTCTTAGCCGTGATGGTCGGTGTGAAAATAATAGCTTCGCTGTGTTGTTTTGTATAATAATATTTTTGTGAAGCAAGACCAAAAGAAACGGCACTTGTAAACAAAAACAATAAACCGAAGAAGAAGGCGATACGTTTGGTTTTGCGACCTCCGCCGAGGATAAACAGACCCAGAAAAGCTACCAATACGGCAAAGCTAATTATTGACAACATCGCCCACACATCGGCATTGAATAAGTTATAAAAATAGTGCCACCACTTTTTAAAAAACAGTTCGGGAATTTTATCAATTTTATCTACAATCATTGTATTGGCTATACTGAGGTTATAATTGATGTCGGCGTCGTTTGGAGCCAATTTTTTGGCTTTTTCGTAATACAAAATGGCCAACGGAACGTTGTTGTCTTTGTAGTATGCATTTCCCAAATTATAATACAAAGTTGCCGACACTTTTCCCTGTTGCAAAATACGTTGATAGTTGTTTGCTGCCGAATCGTACAATCTGTGGTTGTAAGCTTTATTGGCACGTAAAAAAAGCGAATCTGAGTTAATGTTACCGGCTTGTAGCTTACAAATAAAACTTATAAATATAACCAGGAATGCTATTTTCAAATATTTTTTCATCACTTTATTGCTTTTTCTGCTTTTAAAATGGCATTCATAGCCTCAAGATAAATCTGTCCCATTTTGTCTTTGGCTGAACCTGGAGCAAAACGAGCAAACTCAATATTATTCAATGTTGAAATAAAGCTTTCGATACTTTCTTCGTTGGCACTAATGCCTTGCAGTTTTTCTTTTACCGTATCGACGGACAAGTCGGCCTGTGGGATATTAAATTTATCGGAAATATATCCCCAAAGTGCTTGCGCTACCTCTTCATAAAATGCTTTGTCGTTACCTTCTTTTTTAAATTTTGATGCTTTTGACAAGCGTGTTTTTGCAATTTTGTGTGCCTTTTTATTTTTCAGACGGCTGATATTGCTATATTTTTTAATGAGCATCTTACGAATAAAAAGTAGGATAATTAGTAGGATAACAGGAAGAATCAATAAGATGTAATAAAGTGTTGATGCAAAGAAAAATTCTCCGAGGTTTCGAAGTTTCCCTAACTGGCTTTTGATGTGGTGAATATCTTTTCCGAGAAAATGAATATCTTCTTGCTCATTGGCACTGTAAGTAACGCCTCTGTTACCGTTGCCATTACCTTTTCCTACATGAATATTCAATGTGTCGGAAGCAAAACTGTGATATTTTCCGTCGGATGGATTGAAAAAGCTGAATGTAACCGGTAGAATAACAAAATCGCCCGGATTACGTGGAACAGCAATAAATTCAAATTTTTTACGTCCCGATATACCGTAAGCCGATGTATTAATTTTAGAGGTAATTTTGGGGTCGTAAGTTTCAAAATCAACGGGCCATTTCACTTTCGGAGGTTCTATCAACTCTATGTTTCCTCTTCCCGAAATATTTACGTCGAAAGTAAGGGCATCGTTGGCGTTTAATTGAGTTCTGTCGATTTTTGTGTTAAACCTGAAATTGCCTACTGCACCGGCAAATCCGATTGGTTTTCCTTCTTGTGGCAGAGGTTTAACATAAACAGTTACGGCATTTGAAAGCAAAGTTTTTTTAACGTTTTTCACACTCCTGTTAAAGAAAGGATCGTTGAAAAAGTTGCCGAAGGGGTCGTATCCTCGTGTATGTCGACGTTTCGGTTGCACACGTATCTGCACATTACAGTCGAGTTCCATAGGATTGATAGTAAGCTTACCGGTTTTTTGTGGAATAAGTGCCAACTTACGAATTTCGGCAATCACATATTGTTGTCCATTGATGAACTTGTTTTTTTGTTTCATAGGGGCATTGGCTTTGAGCAAATCTTTAGACCAGAACCCTGCGTAAGAAGAGAGTTTTTGGATACTCAAATTAGAAACCGGTACTTTGGTGTAAATTTCATAGGTAATAATAATTTGTTGTCCGAGCCAAGGATGAGCATTGTTTACACTTGCTTTTACATACACATCTTCCGAGGAAACATGGCTGTTATTGCTTTTGGGACTTCCGGTGTTGTTTGCATTACCATTGTACCGCTGTTGGGTATTAGCAGTTGATACTTTAACAACTTTTACGTGAAGTTTCTCTGATGTATAACGTCTTCGTTTTACTGTAACGTAAGCAGGACTGATGGTTATGTTACCGGTTTGCGTTGCCCGAACAAGGAAAGTGTAGGTTATATTATATGATTGACTCATATGGCCGTTGATAAACTGAATACTTGAACTGCTTGATACATTAGGTCCCGAAAGTACTTGCAAGCCGCCAAAATTGGGTTGGATAAAACCACCTGCTTCTGTGTTCAATTCATAAATAACCTGAAATGTTTCGCCTACTCTAACAACATTTTTAGTACTGCCGATCAACCGAATATTACCTCCGGCCACTGCGAACTGAAAACTTGTCAGGAGTATGGCCACTATAATAAGCAGGCTTTTTTTCATCCTTTCCTAATATTTTTTGTCAAAAGTATAATTTAACGGGGTTTTTTTCTCCCTTACCTTCAATTAATGCATCTTTTTATCAAATATTGTGCAATAAGTCGGCAGTTTAACAAATATTAAAGCATCCGGTGTCATTACCAGTCGATAATATAGGTTTTGTGTCGCTCTGCTTTTGCTTTTTGTAATTCGAGTTTGTGCAATGTTTTCTTTTCTCCGTTTTTCAACGCATCAAGCATTCGTTTGGCTTCTTGCTTCGATATTTGTTGGGATCTTGGCTGTTGCTTCTTTTTACCTCCTTGCTTATTTTTATTTTGCTCTTGTTGCTTTTGCTTTTGCTTTTGCTGTTGTTTTTGTTTTTGTTTGTTTTGATTTTTTTTATTATTTTTCTTTTCGTTTTTTTTCTTTTGATTTTTGTTTTGTTGTTTATTTTTCTTTTGATTTTTTTTCTGATTTTTCTTATTTTGTTTTTTTTGTTGCTGATGTTTTTTTAGTTTTTTTCGGGCATATTCCAAGTTATATTTCGCCGAATCATTTTTTGGATTTAGTAGTAAAGCATTTCTATAAGCGTCAATACTTTTCTGATACTTTTTTTGATTTAGCAGTGTATTGCCTTTGTTGTACCAAGCTTTAGCTTTTGCATCGGGAGTTTTGGCTGAGGCTGCCAATTCTGTAAAAAGGCTGTCGGCATTTTTCCAATTATTTTGTTTGTAGAAAGCATCGCCAAGATTGAATTTTCCTTTAAAATAATCGGGTTGTTTATCAAGGGCTTTACGGTATTCCACTTCGGCATCAGTAAATTTATTTTTTTTATAAAAATCATTTCCGCGGCGCACAAATTTGCGACTACTTTGCGCTGATACGATGCCGGTTACAAGCACAAGTCCTAGTAATATGATAATTTTTATTTGTTTCATTTTTCTATTTTCCAAAAAAGTCCAATTTTTCCATCCATTTCGATTTTCTTTCGGTAATTAACACTTCAAATACAAGGAAGAAAATTGAGAGTGCAATATACAACTGAAAACGGTCTTCGTAGTCGGCAAATTGTTTGGTTTCAATTTCTCCTTTTTGGATTTTGTTGATGTCGTTATAAATTTTGGATAATCCCACACTGGCATTGTCGGCACGTGCATAGGCACCGTTTCCTGCCGCTGCAATTTCGCGTAACATATCTTCGTTTAATTTTGTGATTACCGTATTGCCTTGTCTGTCTTTTTTAAATCCGCTAGGATTACCGTATTTATCAAAAAGAGGAATTGGTGCACCTTCGGGCAACCCCATACCGATAGTAAATACTTTAATACCTTTTTCGGCGGCAGCTTTAGCTGCAACGACAGCATTATCTTCGTGATTTTCGCCATCGGTAATTAAAATAATGGCACGGTTGTGTTTATTGTTGTCGAACGATTTGGCTGCCATATTAATTGCTGCACCTATGGCTGTTCCTTGCGAGGGAACAATTTTGGTATCAATAGCTGACAAAAACAACTTAGCAGCACCGTAGTCGGTAGTCAATGGCAATTGTTTGTAAGCATTTCCGGCAAAAACTACTATGCCGATACGGTCGCCTTGGAGTTTGTCGATAAGGCTGGATATTGCCATTTTAGCACGTTCCAACCGGTTGGGTTTGATGTCTTCGGCAAGCATAGAATTTGACACGTCGAGGACTAAAAACAGGTCTATACCTTCGCGTTTTACCTTTTCGAGTTTAGAGCCAATACGTGGATCAACGACTCCTATCACGAGAAAAATAAACGCTAATAATAACAAGATGAATTTTATCAGTGGTTTTGTATCCGATCGATGCTCAATCAAGCGCTCTATCGTTTTATCATCACCGAGTTTGCGGCTTACTTTTTTCCTCCAACTGTTGTATTGCCAATACAAGAAAACGAAAAAGAATACCAGTAGCAAGGCATAAAAAAACTCAATATGTGCAAATCTAATCATTTTATTTCCTCTAGTTTACAGCACGTTATACATTTTCTATTTTCATTAAGTTTCATCATTACGGGATCCTTTTAAATACAAGGTATCGTAGCATTACTTCAAGCACAAACAATATCAAAGCGGCAAAGGCGAAAGGAAAAAACATTTCATATTTTTTATTGAATTCCTGTACGTCTATTTTCGATTTCTCAAGTTTGTCGATTTCCGTAAAAATTTCTTTCAGTTTCCGGTTGTCTGTTGCCCTAAAATATTTTCCACCTGTCTCGGTGGCAATATTTTTCAAAAGTTGTTCGTCAATCTGCACTTTCATTTGCTGCATACGTATACCGAATGGCGTTTGCACCGGATAAGGAGCATAGCCGTGCGAACCAATACCTATAGTATATACTCTTATTCCGTAAAGTTTGGCCATTTCGGCAGCGGAAAGGGGATCTATCGAACCCGCATTGTTTACCCCGTCGGTAAGAAGAATGATGACTTTTGAAATGGCTTTTGAATCTTTCAACCGGCTGATAGATGTTGCCAGTCCATCGCCAATAGCCGTACCGTCTTCAATCATTCCGCTTTTCACATCACGAAACATATTTATTATCATAGCATGATCGGTAGTAAGTGGCACCTGCGTAAAAGCTTCGCCGCTAAAAATTACGAGGCCAATACGGTCGTTAGGTCGCATGGAGATAAATGCCGACGCAATATTTTTGGCTGCTGTAATACGGTCTGGCTTAAAGTCTCGTGCCAGCATACTTCCCGAAACATCAAGTGCAATGATGATGTCTATGCCTTCGATGTTGATATTTTGCTTCGAGCTTATCGACTGTGGACGGGCAAGCGCAACAATTAGCAAGGCCAAAGCAAGCATTCGCAATACAAACAAACTATGTATAAAGCGTACTTTCAAGCTTTTTTTCATGCCCTGAAAAGCCCGTAAACCCGAAAAACGCATTTCAGGTGTGCTACTTCTATGGCGATACCAATACCACGCTGTAAGTAGAGGTATCAGTAGCAGTAGATATAGATAATCGGGATTTGCCCATGAATCAATGCGCAACATCATTCTTCCTCCTGTTTTTTTGTTTCCGTAATGGTACCGTTTTCCGTTTTCACAGGAATATATTTTGTTTCATTCACAAAATCAATACAATGGTAAACACTTTGGTCGTTTTCGAGTGCAGTAGGATTTGCTTTGGCAAATTTCACCAAATCGGCCAAATTAAACGCATCTTTGAATTTTAACAAAACGGTATCATTAATATTCCGTTTCTTAAGTTCTTCCAAAATTTCATCGCTTGTCATTTCCACAGCATCGAAATTATAGCGTCGTTTCAAATAATTTCGCATAATATCGGTAAGTGTTGTGTGATATTCTTTCACTTTTCCAGCTTGCCACATACGAGCAAGTCGCAACTTTTCAAGTTTGCTTATGGCTTCGATATCGGGTGGTGGCAACGGCTTAGGTCGCCTTGCAAAAACAGGCTTGTTTGCTTTCCGGCGTTTCAAATAATAGATAATAAAAGCAATGATAGCAACAACCGCAAGCCCCAAAATTATCCAAGGCAACACTTCTCCGAAAGTCACAGGTGCCTCAACAGGCATCACAATAGGTTTGAACGCTTTGGCGGTGTCAACTTTCGGAACATTAACTTGTAAATACTTTGCTTTGGTTAATGCCATATAATGCGTGGAGTCGTTTTTATGATGGAAAATAAATTTAATGGGTGGCAACTCGAAATAGCCCGAGTCGAAACTGGTAATTATCAACCGTTGTTTGATAATTTTTTCATTGTTTTCGAGCAGAGTGTCCAAAGGTGATTTTTTTACAATTTCAATAGCACTTGTAAGTGTGTCGCCAAGTATTGGCCAGTTAACGGTAAAATTTTCGGGCAATTTCACGCCTAATACTATTCCAATTTGGTCGCCTATCATAATGGTGTTGGTATCAAGCCTTGTATAAGCCTTTATTTCCTGCGCTTTTATTGTATTTGCCGAAAGCAAAACAAACACCAACAGCAATTGCAAACCCCATCTATATTTTTCCAATATGTTCTTTTTCAGTTTTCTCATTTTCCCTTCTATTCTATTTTCTCGACTCCCGTTTTTTAAACATCTTTATCAGTGGTTTAACATAATCGGCTCCCGTGTAAACTCTAACCATATCGACGCCGGTTTTTGAAAAAACAGTATCCAGAGCTTTTGTTTCCTTTTCTGCCCAACGTTGCAGATGTTCGCGATACTTTCTGCTGCCTGAATCAACAAGCATATGTTGTCCGGTTTCGGCATCGGTGAGTTCCACAAGACCTACATCAGGTATGCCCATTTCGATTTTGTCAGTAACTCTAATGGCGATTAAATCATGTTTGTGATTGGCAATTTGTATTGCTTTTTCAAAACCTTCATCCATAAAATCAGAAATCAGGAAAGCCGTCGAGCGCTTTTTTATCACGTTAGTCAAATATCGTAAGGCTTCGGATATGTCGGTACCTTTATCTTCGGCTTTAAAATCAATAAGTTCTCTGATAATTCGCAAAATATGTGATGTTCCCTTTTTCGGGGGAATGAATTTTTCGACTTTATCGCTGAAAAAAATCACCCCTACCTTATCGTTGTTTTGAATAGCCGAAAACGAAAGTACAGCAGCAATTTCAGTAATTAACTCCTGTTTCAGTTGTTTTTGCGTACCGAAATTATTGGAACCCGACACGTCAATAACGAGCACCACCGTAAGTTCACGTTCTTCTTCAAATATTTTGACAAAAGGATGGTTGAAACGTGCGGTAACATTCCAGTCAATGCTACGGATGTCATCGCCGAACTGATATTCGCGCACTTCGCTGAAAGCCATTCCTCTTCCTTTGAATACACTATGATATTCTCCTGAAAAGATTTGCTTCGACAGACCTCTTGTCTTAATTTCAATTTTCCGTACTTTCTTGAAAAGGTCTTGTGCTTTCAATTTTTTTTTGTTTTTGTTGTTTAAAAACCGGCTTCGGGAAAAATTTCCCGAAACCGGATAAAAACCAATTAATCACTCAAATCAATTATTATGTTTAAGGAACTTCTACTGAGTTCAGAATTTCGTTGATGATGTCTTCCGAAGTAATATTTTCGGCTTCGGCTTCGTAAGTGAGGCCGATACGGTGTCGCATTACGTCGTGAGCAATGGCACGTATATCTTCGGGAATTACATAACCTCTCCTTTTAATAAAAGCGTAAGCCTTAGCTGCCAATGCAAGATTAATGCTGGCACGTGGTGAAGCACCATACGAAATCATGCTACTGAATTTGCTTAATCGATATTCTTCCGGATATCGTGAGGCAAAAACAATGTCGGTAATGTAGTTTTCAATTTTTTCGTCGAGATAAACCTGACGAATAATTTCGCGGGCTTTGAGAATATCTTCCGTCTTCAATACCTTTTCTGTTGAGGCTGTAATGTTGGAAATGTTTTGTCGCAAAATAAGCTTTTCTTCTTCTTTTTTGGGATACCCTATCACTACCTTAAGCATAAAACGGTCAACCTGCGCTTCGGGCAAAGGATAGGTTCCTTCTTGTTCGATAGGATTTTGTGTGGCCATCACAAGAAAAGGTTCGTCAAGTTTATAGGTATTCTCACCTATGGTAACTTGACGTTCCTGCATAGCTTCCAAAAGGGCACTCTGAACCTTTGCAGGCGAACGGTTGATTTCGTCGGCAAGAATAAAGTTGGCAAAAATGGGGCCTTTTTTCACTACAAACTCCTCCTTTTTCATACTGTAAATTAACGTGCCGATTAAGTCGGCAGGCAACAGGTCGGGAGTAAACTGGATGCGACTGAATTTGGCGTCAATAACATTAGCAAGTGAGTTTATAGCCAGCGTTTTTGCTAAACCAGGCACCCCTTCGAGCAAAATATGGCCATTAGCAAGCAAACCTATAAGTAACCTCTCGGTCATGTGTTTCTGCCCGATTATCACTTTACTCATCTCCATGTTCACGAGGTCGATAAACTGACTTTCTTTTTGTATCTTCTCGTTGAGTTCTCTGATATTTGTTTCTAACATCTTCTTTTGTTTTACAAATTGACACTGCAAAAATACTAAAGCTCAAAATAGCAGGCTGTTAATGTTTGTTAAAGAGGTCACTACACGCCTTTAATGATGATGTAGTTAGGACTAAATGACACTGTGAGATACAATTTTGCAATTGATGTTTGGAGTTTGAGATTTAGAGATTTGGAGAGAGAATATCTTGCAAAATGAAATACAACCATAGTTGTGCCTTAAATGTATACTCCCCGAAGATCAAATTACCGACTTGTCTGCAAAAAACTATATGCTCGCTTTCCTCTCCCCCGTCAAGTTGCGATGTTTCGGATGTTTAACACGTTACAAATATTTTCTTGAAGGCCACTCAACAGCTTTCCCCAACTTTTTCTACTCATCAATTTTCAGCCGTTTGAAATAGCTATCACCTTTAAGTACTTCGAGAGCCTTATTTATTTCGTGATCCATAACGACCGTGGTCTCGAAATAAGCATTTTCATTGTATAAGTTACGCGCCAGCAGTGCTTTCAGTTGCAATTTAATAAAAACGAGATTAGGATTAAGTTCTTCCGGTTTAAAATTTTTCAGTTTTTTTTCGGCTTTTCCCACAAAAAAAGCAAAGGTTTTATCGTTGATAGAAAAACCGTTTTTGAATTGTTTAAATTTAGGATATTTTTCCAGTAATTTTTTTCTGTTTTCATTAAGATAGTCGTTGACAAACTGATTGAACACGCCCTTTCTTATCAATCTGGAATACAATTCGTTGTAACGTGCCGAATCCCAAGGAACAAAAATATCGGGCATAATTCCACCACCACCGTATACCGTCCGTCCGTGGCTGGTTTTATATTTCAACGAATCGGGGAAGTGGATACTGTCGGCATGTTCAAGTTCACCGTGTTTCATTCTTTTAGCAAAGTCCTTATAGTAATCTTCCACACCTTTATTATATGGTTTTTGGATACATCTTCCCGAGGGAGTATAATAGCGGGCTATAGTAAGCCGTACCTGCGATTGGTCGGGCAAACGGAAAGGTCGCTGTACAAGTCCTTTACCAAAAGATCGGCGTCCGATAACAATTGCACGATCCCAATCTTGCATAGCTCCTGTAACAATTTCGCTTGCCGACGCCGAACCTTCATTTATCAAAATGATAAGTTTTCCGTGTTCAAAGCCGCCTTCGGCAGTAGCATCAAGTTCTTGTCGTGGACTATGTATACCTTTGGTATAAACAATTAGTTTGCCTTCGGTAAGAAATTCATTACTGATGGCCATTGCCGTTCCGAGATATCCTCCCGAGTTTCCACGCAAATCGAAAATAAGATTTTTCATTCCCCGATTTTTCAAGCTGTCGAGAGCTTTATTGAACTCTTTCTTCGAATTTCGTGCAAAACGGTTGAGCTTAATATAGCCTGTATTTTTGTTCAGCATAAAAGAAGCATCAATGCTATTCAAGGGAATTTTGTCGCGGATAATAGTAAAATCAATAAGCCCTTTTACTCCTTTGCGAAAAATGTCCACGGTAACTTTAGTTCCTTTCTTCCCCCGCAAATGATCCATCACCCATTTGTTGGTAATTTTTTCGCCAAAAGCATCTTTGCCATCTACTTTTATAATTTTATCGCCTGCCATAATCCCAACTTTGTCAGAAGGGCCGCCTGGCACCGGAGCAATCACTAAGATCGTGTCGTTATACAATTGAAAAGTAATTCCCACACCTTCAAAACTTCCTACGAGTGGCTCGTTCGCACGTTCCACGTCTTTTTTGGGAATATAAGCCGAATGAGGATCAAGATCTCTCAATGTTGCCACAATGGCCTTATCAACCAGCTTTGGCATATTCAATGTATCAACATAAAAGTTATTGATCAAATACAACAATGTGGCAAACTTATTGATGGTTCGGTTGGCCACAATAGGCTTTACATTTTCGGGTGGAGAATATTGTGCCTCAGTATTTTGCGCAAATAAAAGCCCCCCTAAAAATAATATTCCAAAAGCAAAACGTTTCATAGAAAAATATATTACATAATTTTGGTCAAAAGTAATAATTAAGGCTTTATGCAATTAAAAACAACGATAAAACAAAGTTAAAGATTACTAAATGAGAAATACATAATCCACCTTCTAAGAAGGTAGCTTCGGTTTGTCCACATTTAGGGCTTTTGAGCATTTTCAATTTTTTTGAATACGAAAACCGGTTAGCGATTTTAAAATCTTGAAGTTTAAAATTACTTCTTAGTTCATTATTCCTTAATCAATATTTGTCCATTCATAAATAAGGTTGACGCTATATTCACTATTTGAACATTTTTGTTAATAATTTAACTGCTTATCTGCTTTAGTCATGTAATATTATATATATGTTTGTTATCCAGCCACTTAAATGATTTTTGATATTTTGCAGTCAATATATG
>QIKE01000086.1 GCA_003232915.1 Bacteroidota bacterium | reverse complement strand
TCTAATCAGTCAATCAAAAACAAAAGGCCGGTTTAAAGAATTTACTGACATTGAAGTCCCAATTTTTTTAAAATAAAAATGTCCTGATTTACCCCGTGTGATGTATAAGTAATATTCTGGAGGTAACGTTTTGTTGTAATTTAATTAGAAAATATTAAAACTTAGATATACAATGCGTTAACTATATCATTTCGGCTGAACAGTTAAAAAAAATAGAGTATGTAGAGCCCTTGATTTTTAGTGTGTTTTAAAGCAAATATTGTTTATGAATTTTAATCGGTTTTTTCCATAAGCGTTTTATCTTTTTCTGTTATAATCATCGGCGATTCTTTGGTGAGAGCTACCAAGCCAATGACCAAAGGCATAAGAATGCTAAAAAGTATCATCCAGTAGTTTATATACCGGTTATTTTTCATGCTCATACCTGCGACAAATAGCAAGCCAGATATTTGGCCGATCCATAATAGTAATCCCTGCGAAATGGATTCGGGAGCGGGGTAGCTGATTTCGGCAGCATACTGAAAGCCAATGGGTCCCGCACTCATAATAAAAAACCCGAGTATAAAAGCTGATGCTTGTGCTATGGCATAGGCTGTGGTTGTATCGTGTATAAAATAGCCTGTAAGGCTAAGTCCAAGTACACCGGGTAAGGCGCCGATGGTGCAGATGAGGATAAATCTTTTGCGCATACGATATTTGTCGGATAAAATAGGAAGAATAATTGCACCTAAAATGCCGCCGATAAGCATTAGTCCACCAATGCGCCCGTCGGAATCTTGAACGCCGAGGTTAGCAGAAATAGAATCGGTCATAGAACTGATGGCATTGAAAATCCCCAAACCAATAAGAAATACGAGAAGTGTCAGGCGCATATCTCTGAGTTTCAGAATATGGGTAAAGCCTTTGATAAAGCTTTGGCGTGTTAAATTATCGGCCGCGGGAGGTGTAGCCGGTTTTTCTTTTAAGAAAATGAGCGTGATAACGGCAGCACCGAAAGTAAGCCAACCATACATCATAAGCATATGCGGAAAACCCGATCCGTAACCTGGCAATTGTGGATTGGACTCAATAAGCATTGGGGTTATCAGCATGGCGGCAATAATTCCGAGATATTGAGCGAGGATACCAAATCCGGCAGCCAGTCCCCGCTCGCTCAATGGAAACCAGCGTACCGTAAGCGCAGTAACTGCATTCAACACAAATGGCTGTGCAATAGCTAGCCCCGTTTGTGCGATGACAACAATGAGAAAATCATCGGCATAAAATCCTTTTAATAAGCCTGATATGGCTGCAATAACAGCACCCAAGCCAATCCCAACACGAATGCCGTAAGCATCAATAATGTAAGAAGCTGGAAAGCTTATAATAATATACACCAGCATATATACCATGGCTAGAAAGTCGATGTTGAAAAAGGAACCGGGGTTAAACTGACCCTGATAAAATACCTCGGCGGGCCGTTCAACTGCTGCATGCGAAAGCCATTGCAATTGGATGACAAACGAAATAAGCATAAAAACGGTTAGTATTATCCAGCGATAACCGTAAACTTTGTAGTTTGAATTTTTCATATTAGAACATCTTGTTTGTTTGAATATTATATGCGTCCTTAAAAAAAATGTCGGAGCAAAGTACTGAATCTTTTATTACAATTTTCAGCTTGTTTTTATTGTCTATTCTCCCTAGCCCGAAATGCGGACAGTAACCTTTGTCCCATACAAAATTATCGGTGTGCCGACAGTAAAAATAGTACAGAATGTCAATACCTTTTTTATTGAATTTTAACAGATTTGGAAGATAATCTTTGAGAAACACCACCACGTTTTGGGCGTGTATAAAATCGTTTTTCCTAGTATCTTTGAAACATACTCCATTTTTGGTAAACACAAGTGGGATTTTGTATATGCCAAATTGTTTAAATAGTTTGTAAAAGTCTTCATTATTTATTTCTCCACTCAAGCAATTGGTTTTCACTCCATGGTGTGATGCTGGAATTTCTTTTGCTTTAATAAAAGGCGAACATTTTTTTTTCACGCTAACGTGATAATAATTTTGCAGGCCGAAGAAATTGAATTTCATTTTTTTTAATCCCGGCAACCTGTCGAAAGTATAGCCTAATCCCACAGCCGAATTAACAAAAAAAAGGTTTATCAAAGCATTGTAAGGTCTGGCGGCTTTTATGTTTTTTGTTTCAGTATTAACGGCATTCACCCACAAAGTGGCAAAAGTGGTTCCGACATTGGTATTCCTAACATTGCGGCGAATAATTCGTCCGCCTTTGGCTTGGCAAAGTACAGCGTGTTGGACAGCACTAAAAAAACTTCCGAATTTTCTGTATCCGGGCGCCATTTCGCTCCGCATATAATCCAAAGCCGTAATGGAAAGCGGTTCGCTAAGTATCTTCCCGTTCTTTACTTTAACGCCATAAATTTTTATAACAAAATCAGCATATTGAGAAAAGCAATCTACTATTTCTCGTAACTTCCAACCGCCTCTTTTTTCAATATTCTGTGTTAAATACCGGAGATAGAGTGTAATACGAGATTGAAGGTTGTTAGCAAGACAAGGATCAATTATTTTATTATAAAAATCAATACCTGAAGGATTTATCTTTCCCGTACATTTCGGAAAAATAATTGACCACGAAATAGAGACACGAAAGGTATCGAAATTCATTTCTTTGTGCAAGCATATGCCCTTGATGTAGCGATGATAAAAGTCGGCGGCTATATCGTCGATTGCGCGACATGAAATTTTTCTTTTGCGGTATACAAAACTATCAGAGATAGATTCTACTTTGCCGTCGGCATTGCAACCGCTTTTAACCTGAAAAACAGCGCAAGTAACAGCCCAAATGAAGTTTTTTCCGGACGATTTTTTAGTAAGTTTTGGTAAAGAAATGAGCTCGTTTTTTAAAGTGTTAGTGGCGTTTACGTATGGCGGGAGTAAAACTACATTTGTAGAGAGTATGATATTTATAATACATCTACGTCTGTTCATAAGTCTGAATTTGCATCGGAAAAACTGTAAGGAACAAAAGTATAATAAAATCCGGAATATTAAAACAGCCTGCTTTACATGCTTATTGATAGTTGGTTATGACTATTGGTAATATGAGAAAGGGTAATTTGTATGCGCCGTAATTAATTGTAATTTATGGTAATTATTACTGAAAAGGGATAAATTTATTCATTTAAAGTAGGTACTGTAATCCGTCTTTTGGGAGTTGAACTTTTTAATCGCAAATCAATCCGAACCTAATTTTTGTCACACGTTAAAGGGTGAATGAGATTTGGCATGATTTATTACATCAAGTAATAATGTGGTATTTTGTAATTTAT
This sequence comes from Bacteroidota bacterium, assembly GCA_003232915.1. Taxonomy (GTDB): domain Bacteria; phylum Bacteroidota; class Bacteroidia; order Bacteroidales; family F082; genus Sulfidibacterium. The sequence goes on along the minus strand of QIKE01000086.1, from coordinate 33,829 downwards.
GAAGTGTACATAGTAAATTATTTTCCAATATGATTTTCTTTAGAGCCGGAGTAGTGCAGAAGTGAAAAATAATTTACAGATAGAAAAAGGCCTGTTAAATAAATGTACAAATTTATTTAGCGAGAAGTATAATAGTAATTTATGGTTATTGGTTTGCCACTTGAACGCGACAAAGGAGCTAATGCTTGGAACGCTGCGAAATTGTTGTTTGGAAATTGCTGATAAACTGTTTTATGAAGAAAAATATTTGTGTTTTCTCTCAAAAAAATGTTGTTATTTTGTAGTTTTATTCTGATCAGACAATATATGATGAAGGATTTTCTTGAAATACTGAAATATACAATTCCCTCAATAGTGGTTTTGGCAATTGCGTATTATTTATTAAAAACGTTTGTTGAGAGCAATACTAAATTTATTGGATTGTTTTCACAAGAGTTGAAAACCATAAAAGAAAATCAAAATCAAAAAGAAAATCAAAATCCTGATTTTGTGCGTTTACAATTGCAGGCATACGAACGATTGACCCTATTTTTAGAAAGAATTAACCCGACTAACCTTGTTCCGCGCTTAATGTTACCAACGCAAAATGTTTCGCAGTTGCATTCGGCATTACTACATGCACTTCGTGAGGAGTACGAGCATAATATGTCGCAACAGATTTATCTTACGGATTTGAGTTGGGAGCTGATAAAGGCGGCAAAAGAAAGTGTGGTGAATTTGGTAAACCAATCGGATAGAAGTTTAAAAGGTGATGATAAGGCGGTTATACTGGCAGCAAAAATTCTCACTTCTAACTTTGAAAAAGGTAAAGATCCGGTTGAAAACGCTTTGTCGTCTTTGAAAAAGGATATTAGGGAACAATTTTAACATGATAGACACTTCACTCGAAATAAAAACCGTTAGTCTTATCGGCTCAGGTAATCTCGCCACTCATCTAGGCATTTCGCTGCAAAAGTCCGGTCTTGTTATTAACGAAGTATATTCACCACAAATTCATCATGCTGAAAATTTGGCAAAAACGCTCGGATGTCGCCCTATCGACACACTTGCCGGGTTGTCGTCAAGCTCAAATTTGTATCTGATTTGTGTTAGCGATAGGTTTATTGAAAATGTTGCCAAAGCTATGCCTGTTGTTAATGGAATTGTTGCACATACTTCGGGCATTACTTCTTTGGATGTGTTATCGATATTTTCGAGTTATGGAGTTTTTTATCCTTTGCAGAGTTTCACTAAAGAGCGATATGTTGATTTACAAAAAGTGCCGTTTTGTATCGAAGCTTTTCCTGCTGACGTTTTCAAACCACTTTCGGCTTTGGCTTCGCTTTTGAGCCATAAAGTATGTCAAATAAACACGGGTCAAAGGATGCAACTCCATTTGGCAGCGGTTTTTGTCAACAATTTTGTAAATTTTCTTTATGTTGTGGCCGGTGATATTCTTAGAGAGAGAGAACTTTCTTACGATTTTCTTTTACCTTTGATAGAAGAAACAGCTGCAAAAGTACTAACAGTATCACCCGAAAAGATACAAACCGGCCCTGCCCGGCGTAACGATAATACTACCATCGACAGGCATCTTGAAATGCTGGAAAAAATACCCGAATACAAGCTTCTTTATGAAAAGTTCACCCAATTAATCAAGAAAAAATACTATGAATAATTATAAAAAGCTTCTGTTAAAAGTTAACACTTTTATTTTCGACTTTGATGGTGTAATGACCGACGGCACGGTTATTTTGCAGCACGACGACCATCCTTTGCGAACAGCAAATGTAAAAGACGGCTACGTACTGCAACTTGCTGTTAAACTGGGCTATAATGTTGCTGTTATTTCGGGAGGCATCTCACGTTCGATGGAAAACCGTTTTGATGCTCTTAATATTAAAGATGCTTTTACGGGAGTAAGAAATAAACTTGAAACATACGAGAAGTATTTAAAAGATAAAAATATTAATCCCGAACAGGTAGTGTATATGGGCGATGATATTCCTGATATCCCGGTGATGAAACGTGTGGGTGTGCCCGTATGCCCTGCCGATGCCGTAGAAGAGGTAAAACAAGTAGTGGTTTATATTTCCGATAAAAAAGGGGGAGAAGGTTGTGTGCGCGATATTATTGAGCAGGTGATGAAAGTTCATGGAAAATGGATGACAGAAATAGCATTTAAATGGTAATTGATATAATGATGAAAAGTTTTTTAAAACTGATACGTTGGCCTAATTTAGCAATTATTGCCTTAAGTATGTATCTTCTTCGCAGTTTTGTTATTTTGCCAGGTCTACATCTACGGAATACCGGCTACGGAATGACAAATCTTGAATTTATTTTGTTGGTATTTGCCACCTTGTGTATTGCCATCGGAGGTTATGTCCTTAATGATATTTCAGATAGAGATATTGACAAGTTGAATAAACCGGATAAAAATGTTATAGGAAAAAACATTTCGAAAAAAACCGCTGATATCTTATACTGGATATTTACGATTGCAGGTATAGTAGCAGGAAGTATCCTTTCTCTTCTTATTAATCAAATCAATTATTCTTTAATATTTATCCTGACGGCTGGCTTACTGTGGTTTTATGACAAACGTTATCAATGCCAACCACTTGTGGGCAATATCGTTGTGGCTTTTTTAAGTGCGCTCTCTCTTGGTTTGGTTTGGCTGTTCGAGTTTGTTGTTGTTCATCAAAATCAAGTATTATTTACAGTGGTAAAACCACATTTTATTATCACGAATTATCTCGTATTGGTATATTTAGGATTTGCTTTTTTGGTAAGTCTATCTCGCGAAATCATTAAAGATATTGAAGATTATGCCGGTGACGATCGTTTCGGATGCCGTACTTTTGCTGTGGTTTATGGTACGGGTGTTGCCACAACTCTTTCCGCTATTGTCCTTACTGCCGGCCTGCTGTTTTCTTTTTGGGTGCAATACTTTTTCTTTAAAAACGAATTGATGTATCTTTTCTCAGGGTTTTTCATAATTGATTTTCTGATTGTTATCATTTTATTCCGCTTATCAAAAACTTCTGATAGTAAAGATTATTCAATCTTGTCCGTTTTGCTTAAAGCTTTGATGTTGACCGGTATTTTAACTACTGTTCTTTGTTATTTAGATTTGTATGCTAAATAAAATCATAGAAAACTATCATATAGTTCTTGCTTCGGGTTCGCCAAGACGCAAAGAATTGTTATCGGCTATGGATTTTAGTTTCGATATTGTAACTAAACCTGTTGATGAAGTGTTTTTAACGGGTTTGTCACCGAGCCAAACGGCTGCATCATTGAGTTTATTAAAGGTTGAAGCTTTTGATGAAAACGAGTTAGAAGAAAACATGTTGATTATTACTGCCGATACTATTATTGCTTTGGAATATGAAATTATCGGAAAACCAAAAAATCGTGAAAATGCATTTACTATTTTACGGAAACTTTCGGGAAAAAAGCATGAAGTAATTACCGGTGTAAGTTTACGAAAAAAGGGTAAAACAATAACATTTACGGTAAGTACTACGGTGTATTTTAAAAAATTAGAAGAAGACGAAATAATTTATTATATCAATAATTATCAACCATACGACAAAGCCGGAGCTTACGGCATACAGGAATGGATAGGTCAAGTGGGTATTAAAAAAATCGAAGGTTCTTATTTTAATGTAATGGGACTCCCAACCCATCGTTTGTATGAAGAATTATTAAAGTTTGTGAAATAAAAGAAATGTTTTTTATTCGGAATTATTTCCAAATTTGACGTCTAAACCATTCAAACATGGCCACCGATAGAGCATGGCTTACATTAAGCGACAAAATAGAACCCGTTAGGGGGATGAAAACTTTTTGGCATACTTTTTTTAAAATCTCATCTGTAAGTCCGTAACGTTCGTTTCCAACAAAAAATACAATTTTTTCGGGTAATCCGGTACAATAAATATTTTCCGCATCGGGGCTTGTTTCAACAGCCACATACTTATAATCAGCAGGCAAATTGATAAACAATTTTTCTCTATCAACATAATCCCAATCGGTTTTTTCTGTAGCGCCCGAAGAATTCCTATTAATTTTGTAAGGACGAAAATTTGGCTTTTCATCATAAACAAACCATGTCTTCAGAGCACCGATATTTGCTGATAGTCGCAAAATAGCACCGATGTTCATAGGCGACAAAATATGGTCGGCGACAATTACGGGAGGGAAAAACATCTCGCTAAGCGACTTGATACTCTCATCGGAAAACAATTTGAAAGAATTATTGTTTGCCATATCTATAATAAAAAAAGCCTCCGTTACCGGCTTTGGCAAACGAAGGCTTTGTTAAAATTTAATTCTCCTACTTAATAATAATTTTTTGTGTTGTTGTACCATTATCGGTATCAACCGTTACGAAATATATTCCATTTTCGTAATTAGTAGTATTGATGGTTTTTACACCAACGTTCATCGTTTGGTTATAAATTATCTGCCCAACGGTATTACTAATGGTGACGTGTTTTATTTTGCCATTTGAACCGATACGCAGATAATCTTTGGCAGGGTTAGGATACATCACAACATATTCATTTACAGTATTTTCATTAATACCAACTACAACAGACAAAGATACTGGGATAGTAACCAGTGCGTTATTAGGATCGTTATTCCTAATATCTAATGTACCCGAATAAATGTTTGAGGTAAGATTGGTAGCATCCAAAGTAACGGTAACATCTTGCGATTCGCCATTAGCAAGAGTATCGACGGCAGGGTCGGCTGAAAGCCATTGAACAATTGGGTCGCCGGTAAGATTGGCACGGATATTCCAGTTGTATTTCAGATCGGGATTATCGCTAAGATGTCCCCAACCAGGTCCGTTAGCCAGCCAGTCTCCGTTGGTGTTATAATTGGTGCCATCGTCGCAACCGGGAACAAAAGTTCCGGCAGAAGCCTGAAACCAGTAACCTACCCACAGACTTTGTCCGTCAATGTATATTGGAGTGTTAAGAACAACTGTTGTCCAATTGTCGGGTAGGGCAGTAAATGTCTGTTCTAGCAAGAGATTGCCGGGACCAGGTGTAATGTAAGATCCCATGCCGTAAATTTGCAATTTAAAAGCTGTTCCCTGATCCTTGGTATATACATCTACCGAGCTGATTTCCATTCCTATATAAGGTTGGATAATATTTGAAGGGAATTTGGCAGCTACACGCCATTCGTAATCCGTATTAGCGCCAATAGCTGTAAAATAATCGCCGTCGTAATGCAATACAGTATTCCTGTTTCCTGCCGGTCCGGAAGATGCAACTACCATTGAAGGTGCTTTTGTAATTTGCTCGAACAAGGATTTGGGTGTATGAGTACCTGCAGGCTCTTGGTTGAGTGCTTTGTTACCGTTAGGATAAGTAACCACAATTTGATAATCCAAATCTTCTTGTCCGTCGTTGCCAATAGTTACTGTTGCAGTGGTAGATTGGTCTTGCTCAAGGGTGGCCGTAATAGCGGAACTGTCAACATTGATAATAGGGGTTGTGATACCGGGTATTAACTCTATGTAATCAACATCATCCATAAAATAGTGAGCTGTATCTCCTGTTGGAGCACCCGCAAAACAGTCCATACCTCCAATCTGTAAAGTGCCCGGGTCACCATTTGCTTGTGTACTAAACTTCCATTGATAGATCAACGTATCGTTAATGTAAAACCAAGCCGTGTCAATATCAAGGTCGATAATACTTTTCAAGTTTAGCCATTCGTCATGATTGAAGGTAAAAAATGCCGAATTGTTTCCTTGCGCATTCATATAGCCTTCACCGTTAGCTCCGAAATATACTTCGTAAGCCCATTCGATACCGGGTTGTTGGTAGTGTTGAATATTAAAATAACCACCATAGCCATTTACAATATAATACTTCATATCAATTTGGTATTTTCCGGAAGTTTTATTTTGCAAAGGGAGTATCAGGTCGGTAGTTGATCCGACAACCTCAACTGATTTTGTCGGACTGGCCGATTGGGTATTAACAACAAAAGCATCTTCGTCAGTACCGGGAGCATGGTTCCATGTTGTCCATGTATCAGAATTTAGTGCAAGGTAGTCGCCCACATTGTAGCTTTCAAAATCATCTTGAAAAAGATACGTATATCCTGCTTTTACTTCAACACCGTCAAGAGCGGCAAGGTCGCCGTTGTTGCCTACATATTCCCATGCAATTTGGAACGGAGCGTTGGCATAGCTGCTGATGTCGAGCGAAACATAATTCCAACCCCAATCGGCAGTAGAATCAATTTGGCCCAATGCGTTCCACAATTCTGTCCATGTATTACCATTATCGGTAGAAATCAAACATTTTAAAGTAGCACTGGAGAGCCATGTCCCACTAACTCCTGCATAAAAATTAACCTTTAAGGGAACTTCACCGGCAGCATCAAGACTTGGTGTTATCAGCCATTCGTCCTGATCGGTAGCCACCCAGGGTACTACGGCCGAAAAAAGACTGTTGGGATCAATTTGATTAAAATTGTTTCCACTTGGGTTTCCCTGTTGCCAAGTATTATCGGCATTATTAATTATTGTACTCCAATCGGTAGGAGGGAAAACGCCGGCAGAATCAAAACCTTCTTCTAGTAAAGTGGTTCTAAAGTTTGTAACTTGTTTTTGTTGGTAATGATGAATTTGGGTGGTTTTCAAACCTAGCGATTGAGCTTTGGTTTGAAAGCGCATCGGATTTTGTGATAAGGCAATACCAGCCATAAAAACAAAGACAAGCATCATTGAAAATAAACGCGTAAATTGTTTCATAATAAAAATAAATTAATTAATAATAAGCAAAATATCAGGTAACAAAGTTATAAAAAAGTTTCATTCGATAATATATAAAAGAAAAATATTATTGATAGGTAATAATTCAAAACTTTTGAAGGGTGGTATTTTTAAGATCGAATGACCGAGAAATATTAAATAACTCAAGTTTCAAAGCAAATTCCAACAACCTCATAAATCGTTAAATACCAAAAAAGAAACAAAAGAAATATAGCATATTTTAAACTAAAAACTAATCTTTGTTGGAGTTACAAAGTCTAAAAGACGTTAAATATGCTACATATCAAAGATAGTAAATATTTTTTTAAGTTAAGGATTATTCTAAAAACCCCATAAAGGCGTTCTCCAACATTGTGGAGGTTTTTGACGTTTACTCCATTGGTTCCTGCAAGCAATATATTCAACTTTAAATTAAAGGGTTATTTGCCGGTTTTGTTACTTCGTATGCGCATTTTCATGCCTTTTCAAGGGGATAGAAATATTCATAGTCTTTTCAGCACCTAATTATAAGTTGTTTTATGAAGGGAAAAAAGATGATATTGCCGGACAAATATTCACCGACAGATTGTTTGTGCTGATAATGGAATTAGTAGAAATGTTTGTAAACATATTAGACCTTGCCATTGACGTGGATAAAACCAATTTATTATCGAAAATATCGTTAGTTTTTTCCACCCCCTATTGATTAGGGTCGAATAAAAACTGCTGCTTAGACCAATTTTTGGAATTGGTATCTCGTTGATTACCAAATATAAATAAAATTAATACTATTGATTATCAGTAGGTTATGCCAGCTACGAAAGTTGAGATATTTATAATCAAGGAAAGCATGCGTTAGCAAAGTTGTTTTTCCCAATTGTCGGGGACCACCGGTAAGAGAAACTACGGGAAACTTTCCCAGCATTTTTCGAATATACGATGTTAGTCGTCGAGGAATCATAAGTGTCTGTTATTTTGCAATGTAATTGTAAATATACATATTTTCACTCAAATATTATTTTGATGTGGCGGCACTAGCTCTTTGCATAAAAAATATAGTCAAAAAATGCTGACTTTTTATCGTTAAAAACACTGGTTTTTATTGGTTTAATCTGTTCTCCTCCGAGGAGGGTACCTTAAGAGGCATGATTGGAATTTATTGGATGATTTTATTCGAAATGTAAAATAACTTCAATACAAAAATATCTTTCTTTTAACAAAAGTTCAAAAACAGTGTCATAAAACTCTACCCTGTTCTGACAAATGTTAAGAATTTCTTTTCACCAGAAACAATAGCTTTTAAAAAGTTTATTTGAGAATTGCTAATACCTTCGATATCCAACTGATAGAACATTAGATTTTGGTCGAGTAACATTTTATTTGCTTGATGTAACAACTCCTCAGAGGCTTCCTGTTCCCACGGATTCCATAAAATATAAGCCGGTAGTTGTGTGTAATAAGGGTGGTTTAAGGGCTACGAGCTTCGCAGTTAACATGGGGTTATTTTCTTTTTTGTGAAAGCAAAACGTTCCGTAATAATTTCTGTCAGATATTTAGTATCAATTTTTCTGAGATACATGAGCTCACCGAATCTGTAAAACGGAGCATTACGTTGTTGAATCAATCCGGTTGTAAATATCAATATGAACAAAAATTATTTTCTTGTCTTTGTTGTCAAAGGCCAGATTTTTTATTAACGATGCCTTTCCGTATCTGCGAGGCGATACGACAATCGTATTAATCCCTGACTTTAATTTTAGTAAAGTAACAAATGTGTTAGTAACAAGCATGTAACTAACCGCTATGTTACATAGTTAGTGTCTGTCTATAAAGTCAGGGATTTAAATCAGAATGTTCGAGTTCGAGGCTTGCAAAGTACTGAAATTAAATCAGTTCCGATAGCATCATCGGGATGACTGCTTTCCGCACGAGCGTAACGAAGAAATCGGACATTATGGACAAACACTAGTTAATTGGCTTGTTGTCTGTCTCTTATCGGTTATTAAGCGATGAGGCGTGAAATTTGGGGTTCTTTAGAAGGGGATTTTTATGAGGCAGGCTTTTGCGGAAGGGATTTCTAACACTCTTCCTCCTAACGTCGGGTTCGGTTCTAAATGACATATTTGGAAAAGGGGGATATAGCCAGCCTCCGTCGTCGAAATGACAGGAAACAAGATAAAGTTTCAAAGACAAAAGAGGGAATCAAGATAAAAGTTGGCAATAAGCCTGCGAAAAAAAAATCATCTTTAATTTTGGTATGACGTATAATATTTGTATATTTGCACGTAAATAATATTGCTATGGAAACAAAATTGACATTAAGATTAAATGACAGTGTGATAGAAAGAGCAAAAATCTATGCTAAAAGTCAAAGAATTAGTTTATCAAAAATGGTAGAATCATATCTGGACAGTTTGACTAGAGAAAAAGATAACGAAAAAAAAATACCTTTTACACCTCTTGTTGAAAGTTTGAGCGGTGTTATTGACCTACCACCTGATTTTGACTACAAAAAAGAATATGCTGACTATTTAACTGAGAAATACAAATGAAAAAACTTTTTATTGACACAAATATAATCATAGACTTATTATCACGAAGAGAACCCTTTTATGATGAGTCAGCAGGCCTTTTTTCATTGGCAGACCGGAAAATTATTGAACTTAATATTTCGGCATTGACTATCGCTAATACAAGTTACACTTTATTGCGTCAAACTAACTCAAAAAAAGCAAAAGAAATATTGAGAAAACTCAAGTTGATAGTTGAAATATTGCCACTTGACGACAAAATAATTGGAGTAGCGTTAAATGATGATTCATTTACGGACTTTGAGGATAGACTTCAATATTTTACTGCAATTGAGAATAACCAAGACTTAATAATTACAAGAAATTTGAAAGACTTCAAAGCATCAAAATTACCTGTAATGACAGCAAGGCAGTTTTTAGAAATATTTGAATAAGGTCAATTGCCAACAAAAAATATAGTGCATTTGGCAGATAGTACTAAGAATGAAGATGATGGCAATAAATAAACATAGTGTCAATGCCACTGGATTTTATCGGTGCTACCTCATCTTGAAAATTTAGGGGCAGGTAGAATACATGAAAATCTGTGGCAAGTATAATTAAGAAATTGACGTTTTCAGGCAAGCATTCTGATAAGGTTATTGCAACAGTCGTTTCACAATACCCGAAATGATGTGGTTGCCAGCTTTACCTGCCAATTGTTTTGCTGCGATATTCATAACCTTTCCCATTTCTTTGATACTTGATGCGTTAGTTTCTTCGATAATTTTTTTTATAATCGGTTCCAATTCTTTTTCCGAAAGTTGTTTAGGGAGATATTTTTCGATAACTACGGCTTGTATTTCTTCCACTTCTGCCAATTCGGGACGATTTTGTTCACGATAAATTATAGCCGATTCTTTTCGTTGTTTTACCAGCTTTTGTAAAATTTTCATTTCAAGGGTTTCCTTGATTTCTCCTTTGCCACTGGTTTTTTCTAATAAAATTGCCGCCTTTATGGCTCGCAAACCTTCGAGAGTATTTTTGTCTTTGGCTCGCATAGCTGTTTTAATGTCTTCTATCAATTTATTTTCCAAACTCATAATCATAATTTTATTTTCGTTCAACAAATTTGTTATTAGTGTTTTAGTCAATTGAATCGTGTAAATAAGTATTATCAGATTTTAAAATAATATTATTATTACTGTCTTTGCCAAGGCTTAATTTAGAAGTATTTTCGTCGGATGAGTATTTTGGTTCCGATAGCTGCACTTTTCTTCTTATGTAAGCGGGTTCGTTTTCCAACTCAGTTAAACTTTTTTTTTTTAATTTACTAAGTTTTATCAACTCGCTAATGCGCCTTTTGCTTTTCTGTTCGAAATCATTTTTTTCTTCTTCATCGAAATATATTTTGAGTTTGTTTTTTGAGTTTTCAGGAATATCGTTTTCCTCTTCAAGTTGGTGGACAATGTTATTACCCGCCGAAGGTTTAAAACCAGTAACGATATCGGTAGGGGGATCATCAAAAAGTGATTTTTCTTCTTCTTTTGATTTCTTTTTCATTTTTAAATTTTCTTTGGTTGTAGGCGTTTTTTTCTCTGAAAGCAAGACTGTATCTGCTGGTTGTGTATCGTCGATAGGTTTTTCAGTTACTCGCTTCACTTTTGTTTTTTCTATATTTTCATCAAGACGATGTACTTTTTTATTTTCTTTAGGCAACGTTTTACTTTTGGTGGTTTCGGAATTGCTGAAACCGGTAGCAATAATAGTAATACCAACTTTGTTGCTCATTGCTTCGTCAAAACCACGCCCCCAGATAACTTCGGCCTCTTTACCACATTTTTCGTTAATGTAATCTGTAACTTTCATTACTTCGTCGAGTGTAATATCTTTTTCTTCACTTGTTGTAATATAAAGCAAGATATATTTTGCTCCGGTAATATCGTTATCGTTAAGCAAAGGTGAAACCATTGCATTTTCAATGGCTTTGATTGCACGATCTTCGCCATCAGCGACAGCCGATCCCATAATTGCTTTTCCGCTGTCTCTCATTACGGTTCTCACATCCTGAAAATCGACATTCACATAGCCGTGAACAGTAATCAATTCGGCAATACCTTTTGCAGCCTTAGTAAGGACGCTGTCAACATGTTCAAATGCATTGCTAAGGCTAAGGTTTCCGTAAATATCGCTTAACTTGTCGTTGCTGATTACAAGCAGAGCATCAACATATTTACGCAACTCTTCAATTCCTAGTTCAGCTCTTTGACGTTTGCGACGACCCTCGAAACGGAAGGGGAGTGTAACAATTCCCACCGAGAGCAGCTTCAGTTCACGGGCATAGCGTGCAATAACCGGTGCGGCGCCGGTTCCGGTACCTCCGCCCATTCCGGCGGTAATAAACAACATCTCCGTTTCTTCGTCCACAACTTCTTTTATCTTATTGAGTGAATCTTCGGCAGCTATTCTGGCTACTTCGGGATCTGCCCCGGCACCCAAACCGCTACTTCCTAATTGTACTTTAACAGGTACAGGGCTTCTTTGAAGGGCTTGTAAATCGGTGTTGCATACCACGAAATCGACACCTTCAATACCCTGTTTAAACATATTGTTTACGGCATTGCTGCCACCGCCGCCAACACCAAGCACTTTAATAATTGCTTTTTGTTTTTTCGGTTTAAAACCAATTTTAGTTTCTAACTCATCCATAATTTTTCCTCCGGTTTATTCTTTTAAAATTGCTTATTTTGTTTTTGAAAAATATATATTTGATATTTATTACTTTAACGAAATCAAAATATTTTTCAACAATTAAAAGTTAATTCTTTTCATCTGTTTCTTCGGCATCATTTTCAAACCAATCTTTAATTATGTTTAGAAATCTGCCGGGCCCAAAACCAGATTTGTTGGGCTTTACATCTTTTTTTATATCCTTTTCCTCAAATCCTTCAGTATCTGCTTTTTTAAATGATGCTTTTTTAATTTTTTTTTCTGCTTCACGTCGTATTATTCCTTCTATAACAAGACCTATACCGGTTGAATACATAGGGCTGGTCATTTCTTCCGATACTCCATTGGCAAGATGTTCATTGGGATATCCTATACGGGTATCCAAGCCTGTTTTATATGCTGTAAGCTGATGAATATGTTTTAGTTGCGAACCTCCTCCCGTTAAAACAATTCCTGCTATAAGTTTTTTTTCAAAGCCCGAATTTTTTAGTTCATACTGTATGTGTTCAATAATATCTTCAACACGTGCTTGAATAATCGCCGCAAGGTTTTTCAGGGTTATTTCTTTGGGAGGTCGTCCGCGCAGTCCGGGAATAGCAACTACTTCGTCGTCGCGATTTTCATTGGCTAGAGCCGAGCCGAATTTTACCTTTAATTCTTCGGCATAACGTTTAATAATTGTACAACCTTCACGAACATCTTCGGTGATGATGTCGCCTCCAAAAGGAATAACAGCCGTCCAACGAATGATATTATCTTGAAATATAGCAATATCGGTGGTTCCCCCTCCAATATCTACTAAAGCAACACCGGCTTCTTTTTCCTCTTCGCTAAGTACGGCTTCCGATGAGGCAATGGGTTCAAGTATTAATTCCGAATCTTCTAAACCCGCACGTCTTATACATTTATAAATGTTTTTGGCTGCCGCCTTTTGGGCAATGATAATGTGGAAATTGGCCTCAAGTGTACTGCCAAGCATTCCTATTGGTTGACGGATGTCGGTTTCGTCATCAACAATAAAATCTTGTGGAATAACATCAATAATTTCTTCACCTGGCGACATGTTTAGCTTATACATATTTTGTATTAACTTTTCTACCTCCTCATGGGTGATTTCTTCATCTGCGTTTTCACGAATAATTCCACCTCTGTGCTGAATACTTTTGATATGCTGTCCGGCAATTCCAACATTTACGTATTTGATGTCAACTTCAGACTTTTGTGCAGCTTGATTTACCGCCTCAGTTATCGACTTTACCGTGTCTTCGATGTTGATAACAACTCCGCGTTTTACACCATTAGAAGGACTTTTGCCGTATCCGAGAATTTCAATTTTTCCAAATTCATTTTTCCGTCCAACGATACATGCTATTTTTGTGGTGCCAATGTCTAATCCAACAAATATTTCGTTTTCCATGTTCTTAATTTTTAGTGCACACTATTTGGTTAACATATTGCAAATTAATCTCTTTATATTTATTCCCATCTTCGTTTACAAAAACCTGACGATAAAAGGCTTCCAGATTTTCCAATTTAATATTTGCATCTTCTATAGTGCCAAAACGGATAAGTTGATTACCTATTTCCGGAATTAAATCAATTTTGTGCTTGCTGTTGATATAAATTTGACTGATGGCTGATTGCATAAAGTTGTTGCTGTCGAGTTTTATGGCAAGATGGTAAAGATCGGGAAGCTTGGTTTTGCTATAAACCAAGTCGGTTACTTTCGGGTGCTGGATCCACGGCATACTGTTGATGTAGCCATTTGCAATAAGTACATGTGGCGAATAACCGGTTTCAACCGGAAATAGAGAACCCTTGCTACCAATATAAAAACCCTGGCCACCAAGAGTGTATACTTTTAAAACGGCCTTTTTTTCTCTGATATTTACAATAAGACTTCCCGTCAGGTTAAAATAAACATCCGCTGCATTGATAAACGGATTGGTCAACAGTCGTTTTATTAAATTCGGGATATTTACTTTTTTTACTTTTTGATGCATTAAAACCGAATCTTTGTTAATCAATTGTAGCACAGTTTGTTGGTTTAAATAACCTCTTTTTGGATTTTCGCGAATGATATTTACCTCAACAGATTTTACTTTCCCGTTTTGATATTGCATATATATATAAACAGATAGACTTGCAATGGCGATGACAAAGATTATAAGGAGCGATATGTTGATAATTTTCTTCATTAACTTTTCAATATTTTTTCGATTTCGGGTACCAATAAACCGATGTCGCCGGCACCGAGACTTAACAAAACTTCCGGTTTCCTATTTTCTATCTCCTTCAACAATTGTTTTTTATCCAACAACTTTTTCTTTTTCTTTTTTATTTTATTAAAAATCGAATTTGAACTTATGCCGGCAATTGGTTTTTCCCTTGCTGGATAAATCGGCAGTAAAAAAATTTCGTCGGCAATACTAAGTGTTTTGGCAAAACTATTGGAAAAATCGCGAGTGCGGCTGAAAAGATGCGGCTGAAAAACTACCGTTATCTTTTGATTAGGATAAAGTTTTTTTACTGTTTCGAGTGTAACTTTTATTTCGCCCGGATGGTGTGCATAGTCGTCGATATACACTAAAGCTGGAGTGTCGATTCGGTAATCGAAACGTCTTTCGACGCCATCGAAACTTTCTAATCCCTGTATTATTTGGTTTGTGCTTATGTTCATTTCGCGTGCAATAGCGGCTGCGCCAAGGGCATTTTCGGTGGAATGCTGTCCGGGAATTTTCAACAATACATCGGTTGTTTTGTTCTCTGGAAAATGCATTTGAAATCGAAATTTCTCCTTTTCAAAAGATATGTTATCAGCAAACAAATCGGCTTTGTCGATAATGCCATAGGTTAATTTATTTCCCTTAAATTTATCGAAAACATCAAGTCCGTAACGGATTATAAGTTTACCATGAGGTTTAATTTTACCGGCAAATGCCGCAAAAGTTTTCCGTATATCATCCAAATTTTTATAAATGTCAAGATGGTCGGCTTCAACGGAAGAAACAAGAGCGATATCGGATTGCAATTGCAAAAGCGACCGGTCGAACTCGTCGGCTTCAACAAGCAATACTTTAGCTTTTTCGGAAGTGATAAAATTTGAATTGAAGTTTTTACAAATGCCTCCTATAAAAGCGGTTACAGGAATTCCGGCATTTATAAGCAAATGAGCCGTAAGAGCAGTGATGCTAGTTTTGCCATGTGTTCCTGCTATGGCAATGGTAAACATTTTGCGACTTAGCACCCCGATTACTTCAGCACGCTTTATCATACGGATTCCCGATGTCTTTAAAAATAAAAATTCGATGTTTTCGGTAGGAATTGCAGGCGTATAAATTATCAAATCAATATTGTCGGGAAGGCTGTCGGGAGATTCTTTATAATGGATTTTCATGCCCTCTGTTTCCAAAGCACGCGTTAGTGGAGTTGAAGTTAAATCGTAGCCGTAAATTTCCATTTTCTTGTTTAGAAAATAGCGCGCAAGGGCGCTCATTCCGATACCACCGATACCGAGGAAATAAATACGGCTTATGTTTTCAAATCCATTCATTATTATTTCTTTATCAAATCTAATATTTCGTTAACAATCAAGTTCGCTGCATTTGACGTTCTAAAAGTTTGTAGTTTTTTTCGTATATTATTTTGCATATGCTCATCGCCAAGCAGTTTGTTTAGCATTTCGGCGAGGTGTTTTTCGGCATCGGTTTCTTTAAGCATTAGTGCAGCTCCTTTATCCACAAGTGTTTTGGCATTATGCGTTTGGTGGTCTTCGGCGGCCGATGGAAGTGGAATAAAAACGGCAGGTTTTCCAACGGCAGTAATTTCGGCTATTGCTATTGCACCGGCTCGCGAAACCACTATGTCGGCAGCAGCATAAGCTTTTCCCATTTCGTAAATAAAATCGAAAACTTTGATAGTTTTCTTAAATTTTGAGGATGAAACGATTTTTCGTATTTCATCGAAAGAAAGTTTTCCCGTTTGCCAGATAAGCTGTGTTTCGTTAGTAACAATTTTATTGAGAGAAGCCGCTACCGCCTCATTAATTTTTTTAGCTCCTTGACTTCCTCCGATAACAAGAATGGTTTTTTTTCTTTCGGAAAGTTCAAAAAATCGAAGTGCTTTTTCTTTACTTATTTTCATTTGTAAAATTTCTTTGCGAATAGGACTACCGGTAATTTTTATTTTTTCTTTCGCAAAATATTTTTCCATTCCGGCATAAGCGGTGCATATACGGTCTGCTTTTTTAGCAAGAATTTTGTTAGTAATACCAGGATACGAGTTTTGTTCCAATATTAAGGTCGGGATACCTTTTCGAGCTGCTTTGTAAAGCAACGGGCCACTGGCATAACCACCCGTGCCTACTACTATTTTGGTATCGAATTTTCGTAAAATACGGGTTGCTTTGGCAAGACTACACAATAATTTTACCGGAAACAAAAGATTTTTCATTATGTGCTTTCGTTGAAATCCGCTTATCCACAAGCCTTTGATTGAGTAACCCGCCAGCGGAACTTTTTCCATTTCCATACGACCCAAAGCGCCTACAAACAAAATGTCAACCTTATCGCGTAAGCGTTCTTTCAAGGCGTTGGCTATGGCTATTGCCGGAAAAATATGGCCGCCGGTTCCTCCTCCGCTAATTATAATATGTATTGTATTATTTTTCATCGGTAACGGCTTGTTTTAATAATTTTTCTTTTTCTTCGTCAACTTGGCGGCTCACACTTAGCAATATACCAATAGTTATTCCGGTAAAAATAACGGAAGTACCACCCATACTAACCATAGGTAGTGGTTGACCTGTTACGGGAACCAGTCCAACGGCAACCATCATATTTACAAGTGCCTGCAACACAAGGCTCAGGCTCAATCCAATAGCAAGAAATACCCCAAAATTATTGGGGACTTTAGTAACAATTCGTATAGCCCGGTATAAAAGAATCAGGTAAAGGAACAAAACTACTACTCCTCCCGTAAGGCCATACTCTTCGACAATAATTGCGTAGATAAAATCGGAATAAGGGTGTGGTAAAAAATTTCGCTGTGTGCTGTTGCCTGGCATTTTTCCAAAAACTCCTCCGGTGGCAATGGCGATTTTCGATTGTACCAATTGATAATTATTTTCGGGTGAATCTTTTCCGAATTCCTCAATACGTTCTTTCCATGTGGACAAGCGTCCCTGATTTTCGACCGGCAATAAAGATAAAATGCCAAAAAACACACCTAAACCAAGAATTGAAATTAAGATAATATATCCGATTTTCAATAAGCTAACTCTGCCGATAAAAATTAATATGATAGAGGTAAGAAAAACTAAAGCCGCAGTAGAAAGATTAGAGGGTAAAATAAGGCTGCAAACTAATGCAACAGGAAGAAACAGATGCAGAAAAACGGTTTTAAAATCATTAAGGTCTTTTCTTTTTTTACTCAATACTCGAGCAAGATAGCCTATAAGTGCTAGTTTAGCAAAATCAAAAGTCTGGAAAGTAAAATTAAAAGGTAATGGCAACGAACGTTTTGCGTTGTTGAAATTAAGACCATAAAACAGGGTAGCCACCAACAAAATAATAGCGACAACATAAAGTATTTGAAAAATTCGAGAATATAAAGTATATTTCAATAAATGTGCGATATACATAGCCAACAGACCGAAAAACAATAGCATTCCATGGAAAAGCATATAGTGGGTAACATCGCCGCCCTGTTTACGGTAGGCCAATGTACCGGTAGCGCTATATACCACAAGAAATGAGAGTATGCTCAGCATAAACACTACAAACCAAATGGCTTTGTCTCCTTTTATTTTTGTTAAAAAACCGTTCATTGCACTTAAAAGTTTACAATTGTTTCACAGCATATTTAAATAATTCGCCCCGTTCTTCAAAGTTCAAAAACAGGTCGAAACTGGCACAAGCGGGTGAAAGCAAAACTGTGTCGTTTTTTTTGGCTAAAAGATATGCTTCATTAACAGCTTCTTCCGCCGATTCCGTTTCAATCATAACTTTCACTATTCCTCCAAAGGCCTTGCGCAAGTTTGTATTGTCGAGACCGAGACAAATAATAGCTTTAACTTTTTCAGATACTAATGGTTTCAAAACGTCATAATTGTTGCCTTTGTCTACTCCCCCTGCAATCCATACAATTGGTTTTGAGTAAAATTCGAGTGCATACCATGTTGCATTTACATTGGTTGCCTTCGAATCGTTAATAAAAGTGATACCATGCACACTCGCTACATATTCGAGCCGGTGCGCAATATTTCGAAAATCAGCAAGGCTTTGCTTAATGCTTTGCTTTCTTATTTCCATTAAATGAGTTGCCACACCTGCTGCCAGTGAATTGTACGTGTTGTGTTTTCCCTGAAGTGCTAATTTTTCAAATGACATAGTAAAAGTGTTTATACCGTTTTTAAAAATTATTTTATCGTTTTCTATATAGGCCCCTTTATCGTTTTCATTTTTGTGAAGACTTACCGGCACCAATTGTGCGTTTATTTTTCTGTTTCTTAATTCTCTGCTTATTATCGGATCATCAGCCGTATAAATCAGAAAATCATTTTCTGTTTGATTTTGAGTGATGCGAAACTTCGAATCTATATAGTTGTCGAAATTGTTATTATAGCGGTTTAAATGGTCGGGTGTGATGTTGAGCAAAATTGCTATATCGGCTTTAACCTTAAACATACCATCAAGTTGAAAACTGCTAATTTCGAGTACATAATAATCAAAGTTTTGTTCGGCCACTTGAAGTGCAAAACTTTGCCCAACATTTCCTGCAAGTCCCACATTGAGTCCGGCATTTTTCAAAATATGCCAAGTTAATAAAGTGGTGGTGGTTTTGCCATTGCTACCGGTAATACAAATAAGCTTTGCATGGGTAAAACGCGCAGCAAATTCAATTTCCGAAATCACAGGTATCCCTTTTTCGATTAAGTTTTTTATCAAAGGTGAACACTCAGGTATTCCAGGACTTTTAATTACTTCGTTGGCCGGCATAATTTTTTCAATACTATGCACGCCTTCCTCAAAATCAATTTTATGATGTATAAGAACGTTTTTGTATTTTTTATCTATTCGGTTATTATCCGAAACAAATACTTTATATCCTTGTTTTTCGCATAAAACAGCTGCTCCTGTTCCGCTTTCGCCTGCCCCGAGAACCACGATGTACTTTTTCTTTTTCATTCATTTTTATAGCTTTATCTGGTTTTTAAAGTTACAATAGTTAAAAGAGCCAATATTATTCCTACAATAAAAAAGCGCAAAACAATTTTTGGTTCGGGGTAGCCTTGTTTTTGAAAATGGTGATGTAGGGGTGCCATTAAAAATACCCTACGTCCCACACCGTATTTTTTCTTTGTATATTTAAAATAACTTACTTGTATAATTACCGATATACTTTCGGTGAGAAAGATACCGCACAAAACAGGTATCAGTAATTCCTTACGGATAATGATGGCAAACACGGCGATGATGCCGCCGATAGAAAGGCTTCCGGTATCGCCCATAAATACTTGAGCCGGATAAGTATTAAACCACAAAAATCCGATGGTGGCTCCTACAAAGGCACTTACGAATACTGTGAGTTCGCCTACATTGGGCAGATACATAATATTCAGATAATCAGCAAATATAATATTACCCGATACCCAGGCTAATATTCCCAAAGTTGTTCCTATAATAGCGGATGTTCCAGCTGCCAGTCCGTCCATTCCGTCGGTTAAATTGGCGCCGTTGGAAACACCGGCAATAATGAAAATTACGATAGGAATGAAAATTAAAAATGCGTAATCACGATAATCTTTACCAATCCATTTTAATAAAACGGCATAGTCGAATTCGTTGTTTTTCACAAAAGGGATAGTGGTTTTTGTAGAGTGTTTCTCTTCAATGGAAAAGGGAGAGGCTATTTTTGATTCACCGATTACTTTATAAACGACAGTTTCGGCCGGAGCTTTTTCGCGTGTTACCACATTTTGATTAAAATACATCACCGAGCCGATGATGAGTCCTAAAATAATTTGTCCTGCTAATTTGTATTTTCCCGATAGTCCTTCTTTCTTCTTTTTAAATACTTTGATGTAATCATCGGTAAATCCGAGAGCGCCGAGCCAAACGGTGGTAAATAGCATCATCAACACATAAATATTGTCGAGACGAGCAAATAGAAGAGCAGGTATCAAAATGGAAGCGAGAATAATAAGGCCACCCATAGTTGGGGTTCCTTGTTTTTCTAGTTGTCCTTCGAGTCCAAGGTCGCGAATGGTTTCACCAACTTGCTTTTTATTAAGGTAGTTAATCCATTTGTTTCCGAAAACAAGCGAAATAATCAAAGAAGTAATTACTGCCAAAGCCGCTCTGAACGAGAGATATTGAAATACCCCTGCTCCTGGTAGCGAATAAACGTCATGAAGATATTTAAACAAATAGTAAAACATAACTTATTTTATATCAAATAAATCAATAATAACTTCTTTATCGTCAAAATGATGACACACTCCTTTTGCTTCCTGATATTTTTCGTGTCCTTTGCCGGCAATAAGCAATATGTCGCCCGGTTGTGCTAAATGATAAGCAGCCGTAATTGCTTCTTTTCTGTTTGTGATGCTTAATGTTTTTTTCCGATTTACCACAGCTACGCCTTGCTTCATATCGACAATAATAGCCTCCGGTTCTTCGCTGCGCGGATTGTCGGAGGTAAGGATGAGTTTTGTGCTGAGTTCGGAAGCAATGTCGGCCATTTCAGAACGTTTGCTTTTGTCGCGGTCGCCACCTGCCCCTACCACTGTTATCAATTGTTCGTTGCCCGTACGTATTTCATTGATGGTTTGCAATACGTTTTTCAGGGCATCGGGTGTGTGGGCATAATCAATGATGGCAATAATATCTTCGGCGGAACGAACGATGTCGAACCTACCTTCGACTCCAGTAGTTTTGCTGAGTTCGGTAAGAATCTCACCGGACGGCATCTCAAACAAGCGGGCAACGGCATAAACGGCAAGCAGATTGTAAGCATTGAAATAACCCACGAGCAGTGAATAAAATTCGTTACCATCGATTTCCATTTGTAAACCGTTGAAATTGTTCTCTATTACTTTTCCTTTAAAATCAGCTACGTTTTTCAAAGCATAGGTTGTTTTTCTAGCTTTGGTGTTTTGCAATATCACCTGTCCGTTTTTGTCGTCGGTATTGCTCAAAGCAAAAGCTTGTTTCGGAAGACCATCGAAAAATAGTTTTTTGGCTTGTAAGTATCCGGCAAAAGTTTTGTGATAGTCGAGATGATCATGAGTAATATTTGTAAACACACCTCCTGCAAAGTTCAATCCTGCAATACGCTGTTGCACCAAGGCATGCGAACTCACTTCCATAAATACATAGTCGCATCCTTCTTCGAGCATTTGCCGTAAAATAGTGTTGATACTTACCGCATCGGCTGTGGTGTGAGTAGCTTTAATTTTCTTATTATTGATTTTGTTGACAATGGTCGATAACATACCGGTTTTATAACCCATTCCCATAAACAGCTTGTGTAGCAATGTTACTACGGTAGTTTTACCGTTAGTTCCTGTTACCCCTACGAGTTTTAGTTGTACGGATGGATTGTCGTAAAAATTGGAAGCCATCACTCCGAGTGCTTTCGCTGTATTTCTTACTTTGATAAAGGTAAGTTCCCTGTCTGTTTTTTTGGGAAAACGAAGACAAACAACAGCTACGGCGCCTCGTTTCACCGCATCATTTATAAAACGATGCCCATCAACACGGCTTCCTTCAATGGCCACAAATATAAAACCCTTTTTCACCAAAGAAGAATCCATGGTAATACCTCTGATTTTTCTGTCGATGCACCCATTTATTTCAATGCCGCCTGCATTATACAATATGTCTTGTAAATTATTCAATATCCGATACTTATAAAATTGATAATCGTAGTAATATGTTTTGTTTTCCGTTTACCGGTGTTCCCGGTTTTAACGATTGCGAACGCACTACACCTCTACCTTTTATTTTTGTTGTAACGCCCATATTTTCTAACAAATACACGGCATCTTTAGCTTTCATCCCATGCACATTGGGTATATGTTTAGTGTTGAAATCGACAGCCGTTAACGCAACGGTTTTATTTCCTTGCTTTTTTACTTTTACCCACTGCTCATCTTTCAGATAATCGTTTACTTTCACGCCAAAAGCCCGGTAAATATTTTTCACATCAGCATACCATTCGGCTTTGTTTTGTACCGGAACAACAGGCGTAAGTACGTTGTTCGATTTTTTTTGTTTGAGAGCAAGTAAAGTGGCATACATTTTATCGGCTATTTCTTTAAAAGCAGGAGACGCAACTGCAGCACCGTAATAGCCGTTTATTTTTGGTTTGCTAATTACCACTATACATGAATATTGTGGGTTGCCGGCAGGAAAATATCCCACGAAAGTGGCATTATAAGCTCCCTTTATATATCCTCCCTTTCGGGCAATTTTAGCTGTACCCGTTTTTCCTGCAATGGCAAAATGTTTGTTTCGCAGTTTTTTGCCTGTCCCGTATAATACAACATCCCGAAGCAGATCCTGAGCAATTTTAATGGTGGCTTCCGAAGCAATATGAGGATTTAATACTGTCGTGTCGATTTTTTTTATGATAATGCCTCCATCTTTTATTGCGCTAACTATCCTCGGTTTCATCATTATACCATCGTTGGCTACGGCATTATAAAAAGTGAGAATTTGTAACGGTGTCAGTTGCACTTCGTAGCCAACCGACATCCATGGAAGTGTAGTTCCATACCAGTCTTTTTGTCCTGGTTTTTTGATCCTGGGCTTGGGTTCTCCCGAAATTTCAATACCTGTCGGCTTATCAAGAGACATTGCAACGAGATGGTTGACGAATTGTGTAGGATTTTTTTTGTACGAGCGCCATATCAGTTTTGAAACACCAACATTGGACGAGTGCTCAAAAGCTTCGCGTACGCTTATGGTGCCATTGCTAATGATATGAGCATCGCGCAAAATACGATGATAGTATATAACATACCCTTTGCCAACTCCGACCGTATCGGTTAGCTTGATTTTCCTATCTTCTAAAGCAGCCATTAGCGATGGAAGTTTAAAAGTAGAACCGGGTTCAAACCGATCGCCTATAGCCATATTATAACTTTCGCTGTATTTGCCGTCTTTCGAATCGTATTTCAGATTGGCGATGGCCTTAATATCGCCGGTTTTCACTTCCATAACAATAGCACAACCTATTGAAGCCTTGTGGTTTATCATTTGCCTCATTAAAGCTTCCTCAACAACATCCTGAATATTTATATTAATGGTGGTTACCACATCGAAACCATCCCGCGGTTCAACATCGTTATTGTTGAAAATCGGAACCCAGTCGCCGTGATTGATACGCCGTCGTAGTTGTTTGCCGTTTTTGCCACTTAACATATCGGAATAGGCCCCTTCAATACCCACGTAAATATCTTGTGTTTTATTGATATAGCCGATAGTGCGAGCAGCAAGATTGCCGAAAGGAAGTTTTCTTTTGGTTTTTCTTACGGCAATGAGCCCACCTCGATATCTACCTTTACGAAAAATAGGAAATGTCCTAAGTTTCTTTAATCCGTTGTAATCAACATTTCGGGCAATGAGTTGATAGCGGTTACCTGTTTTGCGGGCTTTTATCAATTGCCGTTTGATGAATTTTTTCGATTTTCCGAATAGTTTGGATAGATCGAGTGATAATGAATCTACTTTTGCGTAAAAATATTCATCACTTATGTTCGGATTGGCAACGTCCATTCTGATGTCGAAAACAGGAATGGAGGTCGCCAGCAATTCACCTTGATCGGAAAGAATGCTACCCCTTGCCGCTTCCAAAGTAAACTCTTTGATTTCCTGTTTTTTTGCAAGTTGCTTTAACTCCGAACCTTCAACTACCTGAATAAAAACAAGCCTGTAAACAATGGCAGCCGCTGCGAGCAGTACAATAAAATAGAGTAGGTAAACACGCCATAATATGTCGTTTTTCTCGTTTTTCACTGCTTAATTTTTGTTTTTTTGTTTGATAATAATAGTTTTAACAGGTTCTTTGTTTTCCTTAATTCCAAGCTTTTCGAGTCGTTTCGACAGTTTCGACTGCCTGCTGATTGTCATTAAATTCGATTTTAAAGTGATGTATTCAAAACGAAGCTCCCTTTGCTCTTTTTGAAGACGATTGATTTCTCTTGTATTGTCTTCAATGATATAATTACTTGATATATAAATAAATGCTAGAAATGCTAAATAAAGTAGAAAAGGAATGGCTTTAAGACTTTTTTCGTTTTCAAAGTATTGTCCACTCAGTATTCTTTTAGCTGTGGACGTAAGTTTTCCATTCTTACGGCCTTGCAGCCTTTTTTCGGAATGTTGTTCGATTTCCTGTGAGTTTTTTATTTGCTTGTTTGTTTTCATTGGTTAGTTTTTTCTGCTATTCTTAATTTTGCCGAGCGTGCCCGTGGATTGACTGCTATTTCTGCATCGTCGGGCATAATGGCTTTGCGGTAAATAGGTTTGAATTTTACAATGGGATTACCGAAAAAATCTTGTTGTAAAATACCCCTGAAATTACCGGTTTTAACAAAATTTTTTACTAGTCTATCTTCAAGGGAGTGATAAGAGATAATAACCATACGACCTTTTGGCCGTAACACCTCTGCAGTTTGATTCAGCATTTCTTTCAACACCTCCAACTCCTGATTGACTTCGATACGTAAAGCCTGAAAAATCATCGCAAGAAATTTATTTCTTTTAAGCGCCGGAATACAAGGACTAACAGTTTCAATCAATTCAAAAGTGGTTGTAATGGGTTTAACCTTGCGCGTACTGATTATTCGTTTGGCAATACAGCGGCTGTTTTTCAATTCACCGTATAGTTTGAAAATATTGTTTAACTCGTTTTCCTCATAGGTGTTTACCACATCTGCAGCCGATCGATTTTGGTTTTCATTCATCCGCATATCAAGCGGACCGTTGAAGCGGGTTGAAAATCCCCTTTCTGCCTTATCGAACTGATACGACGAAACACCAAGATCAGCCAGCAAACCGTCAATCGGTAAAGCATCATAAAGACGAAGAAAATTTTTCAAGTAGCGAAAATTCCGGTTAATAAAAACTAATCGTTTGTCGTCGGGAATGTTTCTTAATGTTTCTTTATCCTGATCAAAAGTTAATAGCCTGCCTTTTTTACCGAGTAGTTTAAGTATTTCAACCGAATGACCGCCACCTCCAAAAGTAACATCAACATAGGTCCCATCAGTTTTGATGTTTAGACCTTCTACGCTTTTATGTAATAATACCGGATCGTGATACATATTTTTCCTTACTCGTTATCAAAGTTGCCAAGCACCTCTTCTGCGAGGTTGGCGAGATCTTCCTGTTCTTGTTCGGTTTCGAATGCTACAAAGATTTCGTAAGCCTCTTTGTCCCAAATTTCTATCTTGTTTTTAACCGATGTAAGGACGATATTTTTAGATAAACCGCCATATTGCATTAAATCCTTGGAAACAAGCAATCTGCCTGCATTATCTAACTCAACCAACCTGACACCGGCCATAAATTTCGTTACGAAAATCGCATTCTTTCGTTTAAACAAATTCAACTTGTTGAGTATAGCCGACTCGCTTTTCCATCCCTCCATAGTGAAAAGCTCAAGACATTTTTTATAAATGCTCCTCTTCAGTACAAATCCTTCGTTGACGAGTTCTTTGAGCTGACCCTTGTACTTCGCTGGAAATAAGAATCTTCCCTTCGTATCAAGTTTGCTTTCTGCTTGTCCGATTAAATTAATCACGCTTTACGATTTTAAGGTGTAAATATAGTATTAAATTCCCACTTTTAAACACAAAGTCCCACATTTTACCACTTTGTTAAAAAAAGGTTACATATTTCAACAGTTTTCTGAAAAAAGGACCTTTTCATTTTGTTGTGTTTCAGAGAAAAACTCAAATGGTCATCCGTCCAAAACAACTTATTAACAAAGTGACTTTTGGAAAATTGTTAATAACCCATATTTGAAAATGATGCTTTTTACGCAAGTCGTAGTATGCAGTCGTTCGTTAAGACTATGCCATACCGGAAGTTTTTGTTTTCGCGTGTAATCAACCCGTTTTTGACTGATTGCATTCGTAGGCAATTAAGACGCTTGCCGTTTAAGCACAGCCTTTTTTGTTTTATTTTCAATTTGGAAAACCATATACTTTGGGACGGGTAATGTTCTTTTCTTAGCTATACCTTTCTGTTTATTGAGATAAATTGAAGGATGAACCATGATTAACGCATCATGATTTAAGAGGTAAATTAAATTTCGAGATTCTAAAATTGTTAACCGGAGTTCTATATTCAAAATAAAGGAAATGCTAAAAAGCGACTTATAGGGACAAACTAAAGCTGCTTTCAAAGAAGGTTGTTTATTTACTTTTAAAAATTTATTAACGTTTAATAAAAAATTTAAAAGACCATTTTTATGATTAGCAATAATTCCATATTTTTACCAAAAAATTGCTAAAGCAAGAGAACTGTGAAATCCAAATAAATCTTCAAATTAAAATTTATGTCGAACCAAAGAAAGTATTTTGATATTTTGAAACCTATTGCCGGATTTGCAATCATTTCTTTTATGATATGGTATTTTTCCGATTTGGTGGGTTACATTATTGCGGCTACATTTATTTCAATGATAGGTCAACCTCTCGTCAAGCGTATTGACAAAATTAAATTAGGCAAAAAGCAAATACTACATTCCGTGAGTGTAGGAATAACTCTTTTTGTTATCCTTTTTATTGTAAGTTTGTTTATTCTTGTTGTTGTTCCGTTAATCATACAACAGGCTAACGTAATTGCCTCAATAAATCTTGATGCTGTTGCAGGATATTTCAGAAAGTCGCTTGACTCTTTTTATCAGTTTTTAGTGCAATACGGTGTTGTCAATCCCGGAGATTCGCTAACTACTTATTTTCAGCAACAACTTACCGAGCTTGTTGATTTAACAAAATTCACCAATATTTTTGCCAGTTTTGTGGGTGCTACCGGCTCGGTAGTGATGGGTATTTTCATCATTTTGTTTCTTACTTTTTATCTGATGGCCGACGACAGTCTTGTAAAAAACTTCTTACTGATGCTGACTCCCGAAAAACACGTTAAAAATATGAGTAGTGTATTATCCGACTCAAAAATATTGCTTATCCGGTATTTTCATGGCATCCTCATTGAAGTAGGCATTATGATGACTCTCGAAACTGTTGGTTTGCTCATCCTTGGAGTTCCCAATGCTATTCTTATCGGTTTTCTTGGTGGACTTATGAATATTATCCCTTATTTAGGTCCGCTTATCGGCGCCTCACTTGGTGTCATTTTAGCAGATCTCTCGGTATTGGGAATGGGTCAATATGACAGTTTGCTGGCCACATCCTTTTTTGTGATTCTTACTTTTGCCAGTGCTAACCTTGTTGACAATTTTGTTTTGCAGCCGCAGATTTATTCGAAAAGTGTAAAAGCCCATCCTGTAGAAGTTTTTCTTGTAATCATTATGGGAGGCAAGCTTGCGGGAGTTGTCGGTATGATTCTTGCTATCCCTCTTTATACTGTTATTAAGGTTGTTGCTCGGCAGTTTATGGATCATATGAAACTTGTGAAATTTTTAACTGCTCGAATGTAACCTTTTTACCGGAAATGGAGTTATTTAATTAACGGAAAAAATTTAAGATTTTTTTTATTACAAATAATGAAGAGGATGATTGATTGTTTTTAAAATATTAAACTTTTTAATAAATAAACAAATGAGCGAAAATAGTTCACATTCGGGGTTTGCCTTTTTTTCGGGCCTGATTATAGGTGGCGCAATAGGGGCATTGGCCGGTTTGTTGTTTGCTCCCGAAGCGGGGGATGAAACGCGTAAAAAACTGGTGGACAAAACAAAAGAGATATCGGAAGATCTTTCTGAGAAATTCGAAGATTTGAAAGAAACCATAACCGATGTTTTGGAAGACGTGAAGAAAACAGGTTCCGAAGTTTTGGAAGACGTAAAAAAAGCTACTGCTAAAGAAGCTTAAAACTTATGGAAAATACGGATCTGAATCAATCTTTGAAAACGGCTTTGGAAGAGTTTAAGCAGTATTTAGAGTTGCAGCTTAAACTAAACAAAGCCGTTTTCGTAAAAAAAGCCGGTGAGTTTACGGGACAATTGTTTCTGTCGTTGACTCTTGGAGGAATTTTTGGTTTTGCCCTGTTATTTTTTACATTTTCTTTTGCCAATTGGTGGGAAGTGATGTACGGTTCGGTGGCACAGGGATATCTGATAGCCGGTGGTTTTTATCTTGTAATCGGAATATTGGTATATCTTTTCCGTGAGTCTTTGATATTTTCTAAATTCAGAAAAGATTTCGGTGAAGCCTTATTTAACGATGAATCAAGCATAACGAAACAGCGTATTATTTCCAAACCGGAGGAACTTGATGCTTATATCCGTTTGACGAAAGAAAAAACGGAAAAACAGGAGGCAGTCATCCGGAAAAAACTTGTAGAGCTCGGAACAGTTTTTAATTTTCAAAATCTTGCACGTAAATTTATTTCAAGTGCTTATCATTCAATGGTTACTACCTCAAATATTGCAAAAGCCGTTTACCTCGTCACTTCGCATCTGAAAAGAAAGCGAAGAAAGAAAAAGAAGAAACTAAAAGCATAGAAGTAATTTATAACAACAATTCGGGTAAAATTCTTAGCGGGAAAACGAATGTACAAAAATTGTTGTATGAAACAGAAAAACGTCTCTGATTTCGTAGCAAAAAACAAGATGTTTTTTTATCCGAAAAGATATTTACAGATGAATGACTTCGCCATAAGCATCGGCAACAGCTTCCATAATAGCTTCGGACATAGTAGGATGCGGATGAATTGATTTGATGATTTCGCGGCCAGTAGTTTCGAGTTTGCGGGCTACAACTACTTCAGCAATCATTTCGGTAACATTTTCACCAATCATATGGCAGCCGAGCCATTCGCCATATTTTGCGTCGAAAATTACTTTTACAAAACCTTCTTTTTTTCCGTTGGCACTTGCTTTGCCCGAGGCGGTAAATGGGAATTTCCCTACTTTTATTTCGTAACCGGCTTCTTTGGCGGCTTTTTCGCTTAGGCCAACGCTTGCTACTTCGGGAGAGGTGTATGTACAAGCCGGAATGTTGCCATAGTTGATAGGTTCGACGTCGAGGCCGGCAATTTTTTCGACACAGGTAATGCCTTCGTGCGAAGCCATATGGGCAAGTGCCGGGCCATGCACAATGTCGCCAATAGCAAAATAACCGGGTACATTGGTTTTATAAAAATCATCGACAAGTACTTTTCCCATTTCTGTTTTTATGCCTGCCTCTTCAAGACCAATTCCTTCAAGGTTAGTTGCAATTCCAACAGCCGAAAGCACTATGCCGGCTTCAATAGTTTCCATCCCTTTCTTTGTTTTTATTTGCACTTGGCACAATTCACCGCTTGTGTCGACACTTTCCACTGACGAATTGAGCATTATTTTAATTTTGGCTTTTTTAAAAGAGCGGGCCAGTTGTTTCGACACTTCTTCATCTTCGAGTGGAACAACATTGGGCAAGAATTCCACAAGTGTTACTTCTACACCAAGACTATTGTAAAAATAGGCAAATTCGGAACCTATAGCACCAGAACCCACAACCACCATTTTTTGTGGAAGTTTTTTCAGTGTCATAGCTTGCCGGTATCCTATGATTTTTTTGCCGTCTTGTGGAAGACTATGCACTTCTTTTGAGCGTGCACCTGTAGCAATAATAATGTTTCCGGTCTCGTAAACGGTAGTGTTACCTTCCGTATCGGTAACTTCCATTTTTTTTCCAGGAAGAACTTTACCAGTGCCTTTTATTAAGTCGATTTTGTTTTTCTTGAAAAGATATTGAACTCCTTTGCTCATTCCATCGGCAACCTGCCGGCTTCGTTGTACCATAGCTGCAAGGTCGGGACGGATGTCGCCTTCAATATTTACACCGTAGTCAACTGCGTGGCGTGCATAATTGAATACTTGTGCACTTTTTAAGAGTGCCTTGGTAGGAATACAGCCCCAGTTGAGACAAATACCGCCAATTTCGGCTTTTTCGATCACCCCTACTTTTTTATTGAGTTGTGCAGCACGTATGGCAGCTACATAACCTCCCGGTCCGCTACCCAATATTAAAATATCATACTTCATTTGTCAAATTTTTTGTGTTAACGAACTGCAAAAATAATATTTCATCAGCTTTAATAACAGAAATTTAAGAAATAATTTTGTGCAATTCTAAATAATACTTGCTGGAAAACGTCAATTTCTTCCTTACCTTCGCTTTGAGGACAAATCATTTACTCTAATGAATTCATAGCTTTCAAAGCTTCGCAAGCATCGTACTTGACGTTTCCTGACAGTTTTCCAGAAATAGAGGCTAATTAGCAAGTCTAATTATCTATAATACAAGCACCTAGTGAGGGAGTTACGGACTGGTGGAAAAACTATGGGATTTAATAAATTTAATAGTTAACAATTCTTTCATTTATGGTTATTTCCCCCAAATATTTTACCAATTAACTACTGCTTTGTTAAAAATATTATCTGATATATCTGAGGTTATCTGATCAATAAGTTGTTCTTTTACGGAGTTGAAATCTTCGGTGGAGAGATAGCTTCTAAATTGGGTGAATTTGGTTTCAAAATCTTTATCAGGTTCAAACTTGTTAGTAAAACGTACGTTTACGGTAATGGTAACCCTGTTCATGGCAGCGGTTTGGTTGCCCTGAATAGCCTCGGGAGTAACCTTATAATCCGTTATTTCTCCTTCGAGGGCAAGATCGCCGTTTTTGTCAACCAGATGTAAATTGGTTTGCGAAGTAAACTGGTCGCGAATAGTGTTGGTAAAAGTAGGACTTAGAGTTGGTTCGATAAGCGTTGCCTGGTTTTGGAAATATTGTATTGATATTGTTTTAGCTTCAGGAGGAATAGAGGCTCCCGTAAAAGAATATACCCCGCAAGAAGGTAAAAATATTGTTATAATTAACAATGACAAAAAAAGTGTATTAAGATAAATTGTACTTTTGAAAGTTTTATTCATAGATGTTTATACCGAATTATTTGGTACAAAAATAACAATAATATGTAATGTTTATACAATTAAATATTTGTCGAAAAACAGGCCATAAAATAAAAACCGGTAAGAGGTTATTTCGTTTTGCCAGTGTTTTGTTGTCGGGTTTGATTATAATGGTTATGATTGGCAGTTGCAACAACTCGCAAAAACCCGTTAAAAAACAAAGCAATAATTATATACCACAACCTTTTGAAAAAGCTAAAAT
The DNA here is from genome assembly GCA_003232915.1 of Bacteroidota bacterium. Lineage (GTDB taxonomy): Bacteria > Bacteroidota > Bacteroidia > Bacteroidales > F082 > Sulfidibacterium. The sequence goes on along the minus strand of QIKE01000086.1, from coordinate 2,462 downwards.
ACTCGAAAATGTTAAAGCTTTGAAAGATACGGCATACCGATATGCCATATATCTTCCCGAAAATTATCAAAGCGAAAAACAAACTCCTGTAGTTTTCTTCTTCGATGCCCATGCTCGCGGTGTACTTCCAATAAAAAAGTACCATTTGTTGGCCGATAAATACGGTTGGATACTTGCCGGATCTAACAATTCGAAAAATGGACAGACTGCCGGACAACGTAATGCAATTATATATCATTTTATGGAAGATGTAGAGCAGCGGTGTAACATCAACCCTGACAGAATTTATACTGCTGGTTTTTCGGGTGGAGCACGAATTGCTTCGGGTATCTGTCTTTATAACAAAAACATTGCAGGAGTAATTGCCTGTGCCGCCGGATTGCCTCAAACTAACCGGCAGCCCAATACTACTTGTACTCTTATAGGTATTGTGGGCAACAAAGATTTTAATTATCTTGAAATGAAAGCACTCAACAACGAGCTTTCGACCTTAGGTTTGCAGCACAGCTTACTTGTTTTCGATGGGAAACACGAGTGGCCACCGTTTAATGTTATGGATGAAGCTTTTACCTTGCTGCAACTCAGCGCTATGCAACAAAAGAAAACTGTTGTGAGCAAAAGTGTTATCAAACATTTTGTTGAAAAAAACGACAGTCTATTACAGCAGGCCGAGACCAGAGGCAATTTTTTGCAAGCTGCCACAATCTGCCAAAAAATAATTGATTTTACAAAAGGTTTACAGGATATATCTTCTTACCAAAAGCGCCTTATCAAGCTAACCGGAAATCAAAATTACCGGAAACAACAGCAACAATTTTTCTTGATAAAAAAGGAAGAGACAAAAACTCAACAGGTTTTGGCACGAGCTATGGAAGCGAAAAATAGCTCGTGGTGGAAACAGGAACTTTATGATTTGATAAACAAGGCTAAAATAGCCGGCGACCAACAGCGCCTGATGAATCGCCGCCTACTTAATTATCTTAGCCTAATTTCCTATCTTTATGCCGACCGCGCTTTGAAAAATAACCAAACGAAAGAAGCACAAAAGTTCCTGATGATTTATAAGCTGTCTGATCCAGGGAATCCAGAAGTATATTTTCTGAGAGCAGAACTTTTTTCGATGACCGGAAAAAATTCGCAGGTACTTTTCGAGTTGGAAAAAGCTGCTGCAAAGGGCTTTTCAGAACCCGGAAGACTTAACGGAAATAAGTATTTTAAAAAATTTATAAATGAACAAAACTATTCGAAAATTGTACGTGAAATGCGAGTAAACAAGAACGATAAATAGTTTTTACTAAAAAAAACCCCCCATTTTTATAGTGTCTATTCATAGAACGTTAAGTGCGCAACTTGCGTAGGTTTGAAAAGTTTATTTGAGTAAATAACTATTCTTCAAAACGAGCGTAACGAAGAAATTGACGTTTTGTAACAAGGACTATATAATGGGGTTACATATCAATACCGAAATAGGCTTTGATAAAATAACCGATACCAAAAGAAATAGCGGCAACTCCTATTGAAATAAACGCCATAGACAAAAAGCGTTTACGGAAGTTCACCGTTTTGGCCACCGAAATATAGTAATTGTATGCTGCAATAATCAACAAAGTAACCACAAGCATCGAAATAAGGGCATTATCAACTTGTGAAAACAAAAAGTAAGGAATCACAAGAAAAGCTACGGTGAGGAAATATGCTACTCCGGTATAAACGGCTGCAGTAACCGGATTAATATCTTTTTTATCGTCTTCTTCCTGCGATGCCAAATAACCCGAAGCCGCCATAGACAGGGCAGCAGCTATTCCCATAATGAGACCGGTAAATCCGATTACGGTAGTTTTCGAAAAGGCAAAACTTAATCCGGCGAGTGTACCGGTGAGTTCCACCAATGCATCGTTAAGGCCGAGTACTACCGCTCCAACATATGCCAATCTTTTGTCTTTTAGTACTATAAGCAGCTGGTTTTCGTGTTCTTGTTCTTCCTGCCGTATTTGATTTACTTCGGGAAATTGCTGTGCTGCTTTTTCGTAAAAAAGCTGTGCATTGGCTTCCCCTCCTTCCATAAGTTTAAGCGCAAAACTTAGCCCCAATATTCTTGCAAGCCAAACATAATAAAGTACTTTAGTTTTATCAGGCTTTATTTCTCTTCCCGTGATTCCTTGCCAAATTTTGTAATGTCGAAATTCATCATTGGCAATATTTTCAAGTATTTGCCTGTTCTTTTCATCTTTGCAAACCAAAGTTAGCCGACGATAAACATAGTGCTCGGTAATTTCCGCTTTTTGTTGTTTTATAAACTTCTTGCTTATTCTTTCTGCCATAACTGCATTATTTTTTTTTGCTAAAAAAGAAAAGGCGAAATTAAGGAAATTGTAGCTATTCAGTCAAAATGGAATCGTTAACACATTGAATATTTAAGTTTTAATATTTTTTAACCAAATTACAACAAAACGTTACCTACA
>QIKE01000113.1 GCA_003232915.1 Bacteroidota bacterium | reverse complement strand
TACTGATCTTCAGCCACTTCCCCTTTAGGGGATTGAGGGGTAAAAGTGGCTGAAACCAAATTGTAACCTTTTTAGATCGGACTCATAAATGGTAACAAGTAATATATTCTTATATTCATTTCGAGTAAATACATCAATCCATCCAACTACAGCAAAACTGATAAAATAAATTCCTTCCGCATTATGAAATTTGTAATTTTTACTCATAACAACAAATGTAATAAAATTACTCCTTTGTTGAAATATAAACCACACGATGCAATCGTGCGGTAGCGGGGAACAGCCCCCGTAGAGCGGCCTAAATGTTGAATTTGGAATTGCTGCTACAAGATATTGTAACTACAGATGTTAGCACAGAAAATATACTATAAATCTTGCCTCCGGAGTACCACTGATTATTGTACTTTTGGAACTACGAAACTTGAGTAAATAACTAAAAACGGGCACAATATAGGAAATGTGTACACCAAAATCATCGGCGATGCTTCCCATTATTACCGGCAAAATGGCGCCGCCAAGAATCATCATCACCAGAAGTGACGAGCCTTTGTTAGTATGTTTTCCCAATCCTGAAATGGCGAGGGTAAATATATTCGACCACATAATCGAATTGAACAAACCGATACCGATAACCGACCACATGGCAATTTGTCCTTTGTTCAATAAGGCTATGAATAAAGAGATAATATTTACGAAAGCCAACAGATAAAGCGTACGTTGGGGAACGGATTTTCCGAACAAGAAAGCAATAAAATTGATAATTAGAAAAATGCCATAAACAAATGCCGTGTCGAAACCGTTTAATAAACAAATGATAACGAAAGCGGTGAGTAGGATAGCCCCATAATCAGATATTTCAATCTTTTATTTTTCATAGTGCAAAGAGAAACGGCGCCAAGAAAACGTCCTATCATTTGTCCGCCCCAATAAAAGGCTACATAGCGGCTATCTGTTGCCGCACTCATATTGCCAATGTCGGGCAGTTTCAAATAGCCAATATCATACTGCCGATACTTACTTCGCCACCCACATACATAAAAATAGCGAGCATACCGAAAACCAATTGCCGGTAGTGTATTGTGCTCCAATCTTTTTCTGTCGACTCAGTTTTTGTAAAAACTGGCAATGGCATTTTATTTATGAACAAGGCGAGCAGCAAAAACACTAAACTAAAAGTCAAGTAAGGTATCTTCACAGCATCGGAACTTTCAGTATTTTTAAAAAAAGTAAAGATGAGATATCCGCCTACAACAGGTGCTATGGTGGTGTCCAACGAGTTGAAACCTTGTGCAAGATTAAGCCTTGCCGAGGCTGAACGTTCGTATCCGAGTATGGCCACATAAGGATTGGCTGCTATTTGCAACAGCGTAAACCCCAATCCGATAACGAACAAAGCCGTTAAGAAAAAACCGTAGAAATGAAATTGTGCTGCCGGATAAAACAACAACGTTCTAACAGCCGATACAAGAAGTCCGGCAGTAAGTTCCTTTTTGTATCCAATTTTGTTGATGGGGTCGCCATAAGTTCCCGAAATAATAAAGTAAATCAAAGATCCGATAAAATAAGCCGTAAAAAAAGCAAACTGTATCAACATTGCGCGAGTATGATTCAAATCGAAAGCATTTTTTAAATATGGTATCAACACGTCGTTCAAAACGGTCATAAATCCCCACATAAAAAACAGAAACATCAGACTTATCAAAGTTCATGGATAATGTCGATGGTTTTGCATTGTTTAATAAAAAATTATTTCATCCATTCAAAAACGCGATAATGTTCGCCGTTCATCCCTAATTTTTTATACACTTGCATAGCTTTTTCGTTAGATTTATCCACATACAAACGTAATCCTGCCACTTCATCATCTTGTTGTGCCCAAGCTTTTATATGTACGTACAATTGGCGATACACACCTTTTTCTCGAAACGGCGGTAGCACATAAACCGACTGTATCCATAGCATCCATTTGTTACGCCAATCGCTCCACTCCATTGTTATGAGAAGCGAAGCCACCAAGATTTCGCCGGTATGGGCAACAAAATATTTCCCTTTTGTGGAATCGCGCAAAACGGCAAGTACTCCTTGATGCACTGTTTCTTCCGGTAGTTCAAGCTGTTCTGTTTCTTTGGCCATAGCCATTTGAAAGCCTACAATTTGTTCTGCATCATCTTTTCCTGCAATTCTAATTTGAATCATGTTTTTTAATATTTTTGGCACAAAGTAAAAAACAAAATTAATCATTCTTCGATATACGGGCTATGAGCGAACAAATAAAACACGAGTGTGGAATTGCACTCATCAGATTGTTAAAACCTCCGGAATATTATCTTGGAAAATATGGTAGTTCGATTTACGGTTTGCAAAAACTACATCTTTTAATGCAAAAGCAACACAATCGAGGACAGGACGGTGCGGGTATTGCTTGTGTAAAATTCGACTTAGCTCCCGGATTGAAATACATTGACCGTATTCGTTCCAATTCGTCAACACCCATCAAAGACATTTTCAACTCGGTTTACGAAAAACTTATTGAAGTTTCAAACCACAATCGTAAGCGTTTGAATGACGTTAACTGGTTGAAAGAAAATGCAGGCTTTACCGGAGAACTGTTTCTCGGACATTTGCGATACGGCACTTTCGGTGGCGATACGATAAAAAACCTGCACCCTATGTTGCGGTTTAACAACTGGAAAACCCGAAATTTGATTGTTGCCGGAAATTTTAATATGACTAATAATGATGAGCTTTTCGATACCCTTGTCGAACTTGGTCAGTATCCTGTGGAAACATCCGATACGGTAACCGTTCTCGAAAAAATCGGTCATTTTTTAGATGAAGAAAACGAACGACTTTACCGGAAACTAAAAAAACAGGGTATCTCGAAATACGAAGCCACCGAACACATCATTAAAAATTTGAAAATTTTACCTATTTTAAAAGAGTCGGCAAAAAATTGGGATGGTGGCTATGTAATCGGCGGTTTGCTCGGCCATGGCGATGCGTTTGTTATGCGTGATCCTGCGGGAATACGTCCGGCTTTTTATTATGCTGATGATGAAATTGTTGTAGCTACTTCCGAACGACCGGTTATTCAAACGGCTTTTAATCTGAAATATGATCAAGTAAAAGAACTTGAACCCGGGAAAGCCTTGATAATAAAAAAAGACGGCAGCTATACTATTGATTATTTTACCGATCCGCAACCGTTGAAAGCCTGCTCTTTCGAGAGGATTTATTTTTCGCGAGGTACCGACCGTGATATCTACCTCGAAAGAAAAAATCTCGGAAAATTCCTCGGACCTGCGATACTCGAAAAAATTGATTACGACTTAAAAAACACCATTTTTTCTTATATCCCCAACACGGCATCGGTGGCTTTTCAGGGATTGGTGGAGTATTTAAATGATTTTTCGGCACAACAAATTATAAAAAAAATACTTCATCAACAAGGAAAACTCTCGAAAGAGCGTCTTGATGTCCTATTTTCCATCAAACCAAGGATAGAAACTATTGCCGTAAAAGATGCCAAACTGCGTACTTTTATCACTAATGATTCAGCACGCGACGACCTTGTGGCTCACATTTACGATATTACTTACGGCGTCGTGAGAAAAAATTCCGATACTCTCGTAATCCTTGACGATTCTATTGTTAGAGGAACTACCCTAAAACAAAGTATCATAAAAATTCTTGATCGCTTAGAACCTAAAAAAATTGTCATTGTGTCGTCGGCGCCTCAAATACGGTATCCCGATTGTTATGGCATCGACATGGCAAAACTCGGCGACTTCATTGCTTTTAAAGCCGCCATTTGCCTGCTGAAAGAAACACATCAGGAACATATTATTAATGAGGTATATGCAAAAACCAAGGCGCAGGAACACTTTCCCAAAGAAGAAATGATGAACTATGTAAAACTGATTTACAAACCGTTTTTACCTGAGCAAATTTCGCAAAAAATTGCCGAGTTAGTTACATTTTCCGGCATAAAGGCCAAAGTGGAAATTATTTATCAAAATATTGAAAACCTTCATAGTGCCATTCCCAAACATCGTGGCGACTGGTATTTTACGGGCGACTATCCTACTCCGGGGGGTAACAAGGTTGTTAGCCGTTCGTTTATCAATTATATTGAAGGCAAAAGCGGAAGAGCCTATTAGACAAAGGGGCAAGGGATAGACAGCAAAAAAAAGAATGAGAAAAATGTTTTTCAGATCAATTGTGAATACCAAAAATAAGGTTGAGCGATTGATTTTCGGTCAAAGAGATAATTTATGAATTGTGTTTAATAAATTGCAAAGAAAAATATTGAAAAAGTAAGAACGGCTGCCAAAGGAACCGTTACGAAAGAGTACAAATAGTTAAGAGATAAAAATCAAATTGAATTATGGAGCAAGTTATTATTGTACAAAAGCATTCGCTGAAATTAGTTATGGAACCTGGTACTTATTTTTGGTGTGCCTGTGGACGAAGCAAAAATCAACCTTTTTGCGACAGTTCGCATAAAGGAACGCACTTTCGTCCCGAAAAAGTACTTATCGAAAACGTATGCAAAATTTCATGGTGTATGTGCCGCCACAGCAAGAAAGGTGCTTTTTGCGACAATTCCCACAGAGACTTGTGATAAGAAATAGAGTGAAAGACTTTTGTTTGTAGTTTTGTTTTTATGCACTGTCGGGCAAAACAAACAAATTGGAAAGCGTAATCCGATAATATTTTGGTTTGAAATTTGTTATAATTTAGCCATTCAAACCGAAGAGAATTAATATTTGAAAATTAAACGAACATATTTATCCCTTTTTTTGGGAAACGAAACAAGCTACCGGAAGAATAAAAAAAATTTGTCTGGGTGGGGTGTAAAATTTACGAAAATTGTTGTGATGAGTTTGTTAAGCCGTATTGGTGTCGGACTAACAGTTTTTATTTTGTTGATAGCGAGCTTGTCATTGCAGGCACAATTTTACAACGGTTCGAATATGACCTTTGGAAAAAATAGAGTTCAATACAGAAATTTTTTATGGACTTATTATCGTTTTGCCGATTTCGACACTTATTTTTATCGCAATGGTAGTGAGTTAGCACAATTTGTAGCCAAATATGCACATAACGAGATTCCAAAAATGGAAGATCGCCTTGGCATAACACTTGATCATAAAATTCAATTTATTGTTTTTAATAAGCTCACCGATCTCAAACAAAGCAATATAGGTTTGGCTCAAAACGAAAGTTACAATACGGGAGGTATTACTCATATTGTGGGTTCAAAAGTTTTCATTTATTTCGACGGTAATATTGTGCATTTCGAAAACGAAATAAGTGCTGCCATAGCAAAGGTGTTGTTCAACCAAATGATGTTTGGCGGTTCACTCGGTCAACAGGTAAAAACATCGGCATTATTTTCGTTACCCGACTGGTTTCGTATTGGTTTTGTGTCGTTTGCCAGCGAAGATTGGAACACCGATATTGACAACAGGGTACGCGACGGTATTGTGAGCGGTCGTTACTCGAAAATAAACAACCTTACCGGCGACGATGCTGTGTATGCCGGACACTCAATATGGCGTTTCCTCGCCTTGCGATATGGTAAAAATACCGTTAGTAATATCGTTCGTCTGGTGAGCATCAGCAAAAGTCTCGAAAAAGGTTTTAATTATGTCATCGGAACATCTTTTTCCCAAGTAATGTCAGACTGGAAAGTATTTTATAAAAATGAATATTCAGGTTTTTCTGAAACACATCTTCCTTCCGGACTTGTTCATTTAAAATACAAACCGGATCGTAGAACCGGGCAGCCTCGCCTTAGTCCCAACGGTAAGCTACTGGCATATACTACTAACGAAAGAGGGAAATACAAGATTTTTCTCCTCAATCTGAATACCGGGAAAAAGAAGAAAATCTTTAAAAAGGGGATAATGATCGACACGAAAACCGACTATAGTTTCCCGCTACTGGCCTGGCATCCGTCGGGAAAACTTTTGGCTTTTGTTATTGAAGCAAAAGGTTTGTTATGGTTATATTTTTACAATCTTGAAGATAAAACGTTCGACCAAAGAAAAATTTACGATGTGCAAAAAATTACTGCCATGTCTTATTCCGATGACGGACGCTTTATTGTGGTGTCGGCAATACAAAAAGGACAATCGGATATTTTTGTTTACGATATTGCCGCCAATACTTTCGAAAAAATTACCAATGATCTATACAGCGACCTTAGCCCTGTGTTTATAAACCATTCGAAAGCTATTGTTTTCAGTTCAAATCGCAATAACGACACCCTTGATATTCATAAAAACAATCAATACCAACGGATGTCGAAACATTTCGACTTGTTTTTGTACGATTATGTTACGGGTAGTCGCATTTTAAAACGCTTGACGCAAACACCTTTAGCCGATGAAATAAAACCTCATGCATTGGCGTACAATACCATTGGCTACCTGAGCGACAAAAGCGGTATTTTCAATGCTAATATTGCCATTATCGACAGTACGGTGAGTTCGGTGGATACAGCTGTCCATTATCGCTATTTTGTTACCAAAAAAACAGTAAGTGCCTATACTCGAAATATTATCGATCAACAGTTTAGCCTTGCCTCTGGAAAAAAAACAATGTTGATTTATGACGATAACAAATGGAAAATATTTATTGACACCGTACTGAATTATGCCGATGCTCCCGATTTGCACCCTAAACTCACACGCTTTATGACTTCGCAACTTAAAAAATTGAAGATCACTGTTGCATCGGGAAAAACTATAGCAAAAAAACAACAACATAAAAAAAACAAACCGCAGTTGAAACAATTCAGAATGGTGTATTTCGATGGCAAAGGGGGCGAAACCATCGTCAATCCAAAAGCAGGTAGAAAAGGTGGAGGCGGTTTTTTTTCGGGTCTTGAAGGTTATGAAGACAAAAATGGAAACTTTATCATTCCCAAACAACTGAATTACAATACTCAATATAATATTAGCAATGTCATTTCGCAAATGGATTTCAATTATATCAATTACAATTATCAGCCTTTTACAGGCGGCGGTCCTATTTATCTGAATCCTGGTTTTAATTTATTTACAAAGATCGGCGTTACCGATTTAATGGAAGATCACCGCATCGTCGGCGGAGTTCGCTTTAATTTTAGTTTAATTAACAACGAATACGTTTTTAGCTATGCCAACCTAACAAACAGATTAGACAAGGAAGTTGTGTTCCACAGAAACACACTGCAAGGTGTAAATGACAATAATATTTACGAAATACATTCCAACGAATTATATTATATTTTGAAATGGCCTTTTAATGAAGCACTGAGTCTTCGGGGAACCGTACAATATCGTAACAATATGTTTGTAACGCTTGCTACCGACCAGCAGGCTTTGGAAACACCAACAACTTTTGAAAATTGGATAGGCTACAAAACCGAATTGGTTTTTGACGGCACTCGTAATGTGGGGATGAATCTTTATTACGGTTCACGTTGGAAAATTTTTGCCGAATATAACCAACTGTTATTCAAAGGTGAAAACCGAGATTTGATTGTCCTAGGTTTCGATTTCCGGCATTATCTAAAAATTCATCGTACTTTTATTTGGGCTAACAGAATTGCCGGAAGCACTTCACTCGGTACCGATCGTTTGATATATTATATGGGAGGTGTGGATAATTGGTTTTTCCCAAAATTCAATAATAATACCCCGATCGACTTGCGGCAACATTATGCATACCAAACACTTGCTACTAATATGAGAGGTTTTTATCAAAATATCCGTAACGGAAATTCTTTTTTTGTTATAAATTCCGAATTACGTTTTCCTGTTTTCCAATATTTTTCACAAATGCCATTAAGCTCCTCATTTTTACGCAATTTTCAGATTGTGGCATTTGGTGATATAGGTACTGCATGGACAGGTGTAAGTCCTTATTCACGCAATAATTCCCTTTTCACCAACTACGTCAATAGCGGCCCGCTTCATATTACGGTAGAGGTACAAAAAGAACCCATTGTGGGTGGCTTTGGTGCCGGCCTTAGAGTACAGATTTTCGGTTATTTCGTGCGTGGCGATATGGCTTGGGGTGTGGAAGATTTCCATATTAGAAAACCAGTGTTTTATCTTTCCTTAAGCCTTGATTTTTAAATTAAATTGCCGGAATGGGGCGATAGAACGATAGAACGATAGAACGATAGAACGATAGAATGATAGAACGATAGAACGATAGAACGATAGAACGATAGAACGATAGAATGATAGAATGATAGAACGATAGAATGATAGAATGATAGAATGATAGAACGATAGAACGATAGAACGATAGAACGATAGAACGATAGAACGATAGAATGATAGAACGATAGAACGATAGAACGATAGAACGATAGAACGATAGAACGATAGAACGATAGAACGATAGAACGATAGAACGATAGAATGATAGAACGATAGAACGATAGAATGATAGAACGAAGAAACTGTGCGGATTGATGAAACTATGGAAAAAGGCCGGCGAAGGCGAGATGGCTTACTACCTGAAAGATTTTCTATTTCACTGAGAAAAAGAGGTTTACCATAATAGAGGGTTATCATAATATATGAAAAGCATATTTAATATTGTTTATACTATTTGTCCTGTAGCGAGTTTTTTATTCAGAACTTTGTCCCTGTTATTATTAGTCTCTTTGTAGCAAAAAAATAAAAATTGACCTTTTGCATTTTTACGAAATTATTTATCACTTTTTATTATAACACTATGTTAGGGGAGTATTGTTTGTAATAAATCAACTCAATGTTACTGCTGGATTATGTTAGGAGAGGCTATTAATATTTTTCATATTCTTTATTTTTAAGAGCAGAAAATAGAATCAAAGCATTATTTATATTAGCAATGAGATAATCAGGTATTTTATCCTGCTAGCTCCGGTATATCAGTATTTGAGTTTGTCATTACCATTAAAAAAAAGAAAATCTATGAATTTACCCCGTTTTTAGTGTAATAGTTGATGGCATTTTCGTAATTATTTAAAAAAAAAGATTGATATGAAAACGTTGTATAATACATAAAAACAATTATTTAAGTATTTATTAGCAAAATACGTTCCGTTTCGTTCTTAAAAAAATAAGAAAATAATTTGTTTACGTTAGGGGAAAACGCTTATATTAGCTCCATAAATAATAAAATTAATATACTATGAGAAAAATTACAATTGCGTTTTTAAGCCTTATGCTGGCTTTTAACATGACGTATGCAGGAGGAATAGTTACCAACACCAATCAAAGTGCTGCGTGGGCACGCATGTTGGTAAGAGATGCGTCTACCGACATTGACGCCGTTTATTATAATCCTGCCGGTTTGACGAAATTGGCCGATGGTTTTCACTTTTCCATCAACAGCCAGTCGATTTTTCAAACACAAACTGTTACGAACAGCTTTCCTTATTTGAACGAAAAAAAGTATATCGGTAACGTTTCTGCACCAATTTTTCCGAGTGTGTATGCTGCCTACAAAACTGGTAAATGGGCTTTTTCGATAGGTTTTAATCCTATTGGAGGAGGTGGAGGAGCCGAATTTAAAAAGGGTCTACCTTCTATTGAGGTCCCCATTTCCTCTCTTGTTGGGTCGTTTAACGCTCTTGGTGTAACTGGTTATTCCGCTAATCTTTATTTTAAAGGGACTTCGGTTTATTGGGGTTTACAAGCTGGTGTAAGTTACGAAGTAAACGATTATCTTTCGTTATATCTCGGTGCTCGTTATGTGATGGCGAAAAATACTTACACGGGTTATGTTAAGGATATTAAATTGAACTTGGCCGATGGGACAACCGTTCGTGCCGATGATTTTATGAATGGTGTAGGGGATAATGCTACCCTTGCCTCACAAAATGCCAATGGTGCCGGAACAAGTTTACAACCATTTATTGATGGTGGTATAGGTACCATGACATTTGCTCAAGCTGTAGCTAATCAGTCTATTACGCAAGAACAAGCCAGTCTGTTGGAAGGAGGCTTGATTCAACTTGGTGCCGATTCCAGTGCCGTTTCCCAAATGACTATTAGCGATGCTCAAACAGCCTATTTTGGATATTCGACGCAATATGCTGCACAAGCCGCACAATTGCATGCCGGTGCCAGTTTAATGGGTGATCAGAATGCCGATGTTACACAAACAGGTAGCGGTTTCGCCCCTATCATCGGTGCCAATATTACGTTGTTCGACGAAAAAGTGAATGTTGGAATTAAATATGAATTTAAAACTAAAATGGATTTGACTAATGTTACTCCTGAAGGAAAAGGTTTTGCTATTGGATTAAATCCCGACGGAACAAAAGTTGAAATGTTCCCCAACGGTGCTGTTACCAATGCCGATATTCCGGCTATGTTCTCTATAGGTGCCAACGTAAAAGTGACTCCTAAATTGAATATACAGGGCGGTTTCCATACTTATTTCGACAGTAAAACAGATTGGAAAAATGTAAAAACCAATATCGGCCATAACTCTGCCGAATATGCAATTGGATTGGAATACGATATTACCGACAACTTTTTGTTGAGTGCCGGTTATTTGAATACGAGCACAGGTGTAACTAATTCTTATCAGTCTGATTTGAGTTATAGTCTTAATACCAATACAGTTGGTTTTGGAGGCGCTTACAAAATTAATGATATGTTGAAGTTGCAGTTTGGCGGATATTATGTTTCATACGTTAAACAGTCAATTGCAGGTTCAGAAGATGTGTCGGGTACTACAGTTAATTATATGGGAACATACTTGAAAAATACATGGGCGCTGTCAATAGGTCTTGATATTGCTATAGGAAAATAATCTCATTTTAATAAAACAAAAAAAGTCGTATAGCTTTTGGCTGTGCGACTTTTTTGATATTTTTACACCTAAACAAAAATACGGCGTTTTTCGATGAAAAATTTTCTTATTTTAATTGCGTTTCTTATCTCAATTTTAATCGCCAACGGACAAAATCTTGACAAACCTAATTTTGCAATTGCCAGCCATCCTTTGTATGTTGAGCAGTTACGATGGTCGCCCAAAGCTTTTATAATGGAACTTGTTATTGAAAATCAAGCAAAACACGGTAGCTTTTGTGCCGATAAAAATATTTACATCAAAGATTTAAGTACAAACACAAAATACTACCTTATACGTTCGGAAGGTATTCCCGTTTGTCCTCAAAGCTATCATTTCAAATTTGTGGGTGAAACCTTGCACTTTTTACTTTATTTTCCGCCGCTTAGCCCTAAAGTAAAATATATTAACCTTGTTGAAAATTGTGATAACCATTGTTTTAGCATTCTCGGCATTATCATAAGCAGAAAGATGAACTATGAAATAAACAAAGGTTTTGATTTTTTTGCCGATGGAAATTTCGACTTTGCGTATAGCGCTTTTAAACAAGCTATTGATAACAATCCAAACTATCCTTATGGTTTTTTATATGCCCATATTATTAAGGTACTTATTAGACAAAACAAAATCAAAGAAGCCAAAAAGTGGTTTACCAAACTAAAGATCTCCCACCTCGCCGATAAAAAAGATGTTTTGAAACAAATTGAAAAAGAAGAAGATTACAAGTTACTTATAAATTAATTAAAATAGAAAAAAATAGTAACTGTTCAGCAGACCTATAATGATAGATATCAACGTGATACGATAAAATAGATTTAATAAATATTCAAATATTTTCCACAATAAAATTTTATATTGAGTATGTCATCATTACCCGTGATTTTGATTAATAATTTCCTTGTATGACACAGGGGCTGTATTCATTGCCGGCTCCATTCTCCGCAGGAATAATAGCCCTCTATTTGTTGATGTCCTTCTATTATATCTAAATACGTATTCATCAAAATAATATCCAAGTTTGTTTTTGTTTAAGTAGTTTTAATGAGTTCTGAGCAAGCTTCTTTTTAACGGGTATGCTATCAAATGCACATTTTGTAATACATCCTCCTCTTTACCTTTTGCTATTGCTTTTTATGTTTTTTGAATACATCCCAAACTCGCCAACTTGTTATAACTTGGCAGCCCATCTGTTATAATTGTAGAAATATTTTCAACATTATTTTCGATGAACCCTATTAGAATTTTATTTGAAACATCAGGGATTTTAGCTAATCTAATCCTCCCTTTTTTTATTCCCTCTACTTCTACTGCAACAACAACCAAACTTTTTCCTTCTGCTACACGGGCACTTTTAACAGATTTTTTCCCTCCTAATAGAACTTCATCAACTTCAACCGGTTCCTTTTAACTTTGTTTGGCCGTTTAAAACCCTTAACCGCCGGAGCTTGTGAAGCCAAGCCCAAGAATTTTTTGTAAACCTTTTGCACTTACACCATTTTTCCGTAGACCCATCCACCATATTGCACGAAACCAAATTAATAAAAGTTTAGTTGATTTATGAAATATCGTCCCTTTAGTAATACTCGTTTCTGCTTAACAATCAATGCATTCAATCGGTCCTATTGTTTTTCTCCAACGCCTTACTGCAGTACACGCCTGGCATACAAAACCTTGTGGCCATCTAATTGATGTAAAATAATCAATACAATCCTGCCCGGTCTTAAACATTTCTTCAAACTCCATTTGGTTTCATGGATAACTCATTCCTCAAAACTTCTTCTTTACGGGAGGCGATTACATATCCTAGATTTACCATAAAATTAATGAATTTCATAACAATTATTCCGGCAAAGACTACTATTTTTGAAGATTGAAAATATTTTTTGAAAAATCATATAATTAAATGATAAAGAGGGTATTAACTTCGGTTTTCCTTGCACTGTTTTTAGCAGCTCAACTACTGCCTCAAAACAGAATCGACAGTTTGTTTTATAAACGTTTCGAAGGAAGCCTTGGAACTAACATAAATGTTACCACACATATTGTTAGGATTTTCGACAAACTGTCGGGCAATTATTTTTACATTTTCACCGGACAGGACGGACAAAAACAATATGGAAAAACCATTGAAATAAATGGTGTTTTTCAAGACGATTCGTTAAAACTACGGGAATTTGGTAATAAACATTTTAGTTTTAACGGCATCCTCAACGATGACCGTTTTACGGGCACATGGCATGGCCCAAACGATAAAGACATTGATTTTGAATTTTCCGAATATTATCCGAAAGGTTCAATGACTTTTGGTGTGCATTATCTGAAATCGGAACATTTTCTTGATAAAAAGGATGTAGAAGCACCTTCTGCCAACATTGAACTAACGCTGATTTATCCTACCGGCGATTACTTTTTACCCAAAATTGGTGATTCGGTGAAAAATGATATTTTAAAAAGTTATTTTGGGCGCAACTTTCAGAAGAGGCAAGTCGATAGTATGTTGTATGCTTTTGAAAAAGAGTACTATGATAATTTCGATAATGAAAACCGGCGGTTGTACACCGAAAATCATAAATCTTTCAGTTGGGAAAAAACCATTACTATGTCGGTACTATTCAACTCCAACTATTTACTAAGTATCGAATACCTACGCTATGCTTATAGCGGTGGAAGTCGTGGTATGACAAATACTTCATATGATGTTGTTAATTTGCGCAACGGAAGCTTGCTCGACTATTCTTCGGTGTTTAAAAAAAATGCCGTCGATAGTCTATCTATTTTACTGACAAATAAGTTGCGCCATAATTATAAAATCTCCAATGATATCAGCCTGAAAAAAGCCGGTTTTTTTGTCGATACCATTCGTCCTAACCATAATATTTACATAAACGGAAACGGTGTGGGCTTTGTTTACAATGTGTACGAAATTGCCCCACCATCTTCGGGCACGATCAATATTTTTCTCAGGTTCCGGAGTATTAAAAACATTATTGCAAAAAGCACACCCGTTTATCCTTTAAGTTGTCAATATTAAGTTTAAAAGGATATTGGCATAGGTATTTATTAAAAATATTTTTTTATCAGGAAAGTACTGCGATTTTTCCTGATAATTAACTTTTAAATAATATTCGATATTTTTTTTACTAGTAAATCTTTATTTTCTTTGTAAGTTTTGATAAAATTTTCTGTTAATGGAAATCACAGCAACTATTAGCTTTGTTTTGAAACTTACGGGGGCTTTTGTATTGTTCCTGTACGGAATGAAAATAATGAGCGAAGCTTTACAAAAGATTGCCGGCCACAAACTGCGGCAGCTTCTGCGTTCATTCACTTCAAACCATTGGCGGGCTATACTAACCGGTTTTATAATTACCGGCATCATACAATCTTCATCGGCTTTTACAGTGATGACTGTTGGATTTGCCAATGCCGGTCTTGTATCGTTAACGCAAGCTGCCGGACTGATTATGGGAGCCAATGTGGGGACAACGGTTACAGCTTGGTTAGTAAGCTTTTTCGGTTTCAGTTTTAATGTCAAATCAATTCTTCTACCATTATTAGCACTAGCTTTACCCTTTTTGTTTTCGCGGAAAGCAAACCTACGATATAGCGGCGAAGTAATCTTTGGTTTTGTCATTCTGTTTCTCGGTCTTTTTTTTATGAAAAACGTTATCCCTGATCTGCATCAAAATCATTTTTTGGTAGATCTTCTTAAAAATCGTGATTCGTCGCAAATACCTTCAATACTCTTTTTTGTAATGGCCGGAATTATGCTTACGGTGGTGTTTCAATCTTCGAGTGCCATGTTTGCTTTTACTTTGGTGATGAGTATCAACGGTTTTATTAGCGTCGAGGCAGCTGCAGCTATGATTTTGGGCGAAAATGTCGGCACTACCGCTACTGTCAACATCGTGGCACTTATGGCTAATCGCAATGGCAAAAGGGTAGCATTATTTCATTTTTTGTTTAATTTTTTCGGACTAATATGGGCATTACTATTGTTTCATCCATTTTTGAATTTCGTACAATTTATTACTGACAGTTTATTACCCCACACACTTTCCAATTCCGATTTTCGTTTATCCGTTACACTTTCGGTCTTTCATACAATTTTTAATATCGCCAATGTTCTGATAATTATCGGATTAATCCCTTATTTGATGCGTATTACAGCCTGGGTATTTCCCCTAAAGGGGAAAAAAGAACACATCAAGTCAGCTCTGTCTTTTTTGCCCGACAAGTTGATGTCAACTTCGGAACTTTCGCTTGTTCAGGCACGGCTGGCATTTTGCGAAAATGCCGAAAAGGTCAGTGAAATGTTTATGGCTATTCCCGAACTGTTGCTGGAAAAACAGACGGATACTTTCAACAAAATATTTCATAAATTAAAGAGTTTCGAAAAGCAACTCGACCATTACGAAAGTGATTTGTATTCCTTTTTGTCGAAAATTACCGAAGGTGAATTGAGTTACGACAGTACCCGTTTGGTGCGGGGATTTCTAATTGGCATTAGCAACATCGAAACAATTGGCGACCTTTGTTACAAAATGGCACGATTGATTAAAGAAAAAAACGAAGATAAAGCATGGTTTATTCAACAGCAACGCGACGAGCTATTTGAAATGTTTAAACTAACTGACAAAACTTTGAAACTGATGATAAAAAATACGTCCATAGACGGATCGGAAATCAATAAAGAAGAGGTGTTAAAACTCGAAAATAAGATCAATAAAAAGCGCGATAAAATGATACGCGAATTATACGTTTACCAAATAAAACATAACCTGCCTTTTGAATCGGGAAATTACTACCGGCATTTTGCCGAACTTTGCGAAGAAATCGGCGATCATACATTAAATGTTGCCGAAGCTCTTGCAGGACATAAGTTTTGAAATGCTTTTGATACCAATTGGCTATTTTAAATTTTTTTTACCATAAAATTAACAACTTATACAAAAATTTATTTATATCATTTCATTTGTCAGTACTGTTTTTGCGATGTCAAGTAAAACTAAAACAGGTTTTGCCGAGGTCGAAACGATCTTGGAAGATTGATTGCAGAAAAAAAAGTCAAAACGAAATGTATTCGAGTGCAACTCCTTTACTTTTTCAGCAGCTATTATACTTTCAAAAACCTCACATGTGTTCAAATTATTAAACTGAAAAAGAAAGTATCATAATTTGAATAACAATTGATAAACTAATAATATTTTGAAATTATGCAGGCCCTAAGCCCATGCTGTTTAGTGTAGAACATAAATAGTTTTGTCAAAATGCTCTAAGCCAATCCTTTTATTTCAAAAGCATAAATAATCATATCCAAAATTTGCCGGTGTTCAAAAGAAGCTATATTAATTTTCAAATCGAAATATATATTTTCAAATTTATTTTCGCCAAATTGTTCGAGCATTAGTTTGCGTTTATGATCAGCATCTTTAATAAACAGAGCTGCATCTTTTTCCGAATACATTTTGCGTTTACTTAGCGATTTAATACGCCATTCCAAAGGGGCTTCGAGACGTATATGAAGGCTATTTTTCATATCAGCAAGAATAACAGCGCCTGCTCGTCCTACAATAATCATGTTCCCTTGATTGGCATAATGCCTGATAACATTTGAAATTGTTTCTCTTATTTTCTTATCACTTTTATGATAACGTTCGGCAAATGCCCAAACAATATCGTCGAGATAATTTTTTCGTTCGGCTTCAATCTTGTGTATCAGTTTCATCTGATTGAGTCGTAACTTTTCAGACGATTTTTCAAGAACTTCTTTGTTGACGAAATTCCATATAAAGCCTCTTTTTCTAAATTCCCGAACAAGGTCGCGAGCTATTCCTGTGGCATTACAACCGGTTTCGCGAGAAATTGTTAAAACCGGACCGGCAACTTCCCCATAGTCTTTTTCGGTTGAAAATCGTTTGTTAAAGTAAAAAATTAAATCGGTAGCCATGACTTAGAATTATTTTCTTTTTGTACGTTGTAAAAATCATTTTGTTACTTTCGTTAATGAAATGAAAAGACAAGAAATCCAGCTGGTAAGTTACTAAAAAACATATACCAACAGTTGCAAAAATGTTTCAGATAGTAAAAACCGGAGTTTTATTCAACCACTTGATTTAAATTTTCGATTTAATAAAATCGTAAAATAGCCTCACTCCAACTCCGGTACCACCATTACCACGGTAGCTATCGCGTTTTTGCAAAAATGCGGGAGCAGCAATATCAAGGTGAATATAAGGATAATTGGTAAAATGCTCAAGAAATTTTCCGGCGGTGATCGCTCCGGCATCAATGTCGCCAATATTTTTCAGGTCGGCAATTTCCGATTTTAACAATTTTTTATATTCGTCCCAAAGCGGGAACTCTACAATTCGTTCGTGTATATTGTCACCCGATTTTTTAATTAGTGTAAACTCGTCTTCGGCTTTGGCTTTCATACCCACCATAGCTTGCTTGCCGATAGCTCGTGCAGCGGCTCCCGTAAGTGTTGCAATATCAACCACGAGTTTGGGCTTGTATTGTTTGGCATAGCTCAATGCGTCGGCAAGTATCAAGCGGCCTTCAGCATCGGTATTGAGCACTTCCACAGTACTTCCGTCGTGCATAGTAATAATGTCGCCAGATGCATAAGCATTACCGTCGGGACGATTGTCGGTGGCCGGAATCAAGCCTACAACGTGAATAGGTAGTTCGACTTTGGCAATGGCATATAAAGCGGCAGCTACTGCGGCTCCACCCGACATGTCGCACTTCATAGTGTCCATATAATTAGATGGTTTCAAGTTTAATCCACCAGTATCATAAACCACTCCCTTTCCAACAAAAACATAAGGCTTTTTGTTTTTAGCAGTTTTAGGTTTCCATTGAATAACCGTAAATGTCGGCGGATCGATACTGCCTTTATTTACGGCAAGTAAACCGCCCATTTTTAAACTTTGAATTTTTCTTTTCGTAAAAATCTCTACTTTAGCATTTGTCCCCTCTAACAGTTGTTTTATTAACTCGGCAAACAAAGGTGCCGTTAGATACGAAACAGGCTCGTTTACCAAGTCGCGTGCATTATAAACCGCTTCAACCACAATATGCAATTCTTCGAGCATCTCTTCTGTAATCGCATCATCGTATATGTCAATTTCTTTTAAACTGTTAGCCGATTTTTTGTGATACTTTTTGTATTTTATAAATTTATAGTTTCCAAGAAGTACTCCTTCTACAAAAGCCAAAACCTCCTCTACATCGGCTTTTACGGTTTGTACCACTATACGTTCCATTTTGGCTTTGTTAGCAAATAATTGTACATCATTGCCGTATTTCCGGTAAGCTTCAAGACGCAAAGCTCTAGTGCCTGTGTAATCGCCGTAAACAACAATAAGATAATTTTTGTAGTGGTTAATGGTTACTACATGCTTATTATCACGATGTTGTCTTTTGATATACTCCTTTTCTTCTTCTGTTAAATTAATTTCCTCAAGGTCGCTGTTTTTTCTAATCAGGTAAACCGTATTGGCTGCGGTAGGTTTCCGCAGTGCTTTTCTAATGATTGTATCCATGTTTTTTAAAAATTTTTGACAAAAATAGGTCAAATTTTAAAACTGTGCTATTTCTTATTTAGAGTCCTATATTCAGAATTCCTAATCTCTAATCTCTAAACTGATTATCATAGATCCTTAAATCCGCCAGTAAACACAAACTTAAGCTATTTTAGGAATGCATTGGGTAAAAAATACATTTTTACTTTATTTGTAAATGCAATCAACAACAAAAAGATTGAAACAGCCGACTTGTTGTTTCTAACTTACTTTGAATTATTAAGTTGTATACTTTTTAAATCAAAACCCATTTTAAGAATTGGAAAAAACATGTTAACAATCAAGTAATCTGATAAATAACAATTATCTAATTGCAAAAAAATAGGCATGATAATCTTTCATTTTTTAATTAGTTGAAACTATTTAGTCGGTTTATAATGCTAAGTATCAACATGATAATAGAAAATGGATTTGATAATCATTCAAATATTATTCCTAATAAAATCTTGTTTTATTGATGTATTGTAAGTACCGTTTTGCTGTGATTTAGTTAAAAATTGTTAAAAATATTAACACTTTAATATTCAATGTATTAATTATATCTTTTCGTCTGAATGGTTACTTTTGATCTAATACCTAACTCGTTATCAATCTACTCGTATAAATATACCTTGCCAAAAAATTAGTTATACATCACACGGGATAAATCAGGACATTTTCATTTTTAAAAAACCGGAACTTCATCCGTTTATAATTTTGTATCTTACTGATCTATTTAGTTTTATGTTTTGTCATAATTTTTGGCTCCGCAATCTAAAATTATGCCAAAACGGTGCTGACATTTTATGTACCACAGGTTAAACCCGTGGAATGGCAAAGCCATTATTCCACAGGTTAAACACCGGTGGCTATTATTATTGCACTCCTTCGGAGCTCTATCATCATTCTTCTGTGCGTCGAATTTATTTGTCATGGGGGTTTATGTCAATAAATTCTTTAAATCGGCATAGTATGTTTGATTAAGTGACTAAAAGAATCCGTTTGGTTACGGTCTTATGAAATTTGTCAGGGATTTCATAATATTTTGTATACAGTTTTTTCTTCCCTGGAAATGCATAAATTTATCCCGTTTTAAGTATAACAAAGAAATTCCTGTAACAGGGCTTAACGTTTCATTTAAATTTTGTACTTTTATCGCCATAAATATTAAATTCATCATTAAAATAAGTGAAGATATTTACTAGTAAACTGCTGTGTTAAAATACTTTATACAGTAGTTTAATCTTTTTGTTAATAACTTTGTGCGGATTTAAGGTATATTTACAACGGTCTTTTCTTAAAAAGCAATTGTGGTAATTATTGTCATTAAAATAATTTTCCAAAATATAAAGTGTTGATTATCTGTTGCTATTTAATAAAATTTCGGTATAGTAGTTTTTTTTGCAAAAAAGTGAATTATATTAGGTAAGGAGTTTTACTATTTCAATTCTAAAAGTTTTTTGTTTCTCAATCTTTTTTTAATTATGTGTAACTTTTAGGAATGAGTAACAGAATTTTTATTATTAAATTTGCTGAAAAGATGTTGTTTTTCAGCAAAATATATTTAATACTATCGGGATTCAATACTTTATCTTCCTGTTCCTATTATCCTTTGAATAATTTTAAAAAATAAGAAAGAGGAAAAGGCAGACGATTCATCTTAAATTGGTAATAGATTATTTCATGTGCACCAAATCCTTTATAAAAACGGGCCAAATTTTCATTGTTAGAACCTTCAAAATCTAAGATAAATTGTGAAGAGGAAAACTGTTTGATAACTGAGTCGAAAAGAAAAGTCATAGCATGATTTTGTCGGGCCATTTGGTTACTTCCCGAAAAAAGAAAAATCAATTTGCGATTTTCTTTCAGAAAAAAAGCTGTTGCGCACAGTTCGTTATATGAAGTAAATACTCCGTAAATAACCCCTTTGCCTTTGTGGATACTCATATACATCAAATGCTGTAAACGCAAATAATGCTTGGTTTTCCAATGTTTAACCTCATGTCCTTTGTTTTCACGAAAAAGCTGTGTAAGTTCTTCCGGTTTAACGCTTTTAGAAAGAGTAAGTTCGTGGGTTAGTGCTTTTTTCAGGTTCCGTTTTGTATTGGTAGAATATTTTCGTGCTGTTTTTTTATAGTCATTTATCAGGTCGAGCAGATAATTTTTATTAGGTAGCAATTCAAAAAAATTTTCATCGGGAAGATTGTAAGCATTTAAGTTATATTCGGCAAAACGAAAATGTGTAGGGATTTTTTTCAAGAAATCGCCGATAATTTGTGGATTAAGTATTGGTTTGGAAAAAACGCCGAGTTGTTGGACAAAATAAGGTGTAAGCAAATAATTGATTCCCCATTTTTTATTTCTCGTCAATGGCATCACCCGCTCATAATTGTCTTGTACAAGTGCTTCCCAGTATGGGTGAACAATGTCGAGATACCAACTATATGCATAAGCATTTCCGTTGAATGCATAATGAATACATTCGTCCCATTTTTTTTTGTCGATTTCATTATATTTCAAATAGCGAATCATTTTTGTTTTTTTATAAAAAAATTATTGATGCACCATTTCGAGCATAGCTTCATATACCCTGCGCCAGCCTTCCCATCGTTTTTTATCACTTAACGGTTCGTTATGCCATAACGAAATAAAAGTACCGTTAACATTTTTAACTTCATCAATAATTTTTTTTATTTTATCAATGGCTTCGTCAGGACTTAGATGCATATAGTCGTTAAGCGTGCCGTCCATAATTGCAAAAGGATGAATTTTAAGCCTTGTTTCGATTTCGAGATCAAGGTTGTAAAAATTATAAGCATCACAAATTCCCGCTCTAAATCCGGGTAGTGCGGCATATCCCATAGTGTAGTCGTCTTCAATATCGTTTTCGATAAGGTTTTGATAAGTGTCGGGGAGCATCAAACGCAAAAAATGTTGTCGGCTTCGTTTAATGTCTTTATTCAATACTTTTTCCAGATTTTCTTTTTCATCTTTTAACAAATCGGCATTTTCAATCGAATAATACGAAGGATGTATTCCCATCTTGGCATAATCGGCAATCCATTTAATAAGGAATCGAAACTTCCGGTTGCGTATATTAATATTTTTGTCGTAAGCACCATAGTGCCCGAACAAAACAAAATACAAAGGTTTTAGATTGTATTTGTATTGATAGCTAATTTGCAAATCAAAGTTATCGAATGGGTCTTTTATTCGCCCCAGCAAAACCCGAGTACGTATGGCAATATCCTTAAAATCTAATCGTTTCAAGGCAAGATAATATCCACCGATACTTCTTACAAGTCCCTTTTGCAGATAAGCATAAGCCGCATCAATGTCGTAAGTAGGTATAAACTTGAATTTTTTTTCGGGAAAAAAATAATTGGGATATTTTATTTGCAAAATCTCTTTAATCTTTAATGTCCAAATGTTAACTACAGGTTTTTCAAGAATTTTTAGCTGATAACTACTACTTAAATGGGCAGTAAAACGCCCGTGTTTATCGTGTTTGAAAGGGAGGTATTCTTCGTAGCGTACTACTAGATAAAAAATAGCGGAAAACACATCAAAAGGTAGCTGTGAATTTTTATCGTAAACTGGAAAAAAGAGATTCTCACCTTTATGTTCAAAAGCTTCGAGTTCAACACTTCTAATGCCACGTTCAAATAATAATCCCGACGACTGAAAAAATAAATCGTCGGTATAAGGGCGCTCACTATATATAAGTTTGGGCTTATCGGCCGATTGAAAAGTGTCGAGGTTTTGTGTAAGTGTATAGCTCACCCTGAGCAAATCGTAAAACACAAGATGAAAAACATAACTTACTCGACTTGTGATTTTTGGGACATATATTAAAAAATCTTCCATATTTTTCAAAAGTAAAAAATTTTTCGAAAACAATGATATTTAGTTTTAAAACAAGATTAAACGTGCGGGCGAGGGAGCATATGAACGGTGGCAGGTCAGGTGAAATGCAACGCTGGACTTCTGAAATTTGAGTAACGACAATATTTCTCTATAGTAAGGGGCTATTTCACTGTGTAGCAGCAGATATTTTCTTGAAGATTAAAAAAAATCACGAAGTTGTATGCAAGGAAATCAAATTTTTTCAATTGTCTTTCCGTGTTTTTTGTACGGTAACTTTTTCCACTCCTTTTATTTGATTTAATTTATAAATTAATTGTTCGAGGTGTTTATTTTCGTATATCAGCAGGCTTATTTTGCCTTCGAATTGGCTTCCCTTTGTTTTAAAGTTAACAGAACGCATATTAACACGTAAGTCGCCGGTAATTACTTTGATCATTAATTTTACAATACCAAGTTGATTGTTTCCTGTAATGCGCAAATTAATCAGTTTAACTTTTTTATCGCCTGTTTCTGTCCATTTTACCGTAATTACTCGATAGGGATATCTTGAACGCAATCGTTTGGCATTAGGACAATTATAGCGGTGTATGCTTATTCCTCCCATAGTGGTAATAAATCCGAAAACTTTATCGCCCGGAACGGGATTGCAGCAAAGCGACAAGCGGTAATCAACATTTTTAAGATTATCGCCGATATAAAGAATATCGCCGCTGTCGGTGTCAATGTTTTTACCGGTGGTGCCATTTTCGTCGACTTCTCTTTTTTTGGGCAGAACCAAGGGGGTGTTTTCCTGTTCTTTATTTATGTGTTCAAGGAGTGTTTCCTTAATAATAGCAAGATCAAGTTTGTTGGAAGCCACAAGATAATAAAGATCAATGGCAGAATCAAGTTTGAAATATTTCACCAAAATATTTACTAAATCATCTGTACTTTTGAGTTTCCAGTTTTTAATTTTTCTGAGAAGCAGGGCTTTGCCGACTTCGGCTTCTTTGTATTTTTCTTCTTTGAGTTGTTTTTTTATATTTAGGCGTGCCTTATTGGTATTTACAAAAGCCAACCAGTCGAATTTGGGTTTTTGTTTATTAGAAGTTACAATGTCAACCTTGTCGCCATTACAAAGAACATGTCTGATAGGGACGTTTTTGTTGTTGACATTGGCTCCGCTACAACGTGCTCCTATATTGGTATGAATTTCGTAAGCAAAATCAAGTACTGTAGAGCCGGTGGGAAGTTTTTTCAAATCGCCTTTAGGGGTAAACACAAAAATATTGTCGCTTATGTGGTTTGAGCGATACACTGCATCTTGTTCTATTTGCTCGGGATTTTCTAATATATCACGCACTTGTGCAAGCCAGTTATCGTTATCTTTTGATTTCATCAGGCCTTTGTATTGCCAGTGAGCTGCTGTACCTTTTTCGGCAACTTCGTCCATCCTTAATGTTCGTATTTGTACCTCAACCCATTTATTATTTGGCCCCATTACCGTAGTGTGCAACGATTCGTAGCCCGAAGCTTTGGGTGTCGAAATCCAGTCGCGCAAACGTTTGGGATTGGGTTGGTAAATATTAGTAACAATGGAATAAACTTTCCAGCAGTCCTCTTTTTCTTTTTTTGTCGATTTACTTTTGATGATAATACGGATAGCAAAAAGGTCGTAAACCTCTTCAAACGAGACATTTTGTCTCTTCATTTTTGCCCAGATACTTGGTACCGATTTTGTCCGCCACTTAATTTTATAATTAAAACGTGCGGCCATTAATTCTCGTTCTAATGGCCGGATAACTTCTTTGATATATACTTCGCGTTTTGATTTGGTTTCTTTAATTTTTCGACTTATTCGATCGAAAATATCGGGAAATTCATACACCATCTGCCGTTCTTCTAGCTCGCTTTTAATGTTATACAAACCCAAACGATGTGCAATGGGGATATAAATAAATTTTATTTCATCGAAAAATTTTATTTTTTTTCCGTTTGTAAGCAAATCGGGATGCCGAACATCGTTGAGGCGGTGTGCAAGCAACAGTAAAATAACTCGAATATCGTCAATTAGCGACAGAAACATATTCCGAAACGAATCAGAGTGAAAAGAAAGCCGTTCGGTGTGGAAGTCGGTAACCTTATACATTCCTCGTAGTATGTTGGCGATATTGTTGCCAAACTTTTTTTCAATTGATTTGTAAGCTTTTTCACCTTCGATAGCGGGTAGGCTATGTAAAAGCGCACAAACCGCCGAAACATTGCCTAACCCAACTTCTTTCATCGCCGTAATAGCCAAATCAAGATGATGCACAATAAAAGGTGTCCCGTCGGCTAAACTTTTACCGGCATATTTTTCTATTGCCAGATTGTAAGCTTTAGAAATCATTCGATGGGCTTTGCCATCAGCAGTTTTGTTGCAACAAGACAGTAATTCGCTTAATTTTCTCTGAAGTATATTTTGCACATTCGTTTTCTCTGATTCAACATCCACTATCCGTTACACGAAGTTAAAACAAAACAGACGCTACCTTATTTTATTGTATGGTAATTCTGTTAAAAAACTAAAACTGCGCAATTGTTTTGAGTTTTTTGTAAACAGTATTTTCTTATTCCTTCGGATTATGTTCTTCAGTTCCCGGATCTTTAGCTATGGATTGTCGCATATCCGTATCGGCCTGAATGTTTTTGTAGCGATAATAATCCATTACGCCAAGATTTCCCAAACGGAAAGCTTCGGCAATAGCCATAGGAATTTCAGCTTCAGCCTGAATCACGTTGGCACGTGCTTCCTGAGCTTTTGCTTTCATTTCTTGTTCTTGTGCCACTGCCATTGCACGCCGTTCTTCGGCTTTTGCTTGTGCAATGTTTTTGTCGGCATTGGCTTGGTCGATTTGCAATACGGCTCCAATGTTTTTGCCAATATCAATATCGGCAATGTCAATTGAAAGAATTTCAAAAGCGGTACCTGAGTCAAGTCCTTTGTTTAAAACTACTTTCGAAATGCTGTCGGGATTTTCTAGTACTGCTTTATGCGATTGTGCCGACCCTATTGATGAAACAATACCTTCGCCAACACGCGCCAACACGGTTTCTTCACCGGCACCTCCTACCAACTGCTGAATATTGGCACGTACCGTTACACGGGCCATTGCAATAAGCTGAATGCCGTCTTTAGCTACGGCAGCAACTCTTTTTGTGTCAATAACTTTTGGGTTTACCGACATTTGTACGGCTTCAAGTACGTCGCGTCCGGCCAAATCTATGGCAGTGGCTGTTTTAAAATTTAATTCGATATTGGCTTTGTCGGCCGAAATCAACGCGTTGACAACCCTTTGAACATTTCCTCCAGCAAGATAATGAGCCTCCATATCGTTGCGTTTTAATGCTATATCCGCTTTTGTAGCGGCTATTAAACTGTTGACAATAGCGCCCGGAGGTACTTTTCTCCAACGCATTAACACCAATTGTATGAGCGAAATACGTACCCCAGAAACGAAAGCCGTAAACCAAAGTCCTACGGGAATAAAATAAAACAGAACCCAGAGCAAAAATATAGCTCCGATACCTGCTGCAATAATCAAATAAATGTTTGCATCCATAATTTTATGAGTTTATTTGTTTAATAAAAATTTTGCTTTCTGATATTTTTGTAATTTTTACCGGTTTCCCAGGATCAATAAACTGTGTGCCTGCATTGGCTTCGTAATAGCTACCGTTGAATTCTACTTTGCCCATTGGAACACAGCGTGAAACCGTTTTGCCTCGATCACCGGATTTTAAGCCCAATGTACTTTTATTGCCCGTTTTGCCAGAAATACTTGATTTAAGCTGGGCATTTTTCCAAGTTTTAGAACGCAGCGAAAGAACTATGGCAGCAACATTCAGCAAAATAGTAAATAAAAGTGCAATATTACCCGATGCAATGCCTTTTCTGCTGTACGCCAGCCATACACCTGCTACCATTGCAACAAAACCTACAATTCCTACCAAGCCAGTTCCCGGAATTACTAAAATCTCAAGAATTAACAGTAGTAGGCCTACAAAAATAAGTATTACAATTATTGCCCACATAAGTTTTATTGAATTTGTACAATAAGATTCCTATTTATCATTTCATCATAACATGTCTTGAGTGCTTCGAAACTGCCTTTTTTTACCGGACATTTGCCTTTATAATGAGCAATCCACGTGCAATTTTCGGCTTGTATAAGGTCGTGGCCACACACATTCACAAGAGTTTCAATAACAAAATCGAAAGTATTTACCTTATCGTTGAAAAGTATCAGTGTTTTTGATTTTTTCAAGCCCTCTTTTTCGTCCGTTACCGTTACATTCTTTTCCTCAATAGTCATATTTTGAAAAAAATTTGATTCGGAAACAAATGTAAAGAAAAAAACATTAAGATGAAGATATTTTTATCTTGCTAATTAGTGTTAGAAAAAAAGCATTGTTATAATGACTAATCATAAAACGTCAAGGTGAGGTCTTGAAACGAATTAAATTTAGGGAGCTTAGTTTAGTTTAATAAATGACTGAATTGTAAATCAAGCATAATGAAGAAATTGGCGTTTTACGGAAAGCATTGCAAATTCAATAATATTTATAGACACATATACCATTTTCCAAAACAGAATATCTTTTTGGGCGGCTACCGTTTTTCTACCTAAACCTCCTCACACACCTATTCATATCCATCCTACGCGGTATCGGGCTTTCCGTTATATTCCTCGCCCCAAAAACCAGGCTATTGCCTTTGCAGTAGAGACACAATGTATTGTGTCTCTACTGCAAAGTCGGCCTTAATAGGTTTTGGTGCTGCGGGCTGTCTCTCCAATCCCTGCCGCAGGGTTCGGATGTTTTTATTTTCCTATTAGCTTTTTTCAATGTCGACGACTCGTTCAAACATCATTATAATGGGTATGTCTGCAAAAAAACCTCTTACTTTATAAGACGAAAATGCAATTGCAACTGAAAATAAATTCAATTGCAACAAAAACAATAGTTTGCAAACATTTGATATGTCGTTAGTTAGAAGAATATTTGGAATCTATATTTCTAGCCGATGGCCAAATAAACTTGGAAAACAAGTAATTCAAAGAAAATCTTTATTTTCGGCAATTATAAAAAGTAGATGACATGGCAAAAAAACCCCGTTTAAGTTTTTGGCAAATTTGGAATATGAGTGTCGGTTTTTTCGGTATACAGTTTGGATTTGCCCTTCAAAATGCCAATGTCAGTCGTATTTTTCAAACCCTTGGAGCCAACATAGGAAATCTATCTATACTGTGGGTGGCAGCACCCGTTACCGGCCTGTTAGTGCAACCCATTATCGGACATTATAGCGATAAAACTTGGGGACGATTGGGGCGTCGTCGTCCTTATTTTTTAGTAGGTGCAATTTCGGCATCGTTGGCATTGCTAATTATGCCCAATTCACCCGTACTGTGGATGGCTGCCGGAATGCTATGGGTTTTAGATGCATCCATTAATATTTCTATGGAACCCTTTCGAGCTTTTGTTGGCGATATGCTACCCAAAGAACAACGTACACAAGGGTTTGCCATGCAAAGTTTTTTTATCGGTGCCGGTGCCGTTATAGCCAGCCTGCTCCCTTGGGTGATGACCAACTGGCTCGGTATTAGCAATACTGCCCACGAAGGAATTATCCCACCGTCGGTAAAATGGTCATTTTATATTGGTGGAGCAGTTTATTTTTCTGCCGTTATGTTGACCATCTTCACCACCAAAGAATATCCTCCCCAACAATTAGAAGCATTCAACAAAGCCGAAAATGAAGATAACAGTATAACTGCAATAAATGAAACTCCGCATGTTTCTGTCAAAAAAGGAAAAAAACAACTTATCAACGGTTCCATTTGGACTGTAGCAGGCCTTATTCTAACCCTGTGGTTTTACCATGCCGGTTTAAACAAAGACTTGTACGTGCTGTCAATTGGTTTTGCCATCTTTGGTATTCTAATGTCTATTTCGGGATTGATGCAACTCAAAGACAAAAATCATGTTGCCCTTGTCGAGATAATGAACGATATGTTCAATATGCCCAAAACTATGCTGCAATTAGCTTTTGTTCAGTTTTTTAGTTGGTTTGCACTTTTTTCGATGTGGATTTACACCACACCTGCCGTTACCGAATATGTTTTCCATACTACCGATCCCACATCAATAGCATATAATAACGGTGCCGACTGGGTTTCCATTTTGTTTGCCGTTTACAATGGCTTTGCCGCCATTGTTGCTTGGCTATTAACACCAATGGTCAAAGCCACAAGCCGCAAAACCACACACGCCATTGCATTATTGCTAGGTAGTATCGGCCTGCTGTCTATTTATTTTATTCACGACAAAAACCTGTTGTTATTTTCTATGCTTGGCGTAGGTGTGGCTTGGGCAGGCATTCTTTCTATTCCTTATGCCATACTTACCAACGCTTTGCCGCAAAACAAAATGGGAATTTATATGGGTATCTTCAATTATTTTATCGTCATTCCACAAATAATAGCAGCTGCTATACTCGGCTTTTTATTAGAAAAATTCTTTCAAAACGAAGCCATATATGCTTTGATTATAGGTGGAGTTTCGATGCTTATTGCCGCAGTTTTTATTTTATTTGTAAAAGATGAAGCCTGATAAACAATGCAAACCCGGGAAGAATACATACACCTTTCGCGCTATGCCTCGTATGCTAAGAGAATATCCCATAATAATTGCACTTGAAACATAACACATCCAATCTTAATAATGTTTAGCGAAGGTCTTAGCCATGTTGACCATAAAGAAAGAGATACAGAGTGAAAATAAAAGAAATTGACGTTAACTGAAATACAAATGGAAATAATCAAAACGTATAATGAGTTTAACAAAACGAATAATCGGGTTAGCCTTAAAATATCGCGAATGGAGGATATTTACACAAAAAGATTAGGAAAAACTGACGAACCACACCGGCACAACTACTACACTGTTCTTTTGGTGAAGCAAGCATCAGGGAACCATATAATTGATTTTAACCGGTATCCCTTAACTTCAAAACAAGTTTATTTCATAAGTCCCGGACAAGTTCATCAGGTAGTAGAGGAAGAACAATCATTTGGATATTGTATTGTTTTTTCATCTCTTTTTTTAATAAAGAATAATATTCCTCAATGTTTTATTGGGGATTTAAATCTTTTCAATGATTATGGCCAAACCCCTCCTTTATATATTAGTATCAGCCAATTGAATAAACTTTCCAACTATTGTGAGGAAATTCTCAATTGGAATCAATCAACCTTAAAATTTAAAGAACAAGCCATAGGAGCATTTTTAAAACTCCTTTTAATTGAGTGTAATAACTTGTGCGTAATCCTAAACACCCATACTCAAGGCATTGAAGCAGGCAATTCCATATTAAAAAAATTTAAGGAGTTGGTGAATCAAAACTACACACATTGGCATTCTACTTCCGAATATGCCAATGAACTAAACATTACACCCGACTACCTAAACAGAACGGTAAAATCGCGAACAGGCAAAACAGCCAAAGAATAC
The DNA here is from genome assembly GCA_003232915.1 of Bacteroidota bacterium. GTDB lineage: Bacteria > Bacteroidota > Bacteroidia > Bacteroidales > F082 > Sulfidibacterium. The sequence goes on along the minus strand of QIKE01000113.1, from coordinate 8,727 downwards.
ATTCAATCTGGAATTTCTATCGCTGCAAAAAGAATGCTTTACTTTTCCGAATTATCATCAAAAGAAATCGGCTATCAACTTGGATTTTTAGAACCTGCCAACTTTAGTGCCTTTTTTAAAAACTGCACCGGTAAATCACCTTCACAATTCAGGAAAAAACGATAAAGCCGGATTTTCATAAGCCTTATCCGGTTTTTTGTATCCTTTAGTCAACTATTCCTCCATATTTTTGTTCCATACAAATTGGTAATATAATTTGTAACTTAATAATATAGAACATATGTTTAATAAAAGAAAAAAGAGGATATAATGAAAAAATATAAAAAAATAAATGCTGAAGACCTTTATTATCAGAAAGCCAGCAATATGCATCCGGCAAATACATCTTTTCATTTTTCGTTTGCAAAGTATTATGACCCCAACAATATAAATTTTGGTGTTTTAAGGGTTCTAAACGATGATAGTGTAAAACCTAACAGCGGTTTTGATACACATCCACACCGGGAGATGGAAATTTTCAGTTATGTAGTTAATGGGAAACTAACCCATCGCGATAGTACCGGAAACCACGAAATCTTAAGTCGTGGGCATGTGCAATGTATTTCAGCGGGTACGGGTTTAACTCACTCTGAAATGAATGAGCAAAACGATTGGTGTCGTTTCCTTCAAATATGGGTTTTACCAGTGGAAAGAAATCTACCAATCAGATATGATCTTCACAAATTTTCTTTCGAAGACAGAAACAACAAATTGTTGCAGATAATATCCAGTACTAAAAACAAAGCTGTTGCCCCTCTTTATCTGTGTCAAGATGTAAATGTCTTTGTCTCTGAATTAACGAAAAAAGATAAGCGTTTACAATTCACTCTTGCCGAAGATAGACAAGCTTATATATTCTGTTTTGAGGGATGTATTGATATTGGCGAATATCTCACTTTAAAAGAATGCGACTCCCTGCAGGTGTTAGGCCAAACCAATATAGAGTTTTCACTTGCATCCGATAAAGCACATTTTATCTTAATTGAAATGCAAAAAGAAAAATCAAATTTATAAGAATTGAGAAAAATCTTTCAAAGAGATGGATGAAAAATTGTGGAATAAAATAAAATATGAAAGACGACGAAGGAAAATAAGAGTTAATTGAAAATATTGACCAAAACAATATAAATTTTATATAAATGGACAGGTTGCTAAAATTGAATATGTAAAGGTGCAAAACGTTATTTATCTAACACACACGGAAGTTTCAACTCAAATAGAAGGAAAAGGGGTTGGCTCTGCATTAGTAAAACAGGGTTTACAAGACATCAAAGAAAAAAATTTGACATTAGTACCTCTTTGCCCATTCGTTGCACTATATATAAAGTGTCATCCCGAATGGAAAGCATTAGTTTTAAAAGGAATAAATATAGCATAATTATGAAAAAAAAAATCAAAAAAGAATACACAAATGGAGAATTAACAATTGTTTGGAAACCAGAAATGTGTATTCATGCAGCAATTTGTGTTCAAACCTTACCAAGAGTATATAACCCTGCTGCTAAACCTTGGATAACAATTGGGGATGCAAACACCGAAGAGCTGAAAGCTCAAATTAATAAATGCCCTTCAAGTGCTCTAAGTTATTTTATGAACAATGAAGATTACAATGTATCAGAATCAAAATCATTTGAAACAGAAATTGAAGTATTACCTAATGGCCCTTTGTTGGTTCATGGACAGTTAAAAGTAATTGACAAAGATGGCAATGTTGATGTTAAAGATAATACTACTGCATTTTGCCGTTGTGGAGCTTCTAATAATAAACCTTACTGTAATGGTGCACATATAAATAATAATTTTCGCGATTAACTACGAACCTTTGTGATAACCAATATTGTCATCTTTGAAGCATTCAGTGATGGTGTTATTGCGATTGTTTTTAAATTCTGATATGAGTTTCACCTATGGGAGGATTTATTGGAACAACCATCATCGTTTAATTCAAATACAGAAAAAGTTAACGGAAAAATAGTCTGAGACAGTTTATACTTATCGCTTTTGCTTTCTTTTGGTTTTATTTTCAATCTCACCGATAGACAAAAATTATGTGAAGTCTGTAACGACGAAAATCTATGGGGTTGTTATTACTATACAGGGCTTTATTTATTAAAAAACTGTAACTTAGCAAGTTAGCATAGTATTTTTTGAGATTAATTACTACAATCTAACTAATTTACCGATATTTTACCGATTGCAAATATGCAATAAAAAGCGAATTTAAGGCTCAGATTTTTAAAGTATTTTTTTCAAAATTTTAAAGTCATGGAACAACAACACGATATCATTTTGTTTATTTACTACAAAAGGTAAAGAATCTGGTTTACAATATAAATATACAGAAATTCACGAAAGTAAAACTCATTTATAAGTACAGTTACATTGCATATTCTGTTAATATTGTGCCATTGAAAACAGAGCTAATTTCATTGTAAACCTGTGGATAAGGAGCGGATATGACTGCACCCTAATCAATTGAAATGGAATATAAATATGCATAAATGGAAATTGAAAACAATCTATCTATGGGGTAACTACACTTTTTTTACCATTAAACTCGTCCACTTGTTAAATCAACAATAAACTTCCGAATATTCAAAACCCTCACCAGTCTTGTCGTTGTTATTCGTAACTTTGCCAAAGAAAGCGGAGAATTTTGGATAAAGTAATTAATACATTAAAACCCAGTCGGATAGTTTTTCCCATACTTATCGGCTTGGGAGTAAGCGGGTGGCTGTTGTATCGCAACTTCAATTCGGAATCTTTTTCCTTTGTACAATTTTCGTGGTACACACTTTTTTATCTTGTCGTTGCCATTGCTATGATGTTTATCCGCGATCTCGCATACATATACCGTATTATTATTATGACCGGTAAGCAACTTAATTTCCGTCAGGCCTTTAATGTTATTATGTTATGGGAATTTAGTTCGGCTATTTCTCCTTCGGTGGTTGGAGGTACGGCTCCGGCAATTTTTTTTCTATCGAAAGAAGGATTGAGTACTGGTAAAAGTACAGCAGTAGTATTAACTGCCATTTTCCTCGACGAAATGTTTTTTATTATTTCGGTACCTTTGGTTTATATGGTTTATGGCAACAAAATTTTTCCACCCGAGTCGGTTAACTTCAATGAAATTATTTACGCTTTTTACTTGGGATATATTATCATTGTTATTTACACTGCTTTTCTTGCCTATGCCTTGTTCGTCAACCCCTATTTGTTTAAATCGTTTATTTCGTGGATTTTTCTTTTTCCGGCACTAAAAAGGTGGCGTATGCGGGTACGCAAATCGGCTAATCAACTAATACAAAGTTCGCAAGAAATAAAAGAAATGCCATTTTCTTATTGGTTTAAAAGCAGTATTGCCACCATTTTTTCGTGGACGGGCCGCTACTGGGTCGTCAACTTTCTGTTAATGGCTTTTTTCCACCAAAAGTATAATTTGTATGACCAATTTCTTATTTACGGACGACAACTTTGTATGTGGATTATTTTGCTTATCACCCCCACACCTGGCGGAAGCGGTGTTGCCGAATACATTTTCACCGATTTCCTCGGCAACTTTATACCAGGATCTTCTTGGAGCACTACACTTGCTATCTTTTGGCGCCTTATTTCTTACTACCCCTACTTGTTTATAGGAGTGATTATTTTGCCTATATGGTTAAAAAATGTTTATAAACGAAACAAAACGTACAAAGAGGTAAAGTAATTTCAAACGATAGATATGCTATTATCTTATATTAATAGACAATTTCCCGTATTTTCAGCTCTAATTGATTAAACGGAGAAGTACCGTATGCGATAATTTTAGCTAATTTTGTAAGCAAATAAGTATAATTTAAAAAGTTAATAAAAATGTCAACAAAAATTTCAAACAAAATCAAACCCGGCGTGGTTACCGGAGATGATGTGCAATATATTTTTAAGATTGCCAAAGAGCAAAAATTTGCTATTCCTGCTGTAAATGTAGTAAGTTCCGACTCCATTAATGCTGCTATGGAAGCCGCACATATTGTTAATTCTCCCATCATCATTCAGTTTTCTAACGGCGGCAGTTCTTTTTATACTGGAAAAACTATTTCCAACGAAGGACAAAAATCATCTATTGCGGGTGCTATTACCGGTGCGTTTCATATTCGTCAACTGGCAGAGATGTATGGCATTCCTGTGATTTTACATACCGACCATTGTGCCAAAAATCTTATTCCATGGGTTGAAGGACTGGTAGAAGCAGGGGAAGCCTATTTCAAAAAAAACGGAAAGCCTTTGTTTAGCTCTCATATGCTTGACCTTTCGGTAGAACCTTTGGATGAAAATCTAACAATTTCAAAGAAGTTTCTTGAAAGAATGAGCAAAATGGCAATGACATTGGAAATTGAGTTGGGAATCACCGGAGGAGAAGAAGACGGTTTAGACAATACCGGTGTTGAAAACAATAAAATGTATACACAGCCCGAAGAAGTCAACCATGCTTATGAAGAATTGCTTTCGGTAAGTCCTCGTTTTACCATTGCCGCAGCTTTTGGCAATGTTCATGGGGTTTACAAACCAGGAAATGTAAAGCTGGAGCCTATAATTTTACATAATTCTCAAAAATACATTCAAAAAAAACACCAAACCGAAGAAAATCCTGTAAACTTTGTGTTTCATGGCGGATCGGGTTCCGAACCAGAAAAAATCAAAGAAGCCGTTTCCTATGGTGTAGTAAAAATGAACATTGATACCGATACTCAATGGGCTTTCTGGGACGGTGTTCGAGATTACGAAAAAAAATACCACGATTATCTACAAAGCCAAATCGGCAACCCTATGGGCGAAGATATACCCAACAAAAAATATTACGATCCGCGTAAATGGTTGCGCACAGGTGAAGAATCAATGGCTGCTCGGCTTGTTAGGGCTTTTAACGATTTGAACTGTATCAACAGATATTAACCTTTTTTCTTGAAGTGGAAAGAGATGTCTTGTCACTTCTTTTTTGTTACTATGCTTGATTACTCTATAGAAATATTGTTAGCTTTTAGCGAAACCTTTAGCGAAAAAGACGGCGCTTTTTTAAAATGGCTCATGGAAAACGGTTTTCCCGAATTGGCGGCATTAAGCAGTGCTATTAGGGGAAGTATGGAGGCGCAAGACTGGTTAATAAAAAATAAATACCCCCACTTTGCCGCTCTTGACGGCGCTATTGATCAACAAGCCGACGCTTATGCTTGGCTTTACAAATACAAACACGATTTTTTGATTGTATTTGCCAATGCCGTTAACGAAAAAACCGAAGCTATTAATTGGTTAAAAAATAACGAACTTGAAATTTTTATTCTTCTTGCTTTTAAAATTCGCAATTTTCGCAACAACCAAACTTATGATTATCACAAATTCCATTTCTAAGAAAATTTTATTCGTTAGACATTACCTACTTCTTGCGACTAAAAGCTCCATACTAATAATTCCAGGCAATTCGTAAGTGGAAAATTTGTTTTCGATGCGAAGTTTACATATTCCCGAAGCATTTAATACCATATCTTTACGAATATTGAAAACGACAGACAAATTGTCGCCATCAGAAACCGAAGGCTGTTTTTTGTTCTTATTTTTTAAATGAAAAGTATATTCTCGCGAACGTGTTTCGCCATCAGGGGTATAAAAAGTGATGTTGAGCGGGAGTACATCATAAGAAAAATCTGCCGTATATTTCATTTTCAATTTAAAGTTGAGTGGTTCGCCTTTCGTTACCGGCACATCAAACATTAAAATATTAAACCGCTGCCAGCTATTATTAGCAAAAACAACGGTTTTGGTATAAACGGGAGTTCTACCACACGAAATCAGTAACAGCAACAAAACAAAAAATGTCAACTTTTTTTCCATAAGGCAAAAATAAAGAAATTCGGAATAGCCTGTATTTTTGATATTGCTTTAAAAATATTATTTTTGCCTACATGTCGAAAAACGTAAAACAAAAATACTATGTAGTTTGGAGAGGCTTGAAACCTGATATTTATGCTGACTGGGAAACGTGTAAACAACAAGTAGAAAATTTTAACGGTGCACAATACAAGTCGTTTCCTTCAATGGAAGAGGCAAAAAAAGCGTTTGAAAAATCGTACGAACAAGTTATAGAATTAAAGGGGAAAAAAATATTACAAGAACTAACAACCGATCGCAAACCTATTCTTAACAGCCTGTCGGTAGATGCTGCATGCAAAGGCAATCCTGGGAATCTCGAATTTAGGGGGGTTTATACCGATACGGGCACCGAATTGTTTAGGCGTGGTCCTTACGATGAAGGAACAGTAAATATCGGTGAGTTTTTGGCCATCGTGCTTGCTTTGGCTTGGCTAAAAAAAAACAAACTCATCATGCCAATTTATTCCGACTCGAAAACGGCCATGATTTGGGTACGAAAAAAACAAGTGAATACCAAATTGCGATGGACAGAAAAAAATCAAAAACTCCTCAAAGCCGTTCACAATGCTATGCAGTGGCTTAAAGAAAACAACTGTAGCAATATTCCCATTTTAAAATGGGAAACCAAACTTTGGGGAGAGATTCCAGCCGATTACGGAAGAAAATAAAAAGTTGTATTTCTATAAATAGATGTTCAAAAACTACTAAATATGTAGAGTTTTTTTTAAATTATCAGTTATCAGGTGGTTAAATGATTAGCATAGCATCGCCGTAAGTAAAAAACTTATATTTTTCTTTCATAGCCTCCCGATAAACTTCCCAAACAAAATCGTAGCCGAGATAAGCTGACACCATCATCAACATAGGCGATTTGGGCAGGTGGAAGTTGGTAATCATAGCATTAGCCGTTTTAAACTCATAAGGTGGAAAGATAAATTTATTAGTCCAGCCTTGATAAGATTTTATTTTTCCGGTGATGGAAATAGCTGTTTCGAGGGCTTTCATTGTAGTGGTTCCTACGGCAACCACTTTGCGGTGGCTTTCCCAAGCATTATTAATTATTGAGGCGGCTTGATTATTCACAAACATCTCTTCCGAATCAACCTTATGCTTGGTAAGGTCTTCCACCTCAATCGGCCTGAAATTTCCAAGTCCGGTGTGTAAAGTAAGTTCGGCAAAATTAACACCCATAATTTCAAGCCGCTTCATCAACTCACGGGAAAAATGCAAACCGGCAGTAGGTGCGGCTATGGCCCCTTCGTATTTGGCATAAATGGTTTGAAAGCGTACCCTGTCTTCAGGCTCAACAGCCCGTTGATGAATTCGTGGTAACGGAGTTTCTCCCAACGAATGCAATGTCCTTTTGAACTCATCGTATGGGCCATCAAACAAAAACCGTATCGTTCGTCCTCGTGAAGTGGTGTTGTCAATCACTTCGGCTACCAACGATTCCTCCTTGCCAAAATATAATTTGTTCCCTATCCTGATTTTTCGGGCCGGATCAACCATAACATCCCATAATCTGCTCTCTTTGTCTAACTCACGTAGAAGAAAGACTTCAATTTTTGCTCCCGTCTTCTCCTTCTCACCATACAACCTTGCCGGAAACACTTTGGTATTGTTAATTACAAAAACGTCACCTTCCTTAAAATAATCTAAAATGTCGTTAAACATTTTGTGTTCAATCTTGCGATCTTTACGATAAACCACCATCATTCTTGATTCATCTCTGTTGTCAGGCGGATAATCCGCTATCAGTTCTGTTGGTAAGTCGTACTTAAATTGCGATAATTTCATTGAACTCTTCTTTTTAATTAATAACTAATTTTTTTTATCAAAAAGCTGGCAAAGATAATAATATTATCACCTATTGTCAAGCTTTTCTTTGTATTTTTATGTATTTCAGGATTTTATGTTAAATAAATATTCGTGTTTTACTTAAAATTTGTTAAACTGACTCGTATGAATGTTCAAATTGCCTGAATACTACCATTTTAAAAAAAAAAAGATAAATAAACCTCCTCTACCTTTGTCAACAGTTATCATAAATCTGGCATTTCTTGTTTTTAACTTTGCAAAGAAAATTAAGCTAACATACCATGCTCCTACTAAATATCCCAGAGCCGCACTTAGCGGATGAAGTAATTTCCCAGATTCTTTTTTTTATTCCCTTAAAAACACAAGTGAATACTAAGTTACGCTATTTCAGAAATTCTTTGAGTAATACCTTATATTTTTAATTTAATTGAAGAAGCATTAAAAAAAAAACATGGTTGAAATACCCGACTTGTGCCTGTATAAATTTAACATTGGCGTTTCCGTATCTGTCTTCTATATAAACAACTTTATAGCCAATAGTTGCTATTTAATGAAACATCCATGATTAATTTAAAACACACAAGGGAATGATTATACAAGCTCCGAAGGAGCGTAACGATAATAGCCACGTGTTTAACCTGTGGAATAATGGTTTGATTCCACGTGTTTAACCTGTGGAATAATGGTTTGATTCCACGGGTTTAACCTGTGGAATAATGGTTTGATTCCACGGGTTTAACCTGTGGAATAAAAAAACGACAGACGCGTTTTGGCGGGATGTTTGTCTTTTTCGACAAAAATCGTGATAAAACAAAACGCAGATAATCTATTAGTTACAAAATTATAAACATATGAAACATCCATGATCTGCTTCGGGCGGAACACACAGAAAAATGATTATAAAAGCCCCGTAGGGGCGTAATATTAGTAAACCCGACTTTCAAGTCGGGGGAATGAAAA
>QIKE01000060.1 GCA_003232915.1 Bacteroidota bacterium | reverse complement strand
ATAAAATATCGAAAGTTTAGTCTGTTTTTATGTTTTTTCTTCGTCTGACACATGCTGGAAACTTTCTGCGAAAAACTCCAGGAAATAAAAATAAAAATTGATTCCACAATTAGTATGGTGTACAGCCCTCTCACCTGATTAGTTCAACATTCAGCACATATTACAACTTCGCTCCACTGCGTTACGCTGCGTCGTAATACGATGCTTAGTTGTTAGGCACTGTGGTTTTACTTTCTAAGTTGTTTTATCGCAATTCTTTCTCGTGCTTCTTTCAAAGTTTCGTGCAATTTGGCTCCCAAAATCTCTTTAGACGGTAATTCTGTCCAATACTCTGCGACCAAAATTCCATCTTTGTGCATTTCAAGGAGTTCAACTTGTTCTTTACTTGCAACAGCACATAAAATCAGTCCAATTGGAGATTGTTCCCCTTCATGTTTCTCATATTTATCTAACCACTTTAAGTATAATTCCATTTGTGCTTTACTCTAAACTTATCTATTTTGAGTTCAATCGCAACCAACCTTTTCGATGATAAAACAATAAATCCAAATTGTAGTCATCTCCATCAATTATCATTCGTTTTTGTCTTTCTACTAATGTGAAACCGTTACCCAATTCTAAAATGAATAACTCAAGTTCTTTTAGTATTGCAGATTCTAAGTCATTTTCCAGATAACCATCTTTCAATTCTAAAAAGTCGAGGAAATATGGGTCTTTAAAAATTCCTTTTTCTATTTTGTTACTTTCAAGAATTTGAAGGTTGGCATTCTCAGTTCTTTCAAAAACTTTTTGTTTGATGTTTTCTCTTAAATCCCTGACCCCAAAAAATTATTATAAGCAATTGTTCCATAAAAGTCTCTTGAATGTTTGTCTTCAAGTGGGATAAGTACAAGAAAGTGAGACCATGATAAATGTCGTGACAGTGTAACGACATTTTCAAAGTCAGAATATTTATTGGCAAATTGAATCATTCGGCGCAAATTCTTTTCTTCGTAATTTTTTCCAAATTTTTCAACCAATTCTCGTGACACTGTAACGACAATTTGTTTCCCATATTCTCCTCTTTTGTTCTGTAAATTATGATTCAATATTCGTTTCCCGACATGCCAAAACAATACAGTCAAGGCACTATTTGCATGTTAAACAACTCGTCTCTTAGTATTATTAACCACTAATCTTTTTTTATCTTTATGCTTCAAATACTCTACTACATCAGCAATGTCATCGAATAAATCTTTCGGTGACAAGTTAACTACGGGATTAGCAACTCAGAAAACGGTGGACTTTTCAGCTCTCCGGGCTGAGGACAACAATCCTTAGGAATCTAATATCACTTATGAATTAACAACTCAAACAGTGAAAATAAGTAAGTGAAAGCGGTCAACTTTATTTAAGCATTGATATAATATATTTTGTCGATAAAAATACCAAACCCTGAAAACAACCAAAAGATGCTTAATTTAGCCTATGCTCTAATGAAGATAAAATGACAGATATTAATGACAAAAACAACATTAAAAAAAAATAGACTTTTGACTGAAAAAAAATGTCCGGGAAACTTGAAAATAAAAAAAAGATAATTACTTTTGCAAACCAAAATGCCGCCTTAGCTCAGCTGGTTAGAGCGCTAGATTGTGGATCTAGAGGTCATGGGTTCGAATCTCATAGGCGGTGCTTCAAAGCACTACATAAAATTTCAAGTAGTGCTTTTTTTATTTAATTTTACGGAAAATATTTAGTATGGAAAATATAAGAGGAATTGTACCAAGAAAAATCAAAGGATTTCGGGATATTGACCCAAATTTGAATCAAATAAAATGGAATATAATCAATGCTGCAAGTAAAGTTTATAAACTTTATGGATTTGAACATTGGGACACACCTGTAATTGAATATGCAGATAACTTAGGCAAATATTTGCCAGATACTGATACGATTGAAGAAGGTGTTTATTCGTTTCGGAATCCTGAAAAAGAACCGGTTCTAAAGTCAGATGGTAAAGAACTCAGGGATGAATGGGATCGTGTAATCATGGAGAATCATTTTCTTTCTTTAAGATATGATCTTACAGCCCCATTAGCCAGGCATTACGCTGAAAAACTTTGGATGAATAGCCTGAAAGGGAATTTGACCACAAAGAATGCCCCACTTTTTAGAAGGTATCAATTTGGTCAGGTTTACCGCTATGAGACAAAACTTGATCCGGGTCGGTTTAGGGAATTCTGGCAACTTGATTTCGATTCGGTAGGGACAGGAAACGTTGCTGCTGATGCCGAGGTTTGCATGGTTTTATCTGATGCAATGGAAGCAATCGGATTAAAACGGAACACATATATTGTAAAGGTTAATAATCGCAAGCTGCTTAAAGGACTACTTCAAAATGTTGGAATTGATACAGAAGAGCAGGAACAAGCAGTATTGAGGATAATCGACAAAACTGATAAAATTGGAATTGAAGGTTTAATGGAAGAACTTGGGAAAGGCAGGACAGATGTATCAGGTGCTTTTATTGAAGGCTTAAACCTTGAAAACAATAAAATCAATTCAATTATTTCATTCTTAAAAGAATTTCGTGAAACCGAAAAACGAGATATTATTATTGAAAGACTTTACAAATATTTACACTCATCTGTTATAGGAAAAGAGGGTGTTGATGAATTGAGTAAAATTAATGATGTATTAAACCAACTTAAGTTTGCTGAAGATCGTGTAATTTTTGAGCCAACACTTGTGAGGGGAATGTCATATTACACAGGCCCCGTATTTGAAGTTGAATCAAAACAGACTTACATTGACACAAAAGGAAACGAAAGAAGAGTAGGTTCAATATGTGGTGGTGGCAGGTTTGACGACCTTGTTGAAAGATTGATAGGAATAAAGGTTCCTGCAACCGGTGCTTCAATTGGTGTTGATCGATTAGCGGAATTGTTAGTACTTACCAAACAGGTGGAAACTGAGATTACAGGCCCGGTTTTTATTGTGGTTTTTGACGATAAGCTAATGCCTGAATATCAAAAGATAGCTGGGGAATTACGAGCAAACGATATAGAAACTGAAATTTATTACGGTTCACAAAAAGGTTTGAAAAAGCAACTTTCTTATGCTGATAAAAGAAACAGCCCATTTGCAATAATAATTGGAGAGGATGAAATAAAAAAAGGTGTTGCAACAGTAAAAGATTTAAGATTGGGCAAACAACAAACAGATATCCATGACAGGGAAGAATGGAAAGCTAAAGTACAAACCGAAGTTCATCGCAATAATTTGGTTCATCATATTAAAAATAATTTGTAATACTAAGCCCATGTCTTTTTTTGATGTGGGTTTTTAATTTATTGATAAAGTATTAATTACAAAAACAGATGAATATTATTTAAATATCCCTTTTTTTACTTGTCGCACTGACGAAGAACGACAAAAATATATAAATATGATAAAGAACTTTGATTTCGTAAACCAATACGCTGGCTTATGCGCTTTTGGTCATCTGACGATGAGAAAAGGGTATTCGGAAAGTTTATATCGAATAATAAATTATATTATACTTACTTATCTTTCTAATAAGCAGCTTCTTGATGCAAGAGGTAATTCTCGCAATTGGAAAACAATGGTTATTTATGGTATAAAAAATAAATCTTAATTATTATGGAACAAAAAGTATTATTAGATGGCAAAAGTCTAACAATTGAAGACATTCTCAATATTGCTGAGAAAGGTTATAAAGTGGAAATCCCTGATAAAATTGAACAAGAGATAAAAGAAAAAAGGATAAAACTGGAGGCACAACTTAAAGAATATCCGGAAATAAAAATCTATGGTACAAACCGTTTGCATGGCGACTTAAAGTATGTGGATGTATATATTGATTCATTGGAAAAGTATCAGGAAAAATATATCAAAGTTCATAATTGTGGAACCGGTGCCCCAATTCCGATTGAAGTTGTAAGAGCAATAATGGTAATACGGCTAAATTCTTTCGCCAAAGGACTTTCAGGTATGAGATGGGAAACTATTCAGTTAATGTTAGATATGCTGAATAAAAATGTTACACCGGTTGTATTGGAAGAAGGTTCGGTAGGAGCAAGTGGCGACTTAGTCCCTTTGGCAATGATAAGTGCTGTAATGATTGGTTTAGAGGAAGCAGAGGCATATTACAACACTGAATTGCTATCGGCAAAGCAAGCATTACAAAAAGCAGGATTAAAACCAACAAGACTTGGTGCAAAGGAAGCTATGGGGTTGACTAATGGTTCGAACTTCATTGCAGCATTTTCTGTATTTGCCATTCGTGATACTGAAAACCTAATCAAACATGCTTCTATTGCAGGTGCATTATCAATTGAAGCAATAAGAGGAGAAAAAGATGCTTTTTCGGAATTGATTAATGAAAACCGTCCGCATTCGGGTCAAGTTAAAATTGCATCTGAAATAAGAAATTTAATTAAGGGTTCAAAAAGAATTAGCCCTGAAGCACAAGTGCATCCATTTACCAGGGAAAAAGAATATGATGTAAGAGTACAGGACAGATATAGTTTTAGAGGAATACCACAAGTTCATGGTGTAGTAGTTGAAGCCGTTGAACGATTAAAAGAAGTAATAAATATTGAAATAAATTCTGCCACAGATAATCCCCTTTTCAAAGAAGTTGACATAGAAGAAATGAAAGTGGGGATTAATAAAGAAATTTATGAAAAACTTAAAAAGGATAATGTTACAAAACTAATCAAAGGATTTAGTGGAGCTAATTTTCATGGGCAACCCCTTGCAACAGTAATTGATTACTTAAAAATTGCTATTACAAGTTTGGGGTTAATATCCGACAAACGTTCTTTTTCGTTATTAAGCGAAGAACTTAGTTACGGCTTACCTGCAGATTTGGCATTAAGTACGCAAGACGCTGATGGTGGACTTATGATAGTTCAATATGCAGGTGCCGCCCGTGCAGCTGAAAACAGGGTGCTTTCCACACCATCATCTGTTATGTCTATTTCAACCGCAGCCAATCAAGAAGATTTTGTTTCAATGGGTGCAAATGGAGTATTACACTTACGGAAAATTATTGAAAATACAGAAAAAATTGTAGCCATTGAACTTTTATGTGCACTTAGAGGTATTCAATTGACTTATGATAAATTACCTGAAAATTTGCGATCATTAGGGGAGCTAACTTCAAAGGTTTATGAATATTTATCAAAAAACGAAAAGTTGAAAAATACGGAAGACCGGTTGGAAGATCATTACTTGCGAGTTGATATTGAAGAAATGGGCGCAATTTTGAAATCTGGTAAGATTATATCAATTATTAATTAGATGAACCAACTATGACGAATAAACCCAACACACAAGGGAATGATTTAAAAAGCTCCGAAGGAGCATAACATTAATAGCCACAGGTGTTTAACCTGTGGTGTAAAAAAACGACAGAACCGTTTTGGCGGGATTTTGTCTTTTTTGACAAAAATCGTGACAAAACGCAGATAATCAATAATATACAAAATTATACAAAGATGAACCTAATAAGGGTGATTGCATTATAGTTGTTTCAAAAATAATTTAACATTGAAAAAGAACAATAGAATACTAGTTGACACAAATATTTGGATTAGTTATTTAATTGGGAAGACTTTAGCCGAATTAAAAGGAATAATTGAAAACCCGAAAATTGAAGTCATTGTTACAGATGAACTGATTTCTGAAATAACTGCAACATTTGAAAGGAAACATTTAGTGAAATATTTCAAGGATGATGAGTACACTGATTTTTGGAATTATTTGAATAAAATATGTTTGAATATCAAAATTGACACTATACCTGATATATGCTGGGATGTTGATGATAATTATTTATTGGCACTTGCTGACCAAACTAATTGTGGTTTTATTATTACCGGAGATAAAGATTTGCTTGTTTTGGAACAATAAAAAGGGACAAGATTTTAAGGTTAAGGGAATTTATGACAGAGCATTATGGAAAATAAGAATAGTACGTTTGAAAAAGAAATATTAGCAGGGTTGTTGTCAAACCCTAAAAGTCTTCCTTCAAAATATTTCTATGATAAGAGAGGCAATGAAATTTTCGACGAGATAATGAATCTTGATGAGTATTATGTTACTAGCTGCGAATATGAAATTTTAAATACTTACAAAGAAGAATTTCTTAAATTATTCTCAAGTCAATTCTCAAAAGAATTTCAATTAATTGAATTGGGCGCAGGTGATGCATCTAAAACCAAACTTTTAATTGCTCATTTTATTAAAGGTTTTAATAATTTTTCTTATTCCCCAATAGATCTTTCATCGGATTCAATAAATAACTTGAAAAATAGTCTGGATAGTGAGTTTCCGACCCTTCAAGTAAATGAATTTGTATTGGACTATTTTGAAGCACTTGATTCGATAAATAAAGATTCGAATGGTGCAAGCAAAATAATTATGCTATTAGGATCAAGTTTAGGTAATCTTTCAAAAGCAGAATTAAAAAAGTTTTTAATGGAATTGCATGAAAGATTGAAAGAAAAAGATTTTGTGTTATTTGGATTTGACCTTAAAAAAAATCCTTATACAATTCTAAATGCGTATAATGACCATTCAGGGGTAACAAGCGATTTCAATTTGAATTTATTAAATCGTATAAATAAGGAATTAGATGCTGATATTAATATTAATGGATTTTATCATTATCCGAATTATGATCCTGTAAGTGGCAAAGCAAAAAGTTACTTAATAAGCAAATTTGCCCAAGAAGTTTATCTAAAAAGGGTTAAGACTAAAATAACTTTTAGAAAGCATGAACCAATATTCATGGAAGTTTCAAAGAAATTCAACACTAACGAAATTGAATCACTTGCAAATAATTCTGGATTTTATGTTTATAAAAATTTCTTTGACAAAATAAATTTCTATTGTAATTCTGTATGGAAAAAAACAATTTAACAATGCCAACTTTGCGCAACCATACACATAGGCAAGTCGCTCGAAAAGCCAACAGTGTAAGCCAAAACTTGCTAAAGTGCATGGCTGCCCCCAACGCTGACTAAAAGAAAGCACGGACGTAGAACGAAGACTGTAACCGGAAAATCAAGGATTTATGAGTTGTAAGTGATTGTTAAAAAATAAGCAGTGCATTTTCACATTGCTATACATCTCTGTATATGACGCGCGGAAGCAAATGCCACGAAGGTTGTAAGAGTTTAGTCTTACGGCAGGGGTTATAGAGATAGCATTATCTGTGGCCATAATAAACTCATTTTACCAAAAAACATTTTTTTATCATCATTATAGAATCGACTGTAAGCAGAATACCATTTCTTTTTCAACAAATTTTGTTGAAAATATCACTGATTCGTATACTATTTCGTATGTTATTTTAGGTTGTTTTGCATAAAGTGCTTTGTTTTAATGGGTTAATTTAAAGAAAACTTAAAAGAAAACTTTTTTTTAAAAAAATAATTATCTAATTTTGCACTTTTGTTTTGAGAGATCCGGATTTGATATAATTTATTATTTATCAGAT
Source organism: Bacteroidota bacterium (assembly GCA_003232915.1). Lineage (GTDB taxonomy): Bacteria > Bacteroidota > Bacteroidia > Bacteroidales > F082 > Sulfidibacterium. The sequence goes on along the minus strand of QIKE01000060.1, from coordinate 37,219 downwards.
TCTTAAAACTGTAATTAATAAATGTTTAACAGGTTTCAGTTCACAAGTACCGGATGGTTGGAATGAAACACAAGTTTTTTTTATGTCTGATAAAGAAAAAATAGAAGCCGAAATTACGAGTGTGGAAGTAAATGCAGAACAAACGGAAGTTATTGTACCGGAAACTCGGAAAATCTCTGATTCGACACCTGAAGCCAACGTTGAAGAAGAAGTGAAAGAAGGTATAAAAACCGTTGAATCCGTTTCTGAAATTAAAACAGAAGAAGAAATTGCCGAGGAGGAATCTTCTGAACTACCCGGACTGGAAATGCACATCAAGGAAGAGGTTCGGGAAGAGACTACTGTAGAGGGACAAGCCGAAACAAAAGTTGAAAAAACCGTCAAAGACGAACCCGAAGCGTTCGACTGGGATTCCCTAGGCAAGAAACACGAAAATTATTCTAAGGAGGAACGTTCGAGGCTCGAAGACGTTTACACCAAAACTATGAGCTCCATTGTTGAGCATGAAGTGATTGAAGGAACCGTTGTTTCGATTAACAACCGTGAAGTGGTTATAAACATTGGATATAAGTCCGATGGCATTATTCCTCTTAATGAGTTTAGATACAATCCTGATTTAAAAGTTAATGACAAGGTTGAGATTTACGTTGAGAATCAGGAGGATGCTACTGGACAGATGATTCTTTCGCATAAAAAGGCACGTATTCTCAAATCGTGGGAACGTGTAAACGATGCGTATAGCAAAGACGAAATCATCACTGGATATGTTAAAAGTCGCACAAAAGGGGGGCTTATTGTTGATGTATTTGGCATTGAGGCTTTTTTACCCGGTTCGCAAATTGATGTAAAACCCATCCGCGATTATGATATATTTGTAGATAAGTCTATGGAGTTTAAAGTTGTTAAAATCAATCAAGAATACAAAAATGTAGTGGTTTCGCATAAGGCTCTTATCGAAGATGAACTTGAAGCCCAGAGGGCTGAAATTATCGCCAAGCTCGAAAAAGGACAGGTTCTTGAAGGTACTGCAAAAAACATTACTTCTTATGGTGTGTTTATTGACCTTGGAGGTGTTGACGGCTTGGTTCATATCACCGATTTATCGTGGGGACGCATCAACCACCCTGATGAAGTTGTTGAACTTGATCAGAAATTGAAAGTTGTTATTCTCGACTTCGATGAAAACAAAAAACGTATTGCACTCGGTTTAAAACAGCTCACTCCTCATCCTTGGGATTCGCTTGACCCGAACATGAAAGTTGGTGACAAAGTAAAAGGCAAGGTAGTTGTGCTGGCCGATTACGGCGCATTCATCGAAATTTCACCTGGTGTGGAAGGGCTTATCCATGTTTCGGAAATGTCGTGGTCACAGCACTTACGCACGGCACAGGATTTTCTTAAAGTTGGCGACGAAGTTGAAGCCGTTATACTTACCCTCGATCGTGAAGAGCGCAAAATGTCGCTTGGAATGAAACAACTGTTGCCTGATCCGTGGAAAGACATTCGTGAAAGGTATCCTGTTGGTTCAAAACACAAAGCTGACGTAAGGAATTTTACCAACTTCGGAATTTTTGTAGAAATTGAAGAAGGAGTTGACGGTTTGATTCACATCAGTGATCTTTCGTGGTCGAAAAAAATCAAACATCCGGCAGAGTTCACTAAAGTAGGAGAAAAAATTGATGTTATCGTGTTGGATGTGGATGAACAAAATCGTCGTTTGAGTCTTGGCCATAAACAACTCGAAGAAAATCCGTGGGATGTATTTGAAACAGTATTTACTTTTGGTTCGGTTCATGAAGGTACTGTTATCGACGTAAAAGACAGAGGCGCAGTAGTTTCGTTGCCTTATGGCGTTGAAGGTTTTGCTCCTTCGCGACATATAAAGAAAGAAGACGGAACCTTTGCCAAAATTGATGATGTTCTTCCTTTTAAAGTTATTGAGTTCTCGAAAGAAAACAAAAAAATCATTTTGTCTCATACATCTACTTACCAAAAGGCAAGTGTTGCCAATTCAAAAGAGTCGAAGAAAAACGATGATAAACAAACTAAGCATAACGTTCAAAAAATAAACGAAAAGATGGAAAAAACAACGCTTGGCGATCTTGATGTTTTGGCTAATCTTAAATCCGATTTGGAAAAAGAAGAGAAGAAAAATAAATAGGTTTTTCTTTTTCACCATAAAAAAACCCCTTTTACAAAAGGGGTTTTTTTATTTACGATGTTGGAAAATATCATTTTGCATGGTAAGAGTTGCAACATCAAAAAAAATTAAAGCCTGTTGCCGTAAGCAAAATGATACGTAAAGCCACGCTGGCTAAGGGTAGGCTTTTTGCGGCAGGGATTGGAGTGGCAGCCCGCAGCACCAAAGTTGATTGAGGCTTGCGGAGGCAGGGCTGACGACAGGAAGCCACTGCAAACGCAATAGCCGAAACAACGTTGGGGCGAGGACTATAACGGAAAGCCCGCCTGGCCGCCCAAAAGAATATGATAATAATAAAACTTAAATTTAGTCTATTGACACATCAAAAATCATCTTTTTTCAACTTCGAATTAGTTGGATTAATGTTATATGTTTTCGATGGCTTGTGGATTATGTTTATACTTAAATAAACACATAAATGCAATTCCTATAAACAAGGCGTATGCTGCAAAAACAAACCAGATGCTGTGCCAATTACGCGTATCGTTTTTGGTAAAAATTTCGATAACTATACCGCTACCATAAGCGCCAATCATAGCGCCGAGACCATTAGTCATAATCATAAACAGGCCTTGTGCACTGCCTCTGATTTTACTATCGGCTTCGATTTCAACAAAAAGCGAACCTGAAATATTAAAAAAGTCGAAAGCCATACCGTAAATAATCATCGAAAGGATTAAAAATCCCAGACCGACACCGGTGGGGTTTCCGATACCAAAGAGTCCGAAACGGAAAACCCAAGCAAACATACTCATTAGCATCACTTTTCTAATTCCGAAACGCTTTAAAAAGAAAGGGATAGTAAGAATAAATAAGGTTTCGGAAATTTGAGAAACGGACATTAAGATACCGTTATGGATTACGGCAAAGGAATTTTCAAAAGCGGCAATTTTTCTAAAGTCGTGTAAAAAAGCTTCTCCCCACATATTGGTAATTTGCAAAGCGGCGCCTAACAGCATAGAAAAAATAAAAAAGACGGCCATTTTCTTATTTTTAAATAGCACAAGGGCGTCTAAACCGAAAGCTTGCGACAGGGTTTTTTTTGTATTGGTTTTTTCGATGGTGCAACTTGGAAGAGTGAGGGAATAAAGTCCTAAAATTAAAGAAAACACGGCCGAAAAATATAGCTGATAATTACTTAATCCCCACCCTAAAATATCAATTGTCCAAACGGCAAGGATAAAACCAACGGTACCCCAAACCCTAATGGGAGGAAAATCTTTGACAATATCATATCCGTTTTTCTCTAAAAGATAGTATGACACCGTGTTGTTGAGGGCAATGGTAGGCATATATAGCATAAGATAGAGCAACATCACGAGGTAAAGCGAATCAAAACTTGTTTGTTTTGCGGCTATATATAATAAAAATGCGCCGACAAAATGCAATATTGCAAAGAGCTTGTTTGCACTTAGCCAGCGGTCGGCAATAATGCCGAACAATCCTGGCATAAAAAGAGATGCTATTCCCAAAGTCATAAAAATAGCACCAATTTGTTCGCCGCTAAAATGTAAGGTTGTTCCGAGATATTTTCCAAAAGAAAGGAGCCATGCACCCCACACAAAAAATTGCAGGAAGTTCATAACCGTAATTTTACCTTTGATACCCATTATTTTTTTGGTTTTAAAAAGTTTATTTGATTTTAGAGAGGGGTCAAATGTAAAATAAAAAACGGAAGGTTAAAAAGCACAAGTTTTACCTAACTCCGAGTTTTAAGGCAATAACTTGTTTTTTTCCATTTCGCAAAACGGTAAGTTTTACGTTGTTGCCAGGCAGGTATTTTTTTAGTTCATCGGAGTATTCTCTCAAGTCGTTTACTTTAGTACCATTGAGGGCGATAATCACATCATTTTTTTTCAAACCGGCTTTGTCACCGGTTGAGCCTTTGATTACCGTACCTATTTTCACCCCTATTCCGGTATAGGCGAAGTCGGGGATAGAACCTGTAGAAACTCTTCTGTTTTTTTTTGGTTTAATATTGTTATTTTGTCTTTGCGAATATGTTTTGCCCGTGTATTGGAGGGGTTCGCCTCTATTGGCGAGATATTCTACCACTTCTTTGGCAACGGTGGCAACTTTCACCAAACCTTTGCCGTCGATTTTGTCGTAAGTGTCGGTAGGTCGATGATAATTTTGGGTGGCACCGGTAAACAGCTGAACAGCAGGAATACCTTTTTCATTAAAAGAAACTTGATCGCTGGCATCAATTTCTTTGGGCACAATTTCGCTTTTAACGCCTGTGGTATAGTCTGTTCCCATAAAAATAAACTTCCATTCGCGCGCTGTATTGGCATTCAAAACCAACAGTTTTTTATCGAACAAACTTCCGTCGGTATCAAGGTTGATGTCGGCCATAATGGGGCCTTCAAAATATTTTTTCGCATGGTTTACAAAATAGCGTGAACCGATAAGGCCTTCCTCTTCGCCGGTGAATGCAACAAAAACGATGGTTCGTTTAGGATAACTTTTGGCCATATTTTTTGCCAGTTCGAGCATTATGGCTACACCACTGGCATTGTCGTCGGCACCGTGATGTATTTTACCTTTATCGCCTTTATGAACATCGGGCCAGCCGAGTCCGAGATGGTCGTAATGTGCCGAAACCACAACAGGAGAATCTTTCAATTTGGGATCTGTTCCTTCAACAATGGCAATTACATTTTTCATTTGCAATGTTCCTTTGTCATTAAACTTGTGGCTAAAGTTTTGAAAATAGCTGTTGCCAAGTGTTTTAAGTCCGTATTTTTTGAACTTCTGAGCTATGTATTCTGCGGCTTTGTCCAATGTGGGTGTGCCAAGACCGCGACCTTTCAACTCGTCGGAGGCAAGAAACTTGATATGAGCCATCATCCGTTTTTCTGAAAGCAACGGCTTAAGGTATGCCAGAGCATTGCGCTTTTCAATAAGATTTGCCTTTTCTGCCGATTTAACAAAAACCTTCACCAAGGGCGAATGGATAACGGGCCACTGTCCTTTGGCAATATTGGTAGGTTCGGCGCCTTCGAAAGCGAGATAGCTATATTTTCCGTAATGGGGCAACTTACGCACCAAACCATCAATAGCCGCCTTATTGCCAGGAGTAATAAAAACAATATTTTTATTGAAATTTTTTGGTGCGAAAATGTTGATAACAAAACTATTGCCGGCTTTTGCGAGTATTTTGTTTTCGAGACGAACCGAATCGGCGGTGAAACCCGAACGATAAACTTTCATACCCTTGCTTAAAAGCTGTGCAAACTTATTTTCATAACCGATAATCCACGCGGTTTTATCATTTGGCAGTTTACTAATATCTTTATCGTAAACAATAGCATAATTATCTTGACTATCGGAGGCGCTCCATTTTTCGGCAAGTTCCTTATACATTGCAGCCGACAGACTATCAGCTGAAGAGGGCAGTACAATAATATTGTTGTGGCTTGCCAACACTTTCGACAATACGGGAGGGACTTCTTGCGGGTTGAGTCGTCTGAAAACATCATATTGCGGATCGATTCCCATTTTCAAGGGTTTGCTATTGAGAGTAAGCTGAAAGATCTGAGTTTTTTTGTCCATTTTCAAAACAATATCTTTCAGCCCGTTTTCGGTAGCAACGGCAACAGGTATATCAAGTGTAAAAACAGCTTGATTTTGAGTTTGTTCAAGAGTTAGAAAAATACGGTATTTGGAATTATAACGGTCTGTATAAACATTTTTTATTTTTAATTCGGGTGCACCAGTACGATTTATCCATTGGTTGAAAAAAGATTTCAAATTCATACCTGAAACCTCTTCAAGTGCTTTGCGAATATCTGCATAGGTGGCTTTTTTAAATTTGTTTTGTTCGTAAAACAATCGCATTCCTTTTTTAAAGTCTTCATCGCCCAATTTTCGCCGCAACATGTGCCACATCATCAGTGCTTTGCCATAGCCTATGGCTTCGCTTGATGCATTATAACGCGACACGAAACGACTTAAGGGAAAATCGTTTTGCGGATTTACAAAATCGGTATATTTTTGCAACGTCGAACGGCGATAATTTTCGCCTTGTCCGCGTTGTTCTTTTATCAGATGATCGGCCATATAGGCTGTAATACCCTCGCACCAATTGCCTTTCGAAAAATTGACATAAACGCTATTTCCCCACCAATTATGAAGTAGTTCGTGTGGATACGACGAATATAAAATAAAAGGAAAACGGATGATTTTTTCACCGAGCAAAGTAAAAGACGGCATACCATAACCGGTTTCCCAAAAGTTTTCGACGAGTGCAAATTTCGAGTAGGGGTATTTTGTGATAAGATGCTGATACATTTCCATATACTGTTCGGTGACTTCTAAATATTTGTTGGCAAGACCTTCGTCAGGCGTACGCAAAAAAGCCATAGCTTCGATACCACTATTCATATTATAAGAATATTCGGTGAAACGAGCAGCAATTAAAAAAACTTCCTCCTGAGGCTTATTACATTGCCATGTATCAATATGCTTGTTTCCTGCAACAACTTCATAGGTTCGTTTTCCTTGCGATACTGTTTTCCAGTCTTCCGGTAAAGTGGTGGTGAGTTTAAAAGTGATAAGTTTGTTTTTAAATTCGGGTATCCAATAAGTTGAGCCGGCAAGATACACCCCTTTTGGGCTGACGATGCCTGACGATTCGCTAAAACCTCGCTGATAGTTGGCATTGCTTTGCGTTAGACTTGATGATATTGTGCCTTTATAGCGAATAACAAAAGTTTTTGATTTGCCTTTAAAATGGACCTGCCATTTATTTATTTTCAAATCATTAGCATAGGTTCCGCTATCGTGATCCATTCCCACGTCGGATGCCGCTACTTGAGAGGCAATTAATGTTGCTTTAATATTTTTTGAAAAAAAGTAGGGCTTGAGTCCTGCATTAAGACTGAATATTTTTTCGGTGTTATTGTTTGTTATCACAGTATCAACAACATCAATTTCCGAAATTGTAGGATTTAATACTACATTCAAACGGTGTTCGACATATACCTTCTGTGAAAACCCTCCGGTTGTAAGAATTAAAAAGAATATAAAAATAAGATTTTTTTTCATTGTTCTACAATTTTTATTTTCGACTGCCAAAAGTAAGGAGTTATCAAATAGTAAAATAAATTCGGCATTGATAATTTCTTACGGAGAAAGTGCTTAATATTTTAATAATATGTTCAATTAGATACTTATTTTAATTTCCTTATATGTAACCGGATGAGTCATAACCATTCTCTCTATTAGCCTATGGAAAATCGTTTGCTTATAAATGGAACGGTTAATCCTAAAACTGTATTCATCTAAATATTTCTCTATATGTTCTTCATCTACCCAAGAATAAACACTTCTAAGCCACAACTTGAGTTGATGAATTATTATATGCATTTGCTTCATGCTAAGATCGTTATCACTGTAATTTTGACGAATATTAAAATCCTTGCTAATCTGTACATAGCCTGTCCGTTTATCTATAAATACAATTGCACTTTTTGAAATATGCTCATCAAATATTTTTCTTAATGATTTGGACGAGTAATCCTGAATCTTTTTAAAATATGCTCGTTTGATGTTTCCTGTGTCTGTAAGTTCCACAGCACAAATTAATTTCTTCTTTTTTGAGTCTTTACTCCTTCCTAACTTAAATGTTTCTTTTCCTCCATATACAAATTCGTAAACCTGTACTTTTCCTTCCATCGGAACATTGTATCTGCTTTTCATAGCTGTTCTTACCTTGTGCATAAATGTCCAAGCAGTTGTTCTTGATATTTCACAACGCTTTGCTATTTGAGAAGATGACATCCCTTTTGTGGTGGCACTCATCTGAAAAACAATCATAAAAGCTTTTTGTAAACCGAACCTTATACTATGAAACATTGTATTTGCTGTTGGGCTTTCTATATGATGGCACCGGTTGCAATCACGGGCTAAATTCTTTTTTCGTACCGTAAACTTATTATTACCACAATTACAACATTTATATCCTTCTGCCCACTTAATTTCGGCTATGTACGCAAGGCAAGTCTTATCGTCTTTAAACTGCTTGCCAAATTCAATGATGTTCTGTCCTTTAAAAATCAAAGTTTGTGCACATTAGTTCTTTGGCAAAAATAAGTATTTATCTGAACATCTCAATAAAATAAAAAGGACAATAAATAAGTTTGCTATAAAAAGTGGAGAAGTATCTATTTCTATTTGATTGTATATCACATACGCTGTATAATTTATTGTTGGAATTGGCAATAATGGGAGGAGTATGTTTTACTAAGAAGGACGTAGTTATATATGAGAATGTGTTCTTTTTTTGTAATCTCTAATGAGAAAACGTCAGGTTAGAGACTTGCGTAGCTTTGATATCTATATGTTTATTAGAATAAATGATTAGTTTTCAAAGCGAGCATAACGAAGCAATTTGTGTGTTGGGGCAAGTACTATCTATTGCCGGCAACTACGTGTTGTTGTGCGTTCAAAAGCGAGTCGAGATTATGGAATTTGTAAGTAAGTAGCTGTTGCTGTATGTGATAGGTAAAAATCAACACCTGATCGGCGGGATTGTTATGATCCAGTCCGCAACCGAGAAACCGGATGCTGTCGGTTGATAGCCGATCGAATTTTTTTGGACCTGCACCCATATCTCCCAACACACAAATTACTTTAATACCTCTTGCTCGAACTTTTAACAACTGAGGATAGATAGTTTTCACAAACGGGGTATTCACCGAATCGCAATTGGCGTTCCAATACTTCAAATCGCTTTGTGCATATGAACCTGGCTGAGGCAATCCGGGAACATCGTGCCAAATGCCGTGATGCATTAGCAAAATAAGATACTTCGATTGCGAGATGGTATCACAAACATTACTAATCATTTGGTACTCGTCATTCAGCATTTCGCAATTGACGGGTAAAATGTTGGTATTCATAATAATTCGGCATATTTTGTGGCTTGTATATGCATAATAAGTTTTCCGTCCGGTGAACTGTTCGTACCATTCCCAGTTGCCATCGCGGGCATCGTGATTGCCAAGTGCCCAATGCGTTTCGGGATTGCCGAGATGAAAAATACTATCTATATAACTAATTGTAGAATAATCAAGCATCGACTCGGTAGTAACGTCACCTCCGAGCCAAATACCTTCGTACATTGATTTATCAAGTTGCTCAACTCTGTAATCGACATGATAGCCCGGAATAGTGAGCTGATAGCAATGCCCGAGAAAAAGATATTGAATTGAATCTTGACCCGAAATCCATTCAATCGAAAAAAGAAAAAGTCCGAATAGTAAAATTTTTTTTAACATATCAATTTATTTTTATACTGCAAAACAGGGCTTAAAATTAATTATTTTTGGTGCATTATTTTTTTTATTTTAAAAAAAAATATTTTGTAGATAAATGAAGAAAACAAATAATGTAATATCCGTTTTGAACCAACGGTTTTCTGACATTTCGGTTCTTGCGGTGATTGTTACGATAATTGCCGTTTTTACAATAATTATTGCCAGCGGTAAATGGAAAAAACCGCAGGGTGTAATCTATTCTGATGTTCAGGAATATTACACCTATTTACCGGCATTTTTTATCTATCACGATTTAACGGCCAAAACGGTTCCATCCGAATATTTTAAATATTTTTGGTTGGGCAAAAGCCCCAACGGTAAAAAAGTTTTCCGATTTACAATGGGGCTTTCTTTTTTGTATGCTCCATTCTTTTTTATGGCTCAGCTATATGCACAATTTTCGGGAGGCAACATTTCGGGCTTTAGTTCGCCATATCAGTTTTCTTTGTTGATGAGTAGCTTTACCTTTTTGCTCATTGGCTTGATATTTTTACGAAAGATATTACTTCTTTATTATAAAAAATATATTGTTGCCATTACACTTATTGCTATTGTTTTCGGCACAAATTTGTTGCTATATTCTAGCGTTCGCGCACCTATGGCGCATACTTACAATTTTGCTTTGTTTAGTATGTTTATTTATTTCACCATCAAATGGTTTCGCACACCCTATTATCGCTATGCTTTGGCCATAGGTTTGCTTACGGGTTTGATTAGTTTAATACGTCCTTCAAACATAATTATCGTTTTATTTTTTATTTTTTACCAAACAGTATCGTGGAAAAGTTTTACCGCGCATATTTCTGTTTTTGCAAAACAATACAAGCAGTTTCTTGTGACTGTTTTTGCTGCCTTTTTGGTATGGGTGCCACAATTGATTTACTGGAAAATTTATACCGGTAGTTTCCTTTTCTACTCTTATGGCAAAGAAGGTTTTTTCTTTAATAATCCGCAAATTATCAATATTTTATTTAGCTATCGCAATGGTTGGCTTTTATATTCGCCACTGATGATAATTGCTTTGACGGGCATTGTTGTGTTGTATTTTAAACGAAAAGATTTCTTTTTCCCCGTACTTATATTTACCCTTTTAAATATTTATATCCTTTCGTCGTGGTGGTGTTGGTGGTTTGTAGGATTCGGCAACCGGGCTTTTATTGATTCTTATGCAATTCTTGCCATTCCCTTTGCTGAAATAACGGCTTTAATACTTAGCAGGAGAAGCAAAATCAAGTACTTATATTATCCCGTCTTGTTGTTTTTAGTTTTCCTGAATGGTTTTCAAACATGGCAATTTACTCACGATATGGGACATTACGACGGTATGACAAAATCTTCTTACCGGTATCTTTTTTTAAACGATTCTCCAAAAGGAAAACAGTATAAATTGTTTCACCGGCCCGATTATAAAAAAGCCAAAAAAGGGATTTACGAATTTGGCAAATGAATTAATCGGAGTAAGTAATATTTTCCAAAAAAAATGTTAAAATTATTTATTTATATTTAAACTATATAAATATAAAATTACTATTTTTACGGCCCAAACATGCAGAGCATTAAATACTATTAATAAAAGTATAAAAAGAGATTATATGAAATCAGATAAGAAGAAAGATACTTTTGAATCGGTTAAAAAAATTTTCACCGATTATCTTGAGGCAAGAGGCCACCGCAAAACTCCTGAACGATATACTATTTTAAAAGAGATTTATGCCACGGAAGGTCATTTCGATATTGAAACCCTCTATATCAGGATGAAAAATAATAAATATCGTGTTAGTCGGGCTACTTTGTACAATACTATGGAACTTTTACTTGATTGCAACTTGGTAACCAAGCATCAATTTGGCTCAAATTGTGCGCAATTCGAGCGATCGTTTAAATACAGACAGCACGATCATTTTATATGTATCGAAGGTGGGAAAGTACTGGAGTTTTGCGATCCTCGTATTCAAGAAATCCAGAAATCGGTAGAAGAGTTACTTGGTGTGCAAGTAAAATATCATGCTCTTACTTTTTATGGCAACTGCGATACGAATAAAGAAGTTGAAATAAAAATCAAATAGTTTTTATTTTCCCGTATTTGCAAGCTGAGTATTTTTACCTTTGTTGCCATAAAAATATAACCCTGTTTTTTAGCAGGGTTTTTTAATGCGATTGTTATGAAAACGGATGTTTTGTTAGGCCTCCAGTGGGGGGACGAAGGAAAAGGGAAAGTGGTTGACTATCTTACTCCCGGATATGATATCATTACACGTTTTCAGGGTGGCCCCAATGCCGGCCACACCATCGAATTCGATGGAAAAAAGTTTGTATTACACACTATTCCATCCGGAATTTTCAACAAAAACACTATTAATATTATTGGCAACGGGGTGATTATCGATCCGTATATTATCGATACGGAAATCAACCAATTACAACAAGCCGGAATTGATGTTTTCTCCAAACTTTTTATCTCCGAAAAAGCTCATCTTATTCTGCCTACTCACCGTTTGCTTGATGCCGTTTACGAAACTGCCAAAGGAAAACAAAAAATTGGTTCCACACTAAAAGGTATCGGGCCTACCTATACTGACAAAGCAAGTAGAAACGGCTTACGTGTGGGAGATATCAGCCGATTTGATTTTATGGAGAAATACGAGGCTGCCAAAAAGCGTCATCTGATGCTTGCCGCAAATTATAATAAAAATATTGAAAATATTAGGATAGAAGGTTTATCATTTTCTGAATACGAAACTCTTTGGATAGAAAAGTTAGAAACCTTCCGGAAATTTACAAAAATAGATAGTGCTTATTTCCTAAACAAGGCCCTCGACTCGGGCAAAAAAGTGCTTACCGAAGGGGCGCAAGGCACTATGCTTGATATTGATTTCGGCTCGTATCCGTTTATAACTTCTTCGAACACAACGGCTGCCGGTGCTTGTTGCGGTTTAGGACTATCGCCATCGAAAATAGGTAAGGTTTATGGAATTTTCAAAGCCTATTGTACGCGTGTGGGTAGCGGTCCTTTTCCCACCGAGTTGTTCGGTAGTGAAGGCGTATTTTTACGTGAACAAGGACACGAATTCGGTGCCACTACAGGCCGTCCGCGACGTTGTGGCTGGCTCGACCTTCCTGCACTCAAATATGCTATTATGCTCAACGGGGTTACCGACCTAATGCTGATGAAAGTCGATGTATTAAATAATTTCGACTCCATAAAAGTAGCGGTAAAATATCGTATAAATGGCGTGGAAACCGAAGAACTACCCTTTGATATGACTACAACCGATATTGAACCCCTGTTTGTTGAACTCCCAGGCTGGAAACAATCACTCAGCGGTATTCATCATTATAACGACTTGCCTAAAACTTTGAAAGATTACATTAGCTTTATCGAAAATAAAGTAAATGTTAATATCCGTATGGTTTCGACCGGCCCCGATCGCTTGGAGTCGATTTTCAGAAGCTAAGTTTTGATACCCTAATCTTTTTATTCAACAACCAGTTTTCGTTTTCGAAAAAAATTTTATGGGAAAAATTGAGAGACAAATCATAACTCTTTTCTTTCGGTAATTTCAGACTTCCATATCTTGTTGGCAGATTTTCCGATCTCATAAATTTCAAATCTACTAGGAAGCTACATATGTAAAATGTAGCGTTTTTAAGTTAGTAGTTCGTATGCAATTTTTATGTTTGTTTGCGGATAGATGATTCTTGTTTTGTAATTCATTGCAAAGTGCTTGCAATACAACATCATCTCTGTTTGTGGGATGGGTATGTTTAATCGTTTATTTTGATTGTCATTAATGTCTGCATTCGATTTAAAAAATGGATTGAAAAAATATTATTGTGTTGATTAACATTTTGTTATCAATTATAAAGGCAGGAAGTCTGCATCTTGTTTCAGGCGTTCACATATAAATATATTAAGATTATGGAAACGCTATATCGTTAACATGTTCAAGGTCGAGCGCCAAAAAAAAATTACAAAAAGTTAGGGGTTGTCAAAATTTGTGGTTAATAAATCGTGAATAAGTTTTATTAATTAAGGGATGGGAATTAAGAAAAGTACTATTTTTGCCATCTGAAATGAAAACAACTTTCTATTTCGGGAAAATTCATGACGGAACACCAATAGGCCGCCGCTTAAAAATCCATTTTTTTATATTGAGGGTACTACAGTCTTTTTTTATGCCTTCACATTACCAATTAAAATTTTATATTTATGATTAATTTAAAAAATCGTAGTTTGGTATCCATTACCGATTACAGCAAAGAAGAGATTTTGCGGGTACTCGGCATTGCCGAAGATTTTGAAAAAGATCAAAGGCAAAAATTGCTTACGAATCACGTGATTGCATCGTTGTTTTTTGAACCTTCCACACGTACACGTTTAAGTTTCGAGAGTGCCGTGCAATATATGGGCGGCAGTATCGTAGGCTTTGCGAGTGCCGATACGTCGAGTGTTAGAAAAGGCGAGTCGCTCAAAGACACTATTCTTACTGTAAGCAATTATTCCGATCTCATAGTTATGCGCAACCCACTTGATGGCAGTGCCCGTTTTGCCAGCGAGGTGTCGCCCGTACCTATTATAAATGCCGGCGACGGTGCTAATCAACACCCCACACAATGCCTCCTTGACTTGTATTCGATTCGCAAAACACAAGGCACTCTCGAAAACATACATATTGCTCTTGTCGGCGATTTAAAATACGGGCGCACGGTTCATTCTCTAGTGCAAGCACTTAGTCTTTTTAATGCAACTTTCCATTTGGTTTCACCCGAAAGCCTGAAACTGCCAAGTGCCGTAAAAAAATGGATTAAAGATGCCGGACTCGAATATCATCAATATACCGAGTTGAATGATATTATTCAGCTTGTCGATATCATTTATATGACCCGTATTCAAGGCGAACGTTTTCCTGATCCGTTAGAATACGAAAAGGTTAAAAACTCTTATATCCTCGAAAACAGTATGCTCGAAAGCTCTAAAAATACTATGCGCATTTTGCATCCTTTGCCACGCGTAAACGAAATTAGTGAAGATGTTGACGATAATCCCAAAGCCTATTATTATCAACAAGCCAAAAACGGCGTTTACGTCAGGCAGGCGCTTATTGCAGCTATTCTAGGGCTAAAAAGCTAATAATATTTTCTTTTTACTTAATAACAAATTTATTTTTCAACAATCATTCTTTACAACCATGAAAAACAAAAGAACCGAATTAAAAGTAACTGCTATTCGTAGCGGCACAGTAATCGACCATATACCATCCGAATTCACTTTTAGAGTATTTAAAATTCTTGGCCTTGAGCAGTCGGACAATCCCGTATATTTCGGTACAAACCTCGGAAGCAAAAAACTCGGTAAAAAAGGGATTATTAAAATCAACGGAAAGTTTTTCAAACCCGAAGAAGTTAGCAAAATAGCACTTGTCGCGCCGAAAGCTACTCTTATAGAAATAAAAGATTATGAGGTAGTTAAAAAACAACAGGTTGATTTACCCGAAAAAATCGACAAAATCGTAAAATGTTTTAACCCTCGTTGTGTTACCAACAACCAAAATATCTCCACAAGTTTTAGTGTAATCACCGATCAATATGGCCGCGCTAAGTTATCGTGTCATTTTTGCGAAAAAACCATGTCGCTAGAAAACATTGATTTTTTATAAAAAAGCACTATGATTTCTCATCTTTATACTAATTTTGTTACCGAAAAATTAAAATGAAAGGGGAGTTTTGGCAAACTGCCGATAATTCAAATAGCGAAAAAATATAGAGGCGTTTTACTTTTTTTTGTATGGAATAATTTTCGACTCATAAGTTTGGGTATGCTAACAAAAAAAACACGGTACATCACGCAACTTATTAAACAAGGTGAAGGTTTGCATCTAGACTTTAAATTTGAAGTTTCGGATTCGGTAAAAATTGCACGTTCGCTGGTAGCTTTTGCCAATACCGGCGGAGGAACTCTACTTATCGGTGTAAACGACAATGGAAGCATTCAAGGAATTCGTTCGGAAGAAGAGTTTTATATGATTCGAAATGCCGCCCGGAATTTTTGTCGACCAGTGGTGGAATTTAACATTGTGGAATGGAACATCAAGGGCAAAAAAATTCTCGAAGTAACAATTCCAAAAAGTAACAGCATTCCCCACAAAGCACCTGGCAAAACGGGTAAATACCTCGCTTTTATCCGTATTGTCGACGAGAATATCGTTGCCGGCGGTGTTCAAATAAAAGTATGGAGGAAACAAAACAGCAAAAAAAGTATTCGGTTTAATAATACCCAAGCCGAAAGAATATTGCTTGAACATTTAAAAGAACATAGCAAAATCACGGTTTGGTCTTATCGTAAAGTTGCGGGCTTGCCCCGTTTTCGTGCCGAAGACACCATCGCCAATTTTATTATTCTCGGCCTTGCTCGTATGGAAACAACCGCCGAAAGCTGCTTTTTTACCGCCGAAGATATTCCTGAACTTTAATTGCCGGTTAACATATTTTATCATTCCTTTTTCGTGCAAACAGAAAACTTTAGTAGCTTTGCACTATGTTTCAAAAAGTATTGATTGTTGGTCTTTTGATAATTACAGGACTCACGGGTTTTGGCCAAAATGTGTTGTCAGCAGGTTTTGTGCCCGCACATTCAGGCAATTTCAATAATGTGTCAACAGATTTTCAACCTGAAGTTAAGATGTCCCTCGGCAGTTCGTTTACAACATTTTCGCCAGAGTATACTGCTTTCTACACTTGGATAATGCCCGAGATAAGTTGGCAGGTAAACAAAAAATTAACTCTTTCGGGCGGAATAGGCTACTCAAACCTTTTCACCAGCAATACTTCCGGTAATAATAATTTGGAAACAACTCCACAGCAATACGGTTCTTTTTTTGTAAAAGGAAACTACCAAATCAACGAAAAAATTTCCATTAGTGCTTTGGCTTACAAAACTTTTAACCTTGTTCCGCAAACAATAGGCGAAAAAGTCAATCCGCGTGCTTTTGACTTGAAAAATAGCGGCGCCCTCATACAGGTTGATTACAAGGTATCCGACCATTTTCGTATCAATGCTGCATTTTCAATACAAAAACAAAACTTGTATAATCCTTATTTATATCAACAACAAGGATTTGGCAGACCATTTTCCCCTTCGACGTACAGTAGGTTTTTTACGGGATTTTAGTTTTGGTATTTATCATAAAAAGAAGTTTGCTTTTCGTATATTTTCGGCACAATAATTGAATTTTTCCAAGTCATTTTGTTTGTGAAAAACAACTTTTTTATTAAAGAAAATATTATGAAAAATTTACTCACTACTCTTCTAACTAGTATTTTTATCGCCGGCTTATGGATGTTGTTTAGCGGTTGTCCAATCAATAACCGTAATAACAAAATCAAATACGAAACCGGTGTCTTTCCCGAAACGCCACAAAATTTCAAAGCTGTTAACTCAATATACGACGATTATAATATGGCTTTACCTATCATACAGTATCAACAGTTTTTGAGTTTTTCGTCGAACCGTAACAGCAAAGGTGGAAATTTTGATATTATCGGCGATAGGTTGAATATAATATGGGATATGGAAACCGGCGAACTGTCTGTCGACAATTCCGGTTTATTTCTCAATACTAGTTATGTTGACAGCTTGTTGCTCATGATGAATACCGACGCCAATGAGTTTGGCCCCTATGCACTTTCTTATTCGCATGAAGACAATATTGGTAAAACGTCTTTGAATTTGATAATTTATTCGAGTGGTACCGACAGCACAAACTACCGTCCCAAATTGGTTTACTATAAAACATCCGATTACGATACGGCAAATTATTACGGGCCAGCTGATATTAACCTGATTGCATCGGATTATAGCGATCAATATATTTCATTTTTCGGTAAGGACGCCACCGTGAACAACGCTTGGGAATTTGATGCCGAAAAGTTTGAGCAATTGCTTTTTTGTTCAAATCGGGGAGGCGATTATGACATATATAAAGTTGATTTGCCCAAAGGTAACGATTTTGTTACAAAAATATTGAAAGATACCGTTTTAACTCCTAAAAATCTTTCCATTCTTAATTCGTCGCAAAACGACAAATGTCCTTACGTCAATGCCAAATTGCTTGTGCTTGCATCGAACCGCGACGGGGGTTTCGGTGGCTACGACCTGTATTATTCGATTTACAAAAACGGGGAATGGAGTAAACCTAAAAATTTCGGTGATAAAATAAATACACCATACAACGAGTATCGTCCTGTTACAATTGCTGTGGACGGATTTGTTAACGACCTGCTCCTTTTTTCGTCTGATAGGCCGGGAGGTATGGGCGGATATGACCTGTATTATTGCGGAATAGATAAAGTAGCCCGATAATATTGTTAAAATCGCAACTTCAACCTTACCGATTCGGAAAAATTATATCCACTTATGCTCATTGTTATTTCACCGGTCAAAACACTTGATATGTTGGGTGCAACGTCAAATAGTTTGTACTCTATTCCTCAGCATCCTAAAAAATGCCGGCTATTAGTTGGGTATCTTTAAAAATTATTCCCAGTATTCTTTCTCAATTAATGCACATAAGTTCCAAATTGGCACAATTAACTTTTGAACGTTTTCAACTATGGAACCTGCCATTTACTATCGAAAATACTAACCCGGCATTTTATGCTTTTCTAGGATAAGTTCTCTCCTTATTGAGTATTAGCTGGTTGTCGAACAGCGACGCTGTTTTAGCACAAAAATATCTACGAATTTTATGTGGATTGTACGGCAGTTTGCGTTCCTTGAATTTCATTATGGCCTACCGTCTCGAAATAGGATTAAACCCTAAATTTGCCTGCAAAAAAAATACTAATTATGGTTTTTTTTTGCAGAGATTTACATTCTTGCCTTTGACATATTATTTCTATGGAAAAAGTTATTACAATGAAAATGCCGGCAACATCAATATGGCACGAGCGTCCGTTTGCACTATAATTTACAGGTTACGGTTTTTTCAAAGCATCCCATCCTTGTGCTTTTAGCTCAATGCTTTGATTGTCGTTGGTAATAAGCCTATTACCTTCGGCAATATCGGTAGCATAACCAATGATGCTAACGTCCTGAATAGTTGTTAGCTTTTCGTAATCGTTTTGGTTAATGGTAAAGAGCAATTCATAATCTTCGCCGCCATTGATAGCCGCAATAGAAGGAACAATGCCAAATTCTTTTGCCAAATCGTCGGTATTTTGTGCAATGGGAATTTTTTCTTCGAAAATGGTAATGCCCACACTCGAATTTTTTGCAATATGCAATGCTTCGGAAGCTAAGCCGTCCGAAATGTCGATCATAGCAGTGGGTAAAATATTTTTTTTGGATAAGTTTTTTACTATATCTGTACGGGCTTCGGGTTTTAGTTGCCGTTCTAATATGTAGTCGTTACCCGAAAATTCGGGTTGCATATCGGGATTAGCCTGAAACACCTTTTTTTCTCTTTCCAAAAGTAGCAAACCCATATATGCTCCTCCCAAATCGCCGGTAACACAAAGCAAATCATTTGGTTTGGCCCCTTTGCGATAAACTATTTCATCTTCTTGTGCTTCGCCTATTACGGTAATGGAAATAAACAACCCATGTACACTTGATGTGGTATCGCCACCCACAAAATCAACATGATAAACTTTGCAGGCTTTTTTTATACCGGCATAAAACTCTTTCAACGCTTCGAGAGTATATTTGCTTGAAACGGCAATGCCCACCACTATTTGTTTCGGGAGAGCATTCATCGCTGCCATATCCGAAAAATTTACTACTGCCGATTTATATCCCAAATGTTTTAAAGGTGTATAAGCCATATCAAAATGAACGCCTTCGAGAAGCAAATCGTTGGAAATAAGATATCTTTTTTTACCCCCTGCTTTTATTACGGCCGCGTCGTCGCCAACGCCAAAAACCGTAGAAAGATTTTTTATACTTATATCTTTTGTCAACACGTCAATCAGCGCAAATTCACCAATTTCGGAAAGTTGTGTCAATGTTTTATCCGCCATTATTTAATAAATTTTTGCAAAACTAATCAAAACAAAACTATTGGGCCTTCTATTTATTAATGCGGCAAGATTATAAATTAATTTAAAAAAGTGCTTGTTAAATTTCATAACTACTATCTATTGAAGTTTACTTTGTCGTAAAAAATTTAATCTCTTTGTTTTTTTTCAAATTTCAGGGCAAAAGAAGCGTAAAGCATAGGGATAATGTTGAGCGAGAAAATAATTCCTGTTATCATACCACCGATAATAGTTATGGCAAAAGGCTGATGTATGGCCGATCCGAATCCCACTGCGGCCGGCAGCAACACAATGATAGTGGTTAATCCGGTCATTAATATTGGGCGTGTACGTAAATGAACGGCTGCTTGCAGAGCATCGGGAAGGGAATAATTTTCTTCGTGTCGCAAGCGGTTTACCTTGTCGATGAGGATGATGGCATTGTTTACCGAAACACCAATAAGAGTAAGCAAACCCAATGCGACGGAAATATTCAACTGTTCGCGAGTTATGAGTAATGCAATGAAAACTCCGATAAAATCAAGTGGAATTTTCAGCAGAATAACAAAGGGTTGCCAAAACGAATTAAACTGAAAATAAAGTATCAGATAAATTAGCAGGACAGCCATCAAGATGACAAAAGAAAACGATTTTAATGTTTGTATTAAGGTTTGATATTGCCCGCGAATTTGCAAGTTATATCCTCCGGGCAGAAAATTGGTACCTAAATCTGTTTTTAGTTTTTTTATTGCCCCAAAAAGGTTTCCTTGCGGCTGGGCCACCACGGTAAGTTCTCTTTCTCCGTTTAAATGACTAATGGAAGGCAACGTATTGACAATTTTGATATGTGCAAGACGATACAAGGGAATATATTTTCCGTTGGCTACCGGAATTGAGAGATGTTCCAATTTCTTAATATCGTTGCGGTCGGAAGCAGGCAAACGAAGAAATACCGAAACAGGCACTTGTTCTTTTACAAACCGTGCCACCACCTCGCCCCTGAAAGCTATTGCCAATTCCTGAAACAAATCAAAAACATTAAGCCCGTAACGAACCATTTCGCTACGCTTAGGTGTAATATTAATTTGGGGTACAAGGAATTTGGAATTGTTAATAACATTATCAAAATCACCGGTTTTGATGATGGTTTTTTCTATTCCCGACGCGAGACGGGCGAGGGTGTCTAAATTGGGACCGCTAACGGAAACGCCAAAAAATGCCGGTAACCCGCTAAAGCTTTCATCAATATTTTCTTGTGTGGGCTGATGATACAAAATAACCAATCCGTCGAACGTGGCAAATTGTTTTTTAAATCCGTCGATAAGTTGTGTTACGCTTTCCGTCCGGTATTTTTTATCTACTAATTTAATGAACAATTCACCGCGGTTTACCTGTTCGACATAGTAAGTATTCGCAGGCGATCCAATTCGCAAATAAATATTGTCCACATTAGGATTTTCCCGAATCACACGAACAAGTTGTTCGGCCACCTCTCTCGATTCGTTTAAAGAAACTCCCGGACGCATTACATATTCAAATAGCAAAGCACCTTCGTCAACGGCAGGGAGCATATCTGTCTTGTTCATTATAGGTAATAATGTTATTCCTACAATAAACAAAATTGTGAGCAAAATAATTACACTTATTTTATGTAAAAGCGTAAAACGGAGTAATTTATCGTTGAGAGTCTTAATTTTTTGCAAAAAAACCGGTTCCGTAACTTTTTTACCTTTCAAACCTCCCTTCCAGTAAATCAAAGCCGGTATTATAGTAATGGATATTAAGAACGACCCCAACAGTGTAAGTGTGATAGTAACGCCAAAAGGAGTAACCATATTTTTCATATATCCTGAAATAAATAGCAAAGGAAGAAATACAATAATAGTTGTCAACGTACCATTCAGGTCGGCAGCAAAAATCTCATGTACGCCCATCCTGATCGATTCGATTAACGATTTTCCTTTCTCAAGAAACTTTTCTATTATTTCGAGCACAATAATGGAGTCGTCAACTACCATCCCCAGCGACAAAGTTAAGGCTGCCAACGTAATCATATTCAGGGTATAGCCGATAACATACATAAAGGATGCAGCAAACATTAAAGCCAACGGTATGGTGACGGAAATGATAAGCGTGGGGACCATTCGTTGAAGAAATAGAAACAAAATGAGCATAGCAAGAATGGCACCAATATATATTTCTTCACGAACACCCGACATAGAATTACTTAAAATTTCCGACTGATCGTAAAATTTGTGGATTTTGGTTCCTCGCGGCAATAATTTTTTCAAAATATTCAACGACTTTTGAACCGACGAAGCTACTTTAATAGAGCCGGAACCTACGGTTTTTTGAACTAAGAGTGCAATAGCAGGATAATGGCTACTGCGCACAATATAGTGTTTCGGCAAGCCGCCTTTTGTAATTTTTGCGATATCTTTCAGCAAAACGGGAAATCCGTTGGTACGGGTGGTAACTTTAAGGTTTTTCAGGTCGGAAATATTTTGATATTGTCCGTTTCCACGAATGGGAACATCGTAATAATTTCTTTCGAGATAACGTCCCGAAACAATAATATTGTTGTTTTTCAGTACTTTTGCAACATCCCGCAAGCTTAAATGAAGCAAACGAAGCTTTTGCAAATCAGGTTCTACAATATAAGCAGGTCTCTCTCCGCCCAAGACAATTATTTTGGAAATATTATTTAAACTTAACAGAGCCGGTTTAATACGGTATTGAATAATCTCGCGCATTTGGTAAGGCTGGATTTTGGGATTGACAAAAGTAAAACCAATTACGTCCTGCATTCGGCTTCCGAGATTATCAATTACGGGAATAACACCGGGTGGTAATTGCCCCGAAAGATTAGATAAAGCTGCTGCCGTAAACTGACGAGCATCCATTACCGAGTAGGCATTTCCAAATTCTATGGTAACCTGCGAATGCCCCATAGTTGTTACCGAAGAGGTTCGCTGTACTCCACGTATTCCTTGCAACGCATTTTCGATAGGGCGTGTTACCATAATTTCCATATCGTTGGAAGAAACACCGGAATATTGCGTAATAACATTCACCAAAGGATAGTTTAAACCGGGAAAATAATCCACGGGCATTTTAAACAAACTCCAAACACCGGTTGCAAACAACATAATGACTATGGCCATAGAGTAAATCGGACGTCTGACGAAATTTTCAAATGCTTTTCTCATGTTTTCAACATAGATTAATCTTCAACTTTCATACTTTTGCGTAGGTCGCCAAAGAAAACTTCAAAAGCACCTTTGGTTAAAACCACCGTGCCTTTTTTTAATCCCTTTTTTATTTCCACAAAGCCTTTTTTTTCTAATCCCGGCTGTACGCGTATTTTTTTATATTTTTTATTTTCCACACCTACAACAAAGTAGTTCGACTGTTGTTGAATAAGGGCTGATACAGGAACGGCAACAGATTCGTGTTTGTTAGTAAGAAAAGAAAAAGAAACATAACTTCCGCTTTTCAATTGATGAGTCGAATCTTGCATGGCAACCCATAGCATATGTCCTCCAGTGGAAGGGTCAACGGCTTTTTCAATATAAATTATTTGCCCTTCGTAAGTTTCTCCCGCAATTTTAACCTTACTGTTTTTCAAGGCCAACGCCTTCGTATTTCCATAATAAACAGCTTCGAGTTTTATGTGATCGTCATCCTGAAAAGTACCCAAAAGTTGGCCTTTTACGGCATCTTCTCCCTGTGGCACTTGCAAATAGTCTAAATATCCGTCAAAAGGAGCTTTATATGAAGTCATTGACAGAAAATAATTAAGCCCATATTGCGCTTTATTAAGATTATTTTGAGCATTGTCAAAATCCCTTACAACTTTTTTAAATTCAATTCTTGATAAAAAATTTTCCTCAACTAATAATTTTTTGGCTTGATAATATTGTTTAAAATATGCATATTGAGTTTTGGCATTGGCAAACTCTTTTTGCAGCATATTGCTTTTTAGATTAATTTCTTGACCATGCAGGGTGTATAGTATGTCTCCTTTTTTTATTCGACCTTTTAAACTTTCAAAGTGAACAATGCCGTCAAATTTGGCTTCCAAGTCTAACGAGTTCATTGCCTGTATGATACCAAAACCCTTTATTTCATCATAAAAAGATGTTAAAACAGCTTTGGCCGTATCCGTTTTCACATATACAGCCCCATTGTTTTTTATCCCGTTATGTTGGCATCCCGTCAATACACCTAACAAGCTTAACACTCCAAGGATATTTAAAATGTGTACTCTTTTCATCATTCGTTTTCTTTTTAAAGTTCAAAGATAAGTTATATTATTCGGACGGCACCAGAAGTGAGTTTATAAAAAAAGCACGATAGAAATAAAAATAATCTTTATAATATTTTACCGAATTGATTCCGAAACAAATTAAAAACCAGAAAGTTAAAATGTGTTAATCTCCTCTTTGCGGTACATTTTTTGACACTTAACAATTTGATCTTATTAACCATTAAAAAAGGAGGATTGAAAATGAAAACAATTAAAAGAGTTTTTACCGTATTTTTAGTCGTTGCCATTAGTTCTATGGGACTTACATCGTGTAATAGCCACAAAAATACCGAAAAAAAGATCAAGGAGAGTAAAACTACTCAAAGTGTAAAAAAGCCTGATACCTTGAAAATGTCCATGGATACGCTAAGTATGCGTATTCGGCAAAATACTTGGAAAGAGTTTCAAAAACAACAAACCCATATAATTAAAGAAGCTCTTGAAACCCTCAATCAAACAAATGAGGCTATTACCGATCTTCAATCGGGTGATGTCAAAAAGGCAGAAACAGTATTAAAAACAGCTATTAAAAATACCGGAATTTTATTGAAGAAATATCCTACAGCCGATTTGGTTCCTGTGGATATAAAAATGGATGTTCAGGATTTAATCACTACCCTTCCGCAAATAAACCGGACAGTAAAACTTGCTAAACAACAAATGAGCAAAGGGAGTTATCAGGAAGCTTCCCAACTGTTAAACACAGTGAAAAGCGAGTTGGATTTCAACACAATAAACCTTCCACTCGGCACTTATCCCGACGGATTGAATCTATCACTTGATTTTATAAACAAAAACAAACCCAAACAAGCCAAACAGGTTTTGTTCGATCTTTTAAACTCACTCGTGGTTAATCAAACAGTGTTGCCTTTACCGGTTCTAAGGGCGCAAGTAATGCTTGCCGAATCGCAAAATTTGCACAACAAAAAAGAGGATAAATCAAAAGTAATTAATCTGCTTGAAAATGCCGACTATCAATTAAAACTGGCACAAGCCATCGGTTACGGTAATTTCGATCAAGAATATACCGAAATTTCCAAGGATATTAATAACGTTAAGACGTCGGTGAAAAACGGCAAGGTCGCCCCTGGTATTTTTAGCAGGTTGATTAAAAGAACTGAGAATTTTAAAAACCGCCTGTTTAATAACAGTACTAAGAAAAAATAGCCACAAAGGTTTGCTAATGGTTCTTTGTCCCAAAACAAATATGTTTTGGGACTTTTTTTTTATGGTTACAAGCAAATTAATGAGTTGTTCGATTGAAGAATTCCAACATTTAAAAAAATTTCCTTACGAACTCATTTGGATTTATTCTCTTTTTCGATCAATTTTAAAAAAGTAGGTAATACGATTAACAAAACGGGAAGAGCCATCACAAAGCCACCAATTACTGCTATGGCAAGTGGTTGATGCATTTCGGTACCCGTGCCAATTCCCATAGCCAAAGGAATCAATGCAAAAATAGCACCCAAGGCTGTCATCAAATTGGGCCGCAGGCGGATAGAGACAGAATAAATAATAGAATCGTCTACCGAACGGCCTTTTTTGCGCTCCTCATTATACTGTAGATAAGTAAAAACGGAGGCTTCCCCGATAATTCCCACAATCATAATAATTCCCACATAGCTACCTACATTTAACGAGACATGCAAAAAGTAAAGCAGCAGAGCGCTTCCGGTAGGTCCTAATAGTGTGAGGAAAATGATTAAAAGGGCTACTTTAAGTTTTCCAAACAAGAAAAGGATAACCGTAAACACCAATGCCACAGCGAGAAACAAGATAAGTTCCAGATCGTGAAATGCTTGTTGTTGTTGCTTATAAGCACCACCATATTCAATGGTATAACCGGAGGCGAGGCTGATTTTTGAGCGAATGGCTTTTCGAATGGCTTTCAATGTACTTCCCAAATCGCGCTTGTTGAGCCGGGCGATAACATAAATAACTTTTTTCAGATTTTCGCGATCGATTTCAGCCACCCCTTTTGTCATTCGGATACTAACAAAACCTTTCATCGGAACAAGCTTTCCGCCAGGCAGAAACAAATTAGTATTTTTCAAGGCATCAAGGCCTACGCTGTCTCTGTCGGGGTAAATCATCCGGATATTAGTAAATTGCAAAGGATCTTGTACGCTTCCCACAACAGTACCATCGGTTTGTGTTTGCAACTGAAATTGAAGATTTTGGGGGCTTATATCGAACTGCTTGAGTTTGCCGGTGTTGGGTAAAATTTGAATTTCCGGTCCGGCAATTACAATTCCGTCAAAAACATCTGCGGTACCACGTATCGTTTTTACTACCGCCGCCACTTGTTTGGAATATTTGCGAATAATGTTTTCGTTATTTCCAAAAATCTTGATTACTATGGGTTGCACCGAACTCATTAAATCGCCGAGCATATCGGTAATTACTTGGCCAAAATCGACCCGTAGGGCAGGAACTGCTTTTTCCACTTTTTTCCTTATTTCGTCGCTCACCTCAACGGTAGTACGTTTTCTTTTCTTTTTAAGCCGTATTAAATAATCTCCTTTGTTAGGTTCGGTAAAAAAAAACCCCATTTGGGTTCCTGTCCGCCGTGAATAAGATTCCACTTCGGGAACAGTTGTTAAAATAGCATCAATTTTTTCCAGCATTTTCTCCGTTTCTTTTAAGGTGGTTCCCGGAGGGCTATTAAAGTCTAACACAATAGAACCCTCGTCCATTTGCGGAAGAAAACCGGAAGGGAGATGCGGAAAAATGTAATACATAGTTGCCATAGAAACCAAAACCAAAACGACGCTGATGGCAGGTCTTCGGATGAAAAATCCTACCCAAGGTCGTTTTTTTATTACCGTGGCCGTATGATTCTTTTTCTGCATTTTCGGAAAAAAGACAAGATAAAATACCGGTATTCCTATCCATGTTATAAAAAAAGATGCCACGAGTGTAATAACCATGGTTTGTGTCATGATATTAAAATAGGCACCTGCGACTCCCGACATAATGCCGAAAGGAAGAAAAATAACAATAGTAGACAGTGACGAGCCTATCATAGCAGGGAAGAGGTATTTAATGGCTTTGGGGACTACATTTTTAAAATCCTCATCCGGATTTTCTTCACGAGTTCGATGAATCTGTTCCACTATTACCACCGAATCGTCGATAACCAAAGCCGTGGCCGCAGCAAGAGCACCCAACGTCATAATATTAAAATCGAAACTAAAAGCATGCAGAATAACCATAGAAAATGCTAACGACAAGGGTACACTTAACAAAATGATAAAACTACTTTTTAGTGATCGTAAAAAAGCAATGGTTATAACTATTGCGAGCAACAAGCCAATCCATAACACATCACGGATACTCCGAATAGCATCATCAACAAATACAGACTGGTTGTAATAGGGCCTGATAACAATTCCTTTAGGTAAAATATTGTTATTCAGTTCTTTGATTCTTTTTTGAACTTCTCGGTTAATAGCCGTAAGATTGGCTTCGGGTTGTTTTACTACAGCAATAAGTGGAACATTTTTTCCGTTAGCTTTGATACGAACATATTGTCGCTGTTCGCCAATTTGAACTTTGGCAAAATCTTTAACCCTGATTACGCCACGGGAGGTACTACTTATAACGGTGTTTTTAAGTTCGCTAAGGTTTTTAATATTGGCATTGGTTAAGCTCAAATACAAACGACGATAGTCATCGACATATCCGTTGGAACGGATAAAATCGGTCTGCATCAACACATTTTTTACCATTTCGGGAGTAATGCCCAAGCGACTCATCTTTTTTTCATCAAGTGCCAACTGATATTCCTTTATTTTACCGCCCGTTATTTCTACTTCTCTTACCCCGCTAACCTGTTCGAGATAAGGCTTCACGGTATACAATGCCAGCATTCGTAATTCAACAGGACTTTTATTACCTTCCAAAGAATAACCCTCGACAGGTAAAATTGAAGGATTCATTTTTTCGATATGTATCTCAATTCCCGAAGGAAGTGTATTTCTAATTTCCGCAATACGGGCATCTATTTGTTGCTTGGCGAGGTTGATATTAGCATTCCAGTTATAAAAAGCGGAAATTTCGCAACTACCCCGGGAGGTAATACTTTTTAACAAAGTGAGATTTTCACTTTTCTTTATAGCTTCTTCCAATGGGCGGGTTACTGAAATTATCATTTTGTTTACCGGCTGTTGTCCATTGTCAGCAATGACTTTAATCTTGGGAAACGTAACATTGGGAAAGAGTTCCGTTTTCATTTTTCCGTAAGAATACACCCCTGCCAACGCAACAATAACCATTAAGACAAAAAGCGGACTCTTCAGTTTAATATAAAAGTAATCCATTGCGGTAGCTATTATTTTATAATTTGCACATAAGCTGTATCAGGAAGTCCATAAGCCCCATCTGTTAATATTCTGTCCGAATCCGAAAGATTACCGGAAAGCACCTGAATGTATTTTTTGCCTTGCCAACCAACGGTAACATCAATTTTTACAGCTGTGGAATCGTTAATCATTTTCATCACCCAAAAACTATTTTCCTCTTCGTTGGTTAAAATAGCTTTTCGCAGAACAAACGTACCTTGGTGAATTTCTCTTTCTTTAAACCTGACCCATAAATTCATATTAGCTGAAAGATGCAAATCAAAAGGTAGAGGGACAATAAAAGGCTGCGTTTGAGTAACACTGTCAGCAACATAAAGCTGTTTTTCAAAATAACTTTTAACATCACCTTTTCCCGGAATTTCAATAATGCTTGGGCTGTTTTTATGTATTAATCGAACCTGTGCAAAAGGAACATAAACCACAGCAACAAGCGAATTTTTTTTAAAAGCAGAAGCCAACAAACTACCCGGTTGAACATAATCGCCAACCTGTACCATCACCCTATTTGTAAAAGCATTTTGACCGGAAAAAATAGTATCGAAGCCGCTAACGACGGAAGACGAAAACGAACCGGCATTTTCCAACGCAGAGAGTTCAACAGGCTTCACCACAAACAAGGGTTGATTGACTTTTATCTCATCGCCGGGTTGTGCAAATGTTGCTGTGATAATGCCTGCTATTCGTGCCCTGAAATTAACAGTCTGCAGATATCGGCTTACAGCTCTAAATTCAGTATAAACAATTTTATTTTCTTTAAATGGTTTCTTAACAATTACTGTCGGAAGCGGTAATTTAAGACTTTTATTTTCGGCGGTTTTGTATTTGCATGCCGTTGTAAATAATAATGCGGCCAACATACATAATATATTCATCTTGATAAATCCGTTCATTTTTTTTTCTATTGTTAATGATTCCAATAATTGTATTCGTTAATTAGCTTATTCAAGTTAATTTGTTCCAAACCATACGAAAGCTGCATGTTATTATAATTTTGCAATGCCATTAAAAAGCCCGTAACAGACGCATGGCCCTTTTGCACTTCTGCTTTGTACAACAAAATCAAATTTTTATAATCTTGCTTGAGATTTTTCTGTTTTTGCAAATTTGCTCGTGCTTCGTCAATTGATTTCAACAACACCACCCGACGTAAATAGATATTTTTTGATTTTATTTTTTCGAGTTTCGCTACCCTATCAATTTTTATTAAACTTTGCGCTTTGTTTATTTGTTTTTGGCTTCCGTCGAAAAGTGTATAGACAAACCTGATGCCGGTAGATACGCCTAATTTTCGGTCTAAACCATTTAACGATACGGCATTTAATCCGGCATTGGAATAAAGCATAACCTTAGGTAAATATCTGTTGTTAAAAAGCTTGTTTTGGGCTATGGCGATAAGGCTGTCGTTAGTATAAGGTAACAAAAAATAAGAGGAGGAAATATTGGGCAGCGAAAGTACTATGTTTTCCATTCGTAGAATATCAAGGGTGGAATCGGAAATACCACAAAAACTTTTAAGCTGCATGAGTTGCATACGGTACGCAATCGCCATGCTTTGCAGTTTGACGGAATCGGCCGAAAGGCTTGTTTTTAATAATTGATAATCCACAATACTATATAATCCTTTTTTTGTTAACAGCTCCATTGTGTTAACCTCTCGAGTCAACAAGTTCACACTTTCTTTTTGGGTGAGATAGGTCAACTGCTCACCCAATGCATTGTAATATAGATTAGTAACTTGCCGGTTCAATTTGTAATAAGCAATACGTAATGTAACACGTAACTTGTTTGTTTGCCTGTTGGGCAACAGTAGCGCATTTTGAGTTGACTTTTTACCCAAAAGCGGAATGTCAACATTTATAAGACCTGAATATAGCCCCCCGTTGGTGATGCCAATGTCATAGCCAATGGCCATGTCGGTAGGATTGGTAGTGATAAACTGGGAGCCGTTATTGAAATACGGTGTAATATTTATATCCGATGTTATATAAGCTTTAGGAGACCGGTATATAGCTTTAACGCTCATTTTTTGCAGTTCCATAATTTTTATTTGCTTTTCAATCCTGATAATTTGCGGATTGTTAAGTTTGGCACTGTCGATGTATTCTAATAATTGCGTCTGACTATGAAGTATCTGTGTTGGCAATGATAGCAGAATAAAAAAAAGCCACGGAAAGAAGAAATCTTTTTTGAAAAATACCCCTTTCCGTTGTGAAAAATTCCATATCTTTTTTGTCATCAATTACAATTTTAAAACAATAAGCCTGTATTACATTCGTGCAAAACCAAGCAAATGTAATTATTTGAAAATAAAAAAACACAAGGAATAAACATTTAATCCGGTCAATATATTTTGTCATTGGTCTACCAACCAAAATAGTTTTTGTTTGCCCGTCAATTTATTCCTTGTTATTGATTAAACAGAAGCAGATCGTAAAATTAAGAAAACTCCTGAAATTTAATCGTTATCTTCACCGGCATTTTCCTTACTCAGCAGTTTGCCGGTTTTATCAATAGTAACTTCTATTTTTCTTTCTCCCTGTTTAATAACAATTTCATAAGCACTGTATTCAGGAGTTTCCGTAAGAGCTGCTTCTTTTATTTTATATCCGGCAAACTGAGTTTTCAAGACGTCTAATACAACGGCAGGAACGGCGTTGTTTTCCAGTTCGGTTTCAGTTTCTTTCCAGTTGCCCCGATTGTCAAAGTTGGCCGACATGTCCTTTTTGTTGAGTTTAAATTCAGCTTCCCATTGGGCTGTGCCTTCCTTATCCCAATCCACTTTTTTTACGGTAGGAAATTTCTTGTTGAAAGCGGTTTTTACGGCTTTTGGAACTTTGCTTTGACTACAAGCGGTAAAGCTAAAAGCCAGAAGGAAAACGCTTAGAATCATTGAGTACTTTTTCATTTTTTATTATTTTTTATGATGAATAATGAAGCGAAATTACATTCTAATTCTAAAGGAAATTTCAAGATGCCCTTATCATGTAGATATTGTGTACGTTTGTATGCTCAAAAACAAAGACGATGGGCATCAAATTTTACACTTTTAATCTAAAACAAAAGTGGATTCCTATGCAAAAATAAAGGGCTTATAAAATATGCTATTTCTGTTATCGGGTAACCGCTATTATACGATTACCGGACTGGCCGAAAGGTCAACTCTTCGGAACGCACCGTTTAGTGATACATCGCCGGTTTTAAAGACCATGGCTTTGTGTTTGCCGTGTCCGGAGGCCGTTATCGCATTGAGAAAATGGACAGAGCCTTCCGGAAAATTTTTTATCTGCTCCATTTTCCAGAAGAAGAAGCCTGACTGCTCATCAAAGCCATCCACACTGTCAGCAATAACAACGTGTTGAAAGAGAACATTGAAAAGAAACTCTATCCACTCTACAATTTTGATATGGTTGTTGACGCAGTGATAAAAGGAAAAAACAGCGGGAATGTACATACGCTCATTCATGCCATTGAATCCAAAAGATAGGTGCAGTTTAGTGATTACCGCTCAACCAGCATAAAAAGTAACCCGTGGACGTATTTCGTATCAGCAGACACAACCAAGCACCTGTCAGCCTGTTACTCAACATGCGGGCTACATCTGCTTATCAAAAAATATCCGTTGGACGAGCCGTTATGCATCAAACTTACTTTCAACGAGCAACAGTTCGATGTGTAAGTCTTCGGATTTGAAGGTGTCGGGAGATTTGTTATGAGTCTTATGGATGAGATGAATATGCCTGCTCCTAAAGTATTAAAGGAGTCTGGGGATAAAAAAAATTATGCAAAAGGATACACTGATGTCAAAAATTGTCAACAGTACGGTTTACTTTTACGGAAAAATGAATGAAACATCCATGATTGGTTTTAAACGCACAAAGGAATGATTAAAAAAGCTCCGAAGGAGCGTAATGGGGTTTAACCTGTGGAATAATGGATTTGCCATTCCACGGGTTTAACCTGTGGAATAATGGATTTGCCATTCCACGGGTTTAACCTGTGGTACAAAAAAACGTCAGAACCGTTTTGGCCCGATTTTCGAAAGTGATACTAAAAATCATGTCAAAACACAAATAACGGAATAACAGCATATTACAAAGTTATAAACATTTGAAAAAATGTGAAAAAAGGTAATTATACTTAATTTAAATTCTAATTGTTAATCATCAATCGTAGACTCTATATCCCCATGAGATCTGTCTTCAATGGTAAAAAAATAAAACGGGCTTGGCGAAAGAATTCACTTTTGTATCACATCAAAAAAATTATCCAAGTATTTTTAATATTAATTTAAGATATGTAATTTTGCAAAAAAATAATCATGAATATTCATCAGAATCTAAAAAACATTCTCAAAGAGCTTCCACAAGGCGTAAAACTTATTGCGGTATCGAAAACCAAGCCCGTTCTGCTGATTTCGGAAGCTTATGAAGCAGGACAAAGAATTTTCGGCGAAAACAAAGCGCAAGATATGGCTGCAAAATTCCCACAACTGTCCAACGACATCGAATGGCATTTTATCGGCCACTTACAAACCAACAAAGTAAAATTCATCGCCCCATTTGTAACACTTATTCATGCAGTTGACAGTTTAAAGTTGCTGAAAGAAATTAACAAGCAGGCTGTTAAAAACAAAAGATCAATAAACTGTTTATTACAATTTCATATTGCCACCGAAGAAACCAAATTCGGATTAGATATGGCTGAAGCGGAAGAAATTTTAGAGAATCACGAATTAAAAAAGCTGGGAAACATAAAAATTTGCGGACTGATGGGTATGGCAACGTTTACCTCTAAAGCCGAACTTATTCACAAAGAATTCCGGCAATTGAGAAGTTATTTCACCCAATTGAAAAACAAATACTTTTCGGCTAAAGCCGAATTCAAAGAAATAAGCATGGGAATGTCGGGCGATTATACAATAGCCATTGAAGAAGGAAGCACGATGGTTAGGATAGGTACCAAAATTTTCGGCGCACGAAACTAACGTAAACGGTCGGCACTACTAATCAACTTTTCATCGTGGATAATTCCCCGAAAGGCAATAACATAAAACACAATAGCCACAAGTTGCGCAGATACCCCCACATAATTGTACTGGGCAATACCGCCTGTATATTTCTCAAGAGTATCCACATAATACAAAAAGAATAATCCTGTCATTACAATTACCAAAAACAAAAGGAATTTAACAATTCTCATCTGGGCTTTACGGTTTTTATACATAAAAATAACGCCAATACTTAAAACAACACATAAACTATTGATAAGCAAAAGCGGGAGTACAAAATTGAAGGTATAAGGCATATTCGAATCGGGTACTTTACTGATTATCTTATAGATGTATAGTATTATCGAATCTTGTTCCCCGAAAAAAGAAGCCAGTGGAAAAAAGAAATCAAGGCTTAAAGCAATGGCTGCAAGTAATAAAAAAACAGATTGTCTACGTTGTAGCATAATTTTTTTACTTTTATAGCCGCAAAAATAATAATAAAACGTTCTTGAATGGAAACATTACAGGCTTAGTAAAGATTTTTCTTTGCCGGAGGCCGTTTAACAAACCTGATCAACTACTTTTATGGGATATTCTCCTACTAGATATTCCATTCATCATATTTTATTTTCTCAAATAAAAAGTTTAGGGTAAAAAAATATTTTGTTTAAAATGAATTTAAACTAATAAAGTTTGTTAATTCTTAAAACGACTTATAAAAAAGTTTATCTTTGTAGCGCTAAAGGAAAAGAACCCTTTGATTTCTTTTCAAGAAAAAATTTACGTATATAAATTAATCATTAAAGAGAAAATCTCATTTAAATCATTTTTTATATGTTCGATATTGTAGAACTTAATAGCAAATTAGTTGCTGAATTAAGGGAAATAGCCAAAAACCTCAAAATTCCAAAAGCCGAAAAACTGCTGAAAAAAGACCTTATCTATCAAATTTTGGATTATCAGGCATTAAATCCCTCCCCAGAAATGTTGAAAGCAGAGAAAAAAATAGATGAAGAAAGGCCAAAACGGAGCGGAAGAAAGAAAAAAACCGAAGTTGAAAGTCAGAAAAAGCCTTTCCCTGACTCGGCACCGATACAAAAAAGACGTCGTGGCCGGCCCAAAAAAACCGAAGCCACCAAGACAGACGAAAAACCCACGCCAATACCTAAAAATAATATAGTCGCCGACAACAGCAAACCAGAAGAAAAAGTTGAAGGACAAACGACCCAACCAAAACGGCGACGAGGACGTCCACGCAAAATATTTACACCAATAGCGAGTTCTAAAGTTGAACATAGCACACCTACTGTTACACCAATTACAGAAAAAAGTGACTCAGTTATTAATTTACAAAAAACTGAAACTATCGGTGTAAACGTAGGTTTGGACAAAAAAATGTTTCGCTACGAAACACCTGAAAAAGAAAATGCTAACGATAAAAAAGAACACATTACGATACTAAATTCAGAAGCCGGCAAAGAAGAACCCAAAACGATTCCTACAACTGTCATTAGAGAAAATAAAGAAGAGTCTCCCGCTTCTACTAACAACAAACTGCCCGAAACAACGAAAGAACAATACAGGGAAAGAAAAGTTTACAATTTTGAAAAAGACGGCATTATTGTGGCTGACGGCGTACTAGAAATTATGCCTGATGGTTATGGCTTTCTCCGCTCGTCGGATTACAACTATCTCAACTCGCCCGATGATATTTATGTTTCACTCTCGCAGATAAAACTTTTCGGACTTAAAACCGGCGACACCATAAAAGGAAGGATAAGACCTCCCAAAGAAGGCGAAAAATACTTCCCGATAATTAAAGTGATTGACATCAATGGAAAATCGCCCGCAGAAATTCGCGATAGAATTCCTTTCGATTACCTAACCCCTTTGTTCCCACAACATAAATTCAAACTTACAGGACATCCGCAAGAAAGCATCTCCACACGCATTATGGATATGTTTGCCCCAATCGGCAAAGGACAACGCGGACTCATTGTATCGCAACCCAAAACAGGCAAAACAGTGTTACTGAAAGAAGTAGCCAATGCAATCGCTTATAACCACCCCGACGTTTACCTTATTATCTTGCTTATCGACGAACGTCCCGAAGAAGTTACCGATATGGCTCGTAGCGTAAACGCTGAAGTAATTGCCTCTACATTTGACGAACCGGCCGACAAACACGTGAAAATTGCCAACCTCGTACTCGAAAAAGCTAAAAGAATGACCGAAAGCGGGCACGATGTTGTAATATTGCTCGACTCAATTACACGGCTTGCAAGAGCTTATAATACGGTTTCACCAGCTTCGGGAAAAGTGCTTTCGGGTGGCGTGGAAGCCAACGCCCTGCAAAGACCCAAGCGCTTCTTCGGCGCCGCTCGACAAATCGAAAACGGTGGTTCACTTACAATTTTGGCAACCGCACTTACCGATACAGGCTCGAAAATGGACGAAGTGATTTTCGAAGAATTTAAAGGAACAGGAAATATGGAACTCCTACTCGACCGTAAACTGTCGAACAAACGAATTTTTCCCGCTATCAACATTGTGGCTTCAAGTACACGTCGCGAAGATTTACTACTCGATAAAGATATGTTGCAGCGAATTTGGATTCTTAGAAATCATCTTGCCGATATGACCCCCATCGAAGCCTTGGAATTTCTCAAAGATAAAATGAAATTTACCAAAACTAATGAAGAATTCCTGATTTCAATGAATGGCTAATCGACTATAAAACAATCAATTGATTTTATAAAGCCGTGTAGTGGCAATGTACGACGGTTTTTTTATATCTATTCAATGAAGTATATACTGTTAACAACAAATACATTACATAATAAAGGTTATTAAAATTCTTTCGGTAAAAGGTGTGTGAAAAGTGCTACTTCGCTGTTATTCCGTATATTAATTATTTTGTGTTTTGTAACATGCCTTTAGTGTATTTTTGAAAATCAACGAAATAATAAAATAAAACCCGCTGACAAGTAATAAAAGTTAAACCATTGAGGCAAAAACCGTATTAGGACTATTTTTTTCAATAAGATAAGAATAATACTTCTCATATACCTTACATCCGCAACTAAGTTATTAACAAAACAGGTCAAATAACTGTGTAAAAATAATTTACACAGCATTTGACCGTATAATTTTATCACTTTTTTTTTGGCATAAAATAAATAAAGATAAAATTATGAGCATAAAAGTAAAAAAATTAATTGGAGACGTCAGTCCTTTTTCAGGAATTTCTTTTGTGAATAAGATGTTTGACAATTTTGTTCTTTGTAGATAGATAGACAGCGAATTAGGAATTAGTGGCAAGTTGGTTGGCTATAGTTACAGCGACAATATCAAGAATCTGGCTTGTGTATTTTTGTCCGGTGGGAGCTATATTGAAGATATCAACACTAATCTTGGCGAGCATTTGTCCTCCATACCCGGCAACAATGTACTAAGCGCAGACACGGTTTTGCGGGTGTTAAATGAACTCAAAACAAGCAATACAAAATATGAGTCCGATTCAGGCATTGCATACAATTTCAACATAAACGAGAAACTTAATCGTTTAAATATAAAATCGTTAAAACTAACCAAAGAATTAACAGAAGGTAAATACTACGATTTTCTTTATGGCAATCAAACAACTGCCAACAATAAATATGATGCTAAAAAGACTTATAAAAAGAATAAAGGATATTTTACCGGGCTAGCCACCATTGACAATAAAATTGTATATATTGAAAACCGAGCCGGCAACGCCAATGTAAAGTTCAAGCAAGAAGAAACACTCAGCCGGGCTTATGGATTATTGGCAGAAGAAAACATCTTAATCAATCGCTCTATTATGGATGCCGGTTCTTATTCAAAAAACATAATTGATGTGGTAGTACAAAACAGCAAACTCTTTTACATCAGGGCAAACAGAAGCGGCAATTTATTTAAACAGATAGGGCAAATATCAGATTGGCAGGGTGTTGAGATAAACTACAAAAACTATGAAGTGGCGTCAATTTCATT
>QIKE01000034.1 GCA_003232915.1 Bacteroidota bacterium | reverse complement strand
TAATATTATTACGACTATTCAACAAGTTAAAAATAAAAATAATTTGTTGAATAGTCTTTTTAACAAATATAATTAATTATGAACACAAAAATATTTTTACTGCTTTTTGGAATTATTATTTTATCTAAAAACGTAATTAGTCAAACAGCAACTTTTGAATACCAAAATGATACAAATTACGATCAGTTAATATTTGATATCGCAGAAAATTCAAACAACTCTTATTCTTTCATTGGAGCATATCACAACATAAATTCAAATAAATATGAAGGTTATTTATTGAAATTAGACAAAACAGGTCAATTTATTGAAAAAAAATACTTTACGGATTCTTCTTATACATTCATGCCCATTAATATTTTAAGTGATTCCAATGGTACATCCATTATTTGCTTTGCAAAATCGGACACAACAGGTTCATATAAAAATTATTCGATTGGTTTATTTAAACTTGATACTAATCTATCAATAACAAAACTAAAACAATATAATTTCCCTTATGATTACAGTGAATTCACACAAACTATGCGACGAGGATTAAATAATAAATTACTTATAACGGGCACTGTTAATACACCCGTTAACCCCGGCTACGGTGGCGGTTATAGAATGTTCATTTATGTGTTTAATCAAGATTTTGACAGTTTAAAAGGTAAAATATTTATACATGACACTCACATACTTTCTTATGAAATTAAAGAACTTAACAATGGAGACTTATGGGTTTTAAGAGGATTATCTCCTTATTACGTTTTAATTGATTCGAATTTGAATTTAATTTCTGCACAAGAAAGTTATATCCCTCATTGGATTAACTCAAGTTACGGTTTAAAATGGGATACCGATACTTCCTTTTATCTTGCAGGAGATTATTTTGCCGGATTCAAAGGAACGATGGCAAACAATATTGGCAAAGGTAACTTACTAATTAATGATAAATTAGAAAATGATAGAATAACCGACCATGATATTGGATTTATACGTCAGTATTCGCCTTTCGACACAACAGGATATATTTTTAATAGCGTTGGAGCAAAAGATACATTTGATTTTCCTGCGTTTTATGGAGCATTAGATTATACAAATAAAGATTCTATTTTTATTGGTAGCAGTAAAAACTTGTCATGGCGTAATCTTTATTTTGCCAATTTTCCTTCATGGTTTCGGCTTTTTCAAACCGACAGTATGCTTAATATACGTTGGGAACATTTTTACGGAGGTGATGCTTGTTATAATTTAGATAGAATAATAGCCACTCATGACGGAGGCTGTATAATGGCCGGTACACGTTTCGATTACAAATCGCACCCTAATCTTCATAAACGTGATATTTACATAATCAAAGTAAACAGCGAAGGTCTTTTAACTTCAGCAAACGGCAAACCTGCACCCATCGTGCACAATGCCATTGTGTTTCCCAATCCGGGCAGGGAGGTATTAAGGATA
This sequence comes from Bacteroidota bacterium, assembly GCA_003232915.1. GTDB lineage: Bacteria > Bacteroidota > Bacteroidia > Bacteroidales > F082 > Sulfidibacterium. The sequence goes on along the minus strand of QIKE01000034.1, from coordinate 40,061 downwards.
AGGGTTGCCGTGCAATACAAGCAAAGCCTTTTCCAACTTTTCAACATGAATGGTAAACTTATACTAAAACAGGAGATTACCGGAAAATCAGCTATTGTTAGTACAACTTTAAGGTACTTACATTTACAAAATCACCGGCGAAAAAGGGTTGTATGAAAGCGGGAAGTGGGTGAAGAGGTGAAATTGTGAAGTTGAAAAATGAGAAAAATGAAGAAGTGGAGTAATGGAGAAGTTGTAAATGGGAGAAAAAGTAATGAATAATGAAAGATGAAGAAATTTCAATAAATAATATACATCACACTTCGGCGCTCGTTAATCAGTGTTCGATGTTCAAAAAAATTACCACTGATTTTTTTATCGTCCTAAGTTCACAATATAGAAACTCTTAAAAGAGTTTTGCCTCTTTTAAAATTCTCCGAACAAATTTTTCATCTAATTCAAGATAATTGGCAATTTGTTCGGAAGAAAATTTTCCTTTGGTAAAAAGTTTAGTAATTACCATTTTTTGATTTTCGTAGAGGCCTTCTTGTCTCCCTTTTTGAAGTCCTCTTTCTTCAAGTTGCATTGCTATAGTCATGGCTATGTCTCCTCCTTTGGTTGTTATGGTTTCTATTTCTTGCGTTATCTCTTTAAATCCCTTTTCAACATTGTTGTAAATATAAATTACCGATGCTTTAACAAATTTCTCTCCTTCTTCATTTTCAAAAACTTCGTTGCTCATCAAAAATATATCCGGTATCTTCTGTTTTAGCAACTGCTCATTCATTATGTTTTTCATCAACAATAATGCCATCCGGACTTTAATTTCATCGTACCTATTCCTAATATCTTCATCGCTGTATTTTGATAAATCTGTTAATACATAATCGAATGCGGGTAAAAACCTTTCTATATTTTCGTCTATTCCTTTGAAATATTCTTCAAATGTTTTGCTTTTCCATTTCCCTTTTCCGTGATAAAAGATAATAGGTATTACGGGAGTTAAACTTTTCTTTTTTTGCTTAATGTCGACTGCCCAAATTTTCAATAAATATTTCAACAATTGCAAATGCGGAAAATCAACAGGTTTGCTCTTGTGCTCGAAAAGTAAAACAATTCGAATATCGATTTTCTCCAAAAACACAAAATATACTTAAAACAGTTCAAAACCGATTACAATTTCGTAAGGTTCTAGCCTTTTTACTATCCAATAATGTAGGTTAATACTGGAAAAATATAGCATATATTTCCAATTTATAAAAGAATTAAATTATTTTTGTTGTTAACATACGGATTATCAATCGTTATAATATATCTTAATCAAGATTAGTTATTTTTGGCATACGGATTGCTTTTAATAAAAAAACTTTAATATGTTTACGTTGGGATTAAAATTGAGCCATAGCAAAAAGAAAATTAAAACACACAAATATTATAAATGTGAGCGGTGTGGTTATGTTACTATAGTAAAAGACTTCTATTGCCCGATTTGTGCAAAAGATGGTTATAAAATTAAATTATAGAAAAATGGTTACTATCGGCAATGAGTCTTATACGCTTGATGAAATTATGAAAGAAGGACTTAAAGAAAAAGAGATGAAAGAGCTTACGGCAAAAATTTTTGAAAAAGAAGATATGGTTTATTTTTTTGATGTAACCACCGACCTCAAATATCGTCTATTCTCCGTTATTCATAAGCGATCCTTTTTCCTTTAGCATGGGTATAATTCCCGCCTACCATAAAAAAACCTTATAGCAAACCTGTTATAAGGTTTTTTGTTTTAAGAGAAAAACTGATCATAACGTTATCGTCTGCTTAGAAATCGTCTATAGGCTTAAGAATTTTCTTTTCCTTCCATCAGGGCATCATTAAAACAGCGACGGCAAAGAGGCTCGTAGGTTTCTATTTCACCTAGAACAACAAGTTTGTCATTTTTGACCGTCCGGTGAGAGTAATTAGCCAAATTTCCACAGCGGATACAAATGGCGTGCACTTTGGTAACATATTCGGCAGTAGCCATCAACAACGGAATAGGTCCGAAAGATTTACCGCGAAAGTCCATATCCAGACCGGCAACAATCACTCGTTTTCCACTATTGGCTAAGTCGTTGCATACCGAAAGCAACTCTTCACCAAAAAATTGTGCTTCGTCGATACCCACTACTTCAAAATCTTCGGCATAAAAAAGTATCTGTGAGCCATTTTCCACAACTGTGGAAGTAACCGAATTAGCATCGTGCGAAACCACATTTTGTTCGTCGAAGCGTGTTTCGATGGCGGGTTTGAAAATTTCCACTTTTTGCTTAGCAATTCGCGCTCGGTTCAATCGGCGAATAAGCTCCTCTGTTTTGCCCGAAAACATCGAGCCACAGATAACCTCTATCCATCCTACTCTTTGCGAATTATTGCGGTCTTTTTCGAGAAACATGAAATTATTATTAAATTCGTATTACTTTTGAATGGACAAAATTAAGTAAGTTTTCGAACTTCTTTGTGTCAAATGAAAAGGAAAAACTATTTATTGAAAAAAACTGAATTCAAATGAGTAAAGAAAAATTATTGCTTCAAATCGGTCTGGAAATAGATAACCTTCATGCTCATGTAAGGCGCATAAGCAAAGTAGGTTATGCGTTACATTCTTTGGATATTGATATGTTACAGCAAAAAATGCAATCGCTGTATGAAATGCTTTTTACACTAGAAAATTTTGTAGAAACAAAACATTTTCAACCTACTCGCCATACTGTAGACATAAATTCTGCGGATGAACCCGCACTCGCTATCACTCCTATTTCCAGAAAAGAAAACAAAACCGTGGCTGAAAAGAAAATTACAAATTCTGAGCAATTTGCTGTACCGGTAGTTTCCAATGAAGTAACAAAAGAAATAGTTACTAATCCTGTCGAAACCGGAAAACCTATTGAAGAAGCAGTTTCGACAAAAGAAGAACCTGTTGAAAGGAAACAAGAACCGCAACCAACAAAACACAAAGAAGAGATAAAGACAACACTTGATTTGTTTTCGGATTTGTCCGACGAAACCATTAGCGACAAACTGAACACTACCGACGAAGCTAGTGTAGCCGATCAAATGCAAAAAAGCCACATCAACGACCTTCGGCAAGCCATAGGAATAAACGAAAAGTTCCTGTTTATCAATGAGCTATTTAGTGGAGACCTAAGTCATTACAACAAAGCCATCGACGAGCTAAACAGTTTTATCAACCTTGACGGTGCCAAAACTTATTTGTTTGAACTTAAGGTCGAAAAACAATGGGAAGACAATTCGCAGGCATTAAGAAAGCTCAACGAATTGCTCGAACGAAAATTTAGCTGAAAATGAAACACTTTGTATTGCTTCTCACCGGACTGCTGATGCTTACTTCAGCCTTTACACAGGATGTTGATTATGCCAGGAAAATGCTTAAAAAACTTACTTCCAATAGTCTACGAGGCCGGGGTTACGTTCGACAAGGTGACAAAAAAGCTGCAGATTTTATTGTTTCGCAACTGAAAAAAAAATTTTTATTAAAATTCGCTAACAACTATTTTCAAACATATTCATTTCCAATAAATACTTTTCCTTATAAACTTAAAGCCAGTATCGACGGTAAAAAACTCCAACCAGGCGAAGATTATGTAGTCAGTTGCTCATCGCCCACCATAATAGGAAATTTTCCGTTGCTTTATCTTCCCGACACCCTTAAAAACACCAAAGAATTATACGGTTTTGCCCGTGAAACCGAAAAAGACGATTATTTTCTTGTAGTAAACGATACATTCAAAAAGATTTACGGAACAAGTATTGATGACGTAAAAGGTGTGATTTTGCTTTCTAAAAAACAACCATACTGGCAAGTGTCAAATGGTGGCAAAGTGGCCAAAACATCATGGTTGAAAATCAAAGCAATATTTTTGAGAAATAAACCTGATAAAATCAATCTAAACATAAAAAACAAATTTGAAACTGCTCACCAAACGCAAAATATCATTGCTTATGTTAAAGGTAAAAGGTATCCTGACACATTTTTGGTTTTTTCGGCGCACTATGATCATCTTGGTACGATGGGCAAAAGAACCGTTTACCACGGCGCCAACGATAATGGTAGCGGCACGTCAATGCTATTAAATTTGGCGGGATACTACTCGCAGCCAAAAAACCACCCCACCTACTCCATCGCATTTTTGTTTTTCAGTGGAGAAGAAGCCGGCCTAAAAGGTTCACGATATTATGTCGAACATCCTGTTTTTCCTCTAAAACAAATCAAATTGTTGATAAATCTCGACATGGTAGGAACAGGTAGCGAAGGAATCACCATAATAAATGGGAAAATTTATCCCGAACTTTTTACTTTATTATCGAAAATAAACGACAAACATCATTTTGTTGTTAGCATAAAAGCAAGGGGAAAAGCCTGCAACAGCGATCATTGTTCGTTTTATGAAAAAGGCGTTCCATCAGTTTTTATTTATACTCGCGGACCTGAACATCGGCAATACCATATTCCCGAAGACGACATGCGTCATTTTCCATTTACGGCCTACAATGGACTATTTCGGCTACTTACAGATTATGTGAAAACAATTGAATTTTAGCGATATGCCAAAACTTATCCTTGTGCCTACTCCTATTGGAAATCTCGACGACATCACTATTCGAGCATTAAAAGTATTAAAAGAGGTAGATTTGATACTGGCTGAAGATACCCGTACCTCAGGAAAATTGCTTAAACATCACAATATTCAAAACAAATTGCGAGCTTATCATATTTTTAATGAACACCAATCAACAAGACGGATTGTGGAAGAACTTGTCTCAGGCAAAACCTTTGCACTTGTGAGTGATGCAGGAACGCCATGTATTTCCGATCCGGGTTTTTTAATTGTACGCGAATGTTTGAAAAATAACATTGAGATAGAATGTTTGCCTGGTGCCACCGCTTTTGTTCCCGCACTTGTCAATTCGGGTTTCCCCACCGACCGGTTTTTTTTCGAAGGATTTTTACCGCATAAAAAGGGAAGGCAAAGCCGGATGAAAGAACTTGCACAAATGCAATACACCATTGTTTTTTACGAATCGCCACACCGGCTGCAAAAAACACTTGTGCAGTTTGCCGAAGTGTTCGGAAACGATAGGCAAGCATCGGTTTCACGCGAACTAACTAAAATTTATGAAGAAACCATTAGGGGTAGCCTCAATGAACTGATTACCCATTTTCGAGATAAAAAAGTTAAAGGCGAAATAGTAATCGTGGTGAGAAACAAATAAAACTTTCAGCTGTCCGATACCGAACGTTTCTGTTCGTAATACTTACAATAACAACCTCTGAAAATTAAACTTTTAATCTCTGTATTTGTTTTGTATTAAGGCTATTAAAATTTATGGCACGGAATTAGCTATCTCTATTTTTTAAATATTAAATTTATAAACAAAATGAAAACAATAAAATTTTATAAAACAAAATTAGCAGTAATACTTTTAGCTTTTGCCATCAGTTTCCCGACATTGGCCAAAAACCGTAAAGCCTTTCCTTCCGACACGGTTTTTGCTTTACAAGACGATGCATATATTGACGACATTCCATTCAACACATTTAATATATCGGTAGAGGCAATGTACAAGCTTGCGTTTTCAAAGACATTTACTCTCCCTGACGAAACTTATATCAACGATATACCTTTCGATACTCAAAAGATTGCTGCGGAATATCGTTACAATGAAGCTATAAAAAAAACTTTTTATCTTGAAGATGAAGGATATATTGATGATATCCCATTCGACACTGCTGAGGTAATTAAAAATCTTAATACACTTTTTTCGGATTACGAATCAGCACAATAATATTTTGTGATACATGTGTTTTTCAATTTCCAAAATCCTATAATTTTCGTAAATACCATTAAAATATTTCTCCAAAGTAATAAGTACGAATCATTTGTTCTAATAAATTATTAATTTTCAAACCTTTGCATGTCTTGAACTTGACGCTTTCCGACTAAGAGCTTGCTCAAAAATAGTTTTCTATTTTTCTATGTATCTTTTGCACACGTATTTCGTTAAAAATACTCATCGTAGCTCGGCTATGCTTGTAGTTTTTGTTTCACCCGTGCACAAAATATTGTATCTAATTTACCGGACTTATTACTGAGCAAACTCTATATACTTGAAAAAAAGGAGTTTTCGTGCCAAAAAAATTATTACTGATTACTATTTTTAATTTTCAAATATTACGGGTTTTTTTTTGTCGAATTGAAGTAAAGTAGAATACAGAATAGATGCAAACCCTTTTTGAAACCCTTCCTTAATCCACAACGGTGGTTTTCTTGTGAACAACACAATGAACTGTGCAATGATTCTCTGTTTTTTTCCTGCATTTTCTTTGTTTCAGGTTTTATTAGGTTTTAGTATCACCGTTTATAATGTTTATCACACCTTTTCTTTTAACGATTTGAATCCTTCGCCGAGAATTTCATTAGCATTTATAACTACAACGAAAGCATTTTCATCAATCTTACGGATAAATTCGTGAAGAATTGTTACTTCACGGCGGTTGACAACGGTAAAAATCATTGTTTTGTTTTTTAGTTCAAACATACCTTTTCCTTTGATATATGTACCGCTACGGTTTAAATCTTTGATAATTTTATCTCTGATTTCCTCGGTTTTTTCCGAGATAATAAATAAAATTTTATCGTAATTAAGTCCTTCGAGTATAAGGTCGATAACCTTGCCGGTAATAAATATCACAATCAACGAATAAAAAGGTATTTTCCAATCTTTAAAAACGATTAAACCGAATAGTACAATAGTTGAATCGACTAATATCATTAGTTGTCCCATAGGCAAGCGGGTATATTTGGCGATTATCATTGCCACGATGTCGGAGCCGCCCGAGGTGGCTTTCGATTTAAAGATTAGGCCGACACCGATGCCGATAAAAACACCACCAAAAATTGATGACAGCAAAACATCGTCTTTTATCAAAGGTGCTGTGCCATACCAATAGGTTAACATATCGGTGAAAGCGGCTGTAAGAACAAAGCCCACCACTGTTTTTGTTCCAAATCGGGGGCCAAGCACCGAAATACCGATAATTGTAAGCGGAATATCGAAAGCCAAAGCCATTGTACCCACAGGCGTACCAAAAATATAGTGTAAAATAATGGAGATACCGTAAACACCTCCCGGTACAATTTTATGGGGTATAATGAAAAGTACAAAACCAGCTGCAAGAATAAAAGACCCGGCAACTATCAGAAAATAATTTATAAACCATCGCCGGCTAAAAAGTTTTTCTTTGGTAATAAATGACATAATGGAATAATTTTAAATTTTATTTTGTTCAATTTATACATTTCTTGTTTCCCAATATAAAAATAGCAAAGCAAAAAAAATCGCACTGTTTTCGACGAAAACAGTGCGATAACATTAAGATATTTTTTTTTTAATAAAACGAAATTCTGTTATCAACAATGTCAGAAGCATTTTTCAGAGCTTTGTAAGGATAATTCTGTGTAACACGTTTTTCGAATTCACTTTCCATTTTCTTAATGGTAGCCGAATAGTTACCTAAATCGGAGGCTTTAGTCATCTTGTCGAGATGAATTACAAAAACGCCACCATTGCCTATCAAAGGTCTTGAAATTTTCCCTTGATCCATCCCAAAGACGTATCCTACAACCTTTTTTTCACGACCGAAGCCGGTCATATTTCTTGTATTAAACGAAAGTGTTGTCATTTTTTCTTTTTGGACTTTCATAGTGGCTGCAATTTTAGCAAAATCGCCATCGAAAGTTTTCATTTTTTTAACAAGGTATCTACCTTTAACTTCGTCCATCACGTTATTAACAATTCGAGGTTTTAAATCATCAAGCGAAGGATAACCTTTTTCGAATTTTTCTGTTAACACAGCTACTACATATTGTCCTTCGAGATCGAACACTTTGGAAACTTCGCCAACTTTTGTATCTTCATTAAATGCCCATTTTACTATTTGGCGCGGATTTTTCAAGCTGACAATATAATTGGACATCTTATCCATTTTGGGCATAGTACGTTTGTGCAAATGATCTTTTCTTATGGCTTCGTAAAAAGCTTTAGCAGTTTTGTTTTCCGATGCTAGCTTGCTCGCTTTAGCGAAAGTAGATTGATAAGTTTCATTAGAGGGAATAATTTCCTGTTTTACAATGGCAACTTTCACTTTTCTTACCGGACGTTTTTTACCCGTAACTTTTATAATATGGAAACCAAAAGGCGATTCTACCATAGTAACATGCCCTACTTTAGTATCAAAAACAGCCTTGTTAAATGTAGGAATCATATGCCCGTCAGCAAACCAACCAAGATTGCCATGATTCTTTTTTGCCGTGCCGTCGTCTGAAAATTTATCGGCAAGTTTCGTTATTTTTCTTGGATTCCTTTTGACGATACGATACAGACTGTCAGCAAGTTTGTTGGCTTCTTCTTTAGTCCGGTTAACTGCTGGGTTAGCACGCATAGCACCTTTGTAGGCAATTAGTATATGGCTAGCTTTCATTGAATCGGGGCGGTAAGCTATATCAACCAAACGGGCAATATAATAAGAGTCGCTTTCGAGATAAGGTTTGGAAACCGTACCGATTTTCGAATGGAACATCAACGAATCAATTTGAACCGGTAATTGTCCTTCGGCTTTCCAAGCACTATCGTATGGTGCATCGGAGTTCGCTCGAACAAATTGTCCTATATTAGGAGTGTTTTCAAAATCTGTTTTTGTAGCTACAGCCTCTTTCAAAGCCTTCTTAGTGTCTCTTATTGAAGGTTTTACATTGAACAAAACAAAGTCGATACTTCTGCTCTCTTTTTGCTCGTAACGTTTTTTATTCTCATCAAAATAATGTTGATAGTCGGCATCGGTAACTTTTACCAAACTATCTGGAACATCAGGATAACGAGTAGCTTCAAATTCGATATTAGCTTTGTCGTTTTCCTCATTATAAGCCATTTTAGCCAAAATTTTTGGTACATAATATCCTATCTGTATCAAAGTGTTGAACTTCTTTTGTTTGGTATCGTTTTTAATATATTCTTCAAATGTAATCCATTGTTGCTTTTGTTTGGGAGAAACTCGATCAAGATTTTTCAAGTAATTGATAACAAGTCTCCTGTCGTATTTTCCCGTTTTCCGGTTTACAAAATATTTTTTTATTAGCGGATATGGATTGGGACCCTGAATGAGGTCGAACAATTCGTCGGTGGTAACATCAATACCTAACTCGTCATACTCTTTGTTCATCAACATATCCTTTACCATCTGATCCCAGGTTTCATTACGAATTCTGAATGATTCATCAGAAGTTAGGGTGCTTTTCTTTTGCTGTTGCTTAGTGGCATCAATGTTTTGATCCACTTTGTTGTTGAAATCCATAATGGCTATTTCTTCACCATTCACCTTACCCACATTAATATCTCTTTTTTGTCTCTTCTTGGCAAAGTCTCCAAGTATAAAAGCTGCCAATGCGGCTCCAATAATTATTACTAGAAAAGTTGAGTGTTTTCTGATACTTCCAATAACTGCCATCGCTTCTCCCGTTTAATTTTAAAATTTGAAATGCAAAAATACAAATTGATTTGATATATAAAGAAAAATATTAAATTTGATTATAGTTAAGGTGTAATTAATGCTTTAATTTGCTATTACTTTAAATGCACAAACCTGTTTTTCTAATCATCCCCAATACATTATTGTCTCCATACTGAAATGAAACAGAAAAACGCTGCATTATGGAGTAAACGAATTATATGATTGAAAAACAAAACCTGACCTTGATTTGTTAACAATCAATTGTGATTAAGTTCATTGTTTCGAAATTTTATATACAACTTCATCGACTATTTTTACCCTTTGAAAAAGAATTTTTCGTTTAAAAAAATAGATTTTTCGAGAAAAACAAATTTTGCGATGGACGATAAACTTTCGGAGTTGGAAGCACTTATAACACTTATGGATGAGCCTGATGAGCAAATATTTATTAAAGTGCGTAAACGGATATTTGATTTTGGAGAAACGGCTATTCCAATTCTTGAAAATGCTTGGTTGAATTCGGATAATACCGGTGAAATCAAACGAATTGAAAGACTTATTGAAGATATTTTGTTTAATAATGCTTACATGCGTTTAAAATCGTGGATGCAAAGTGAAACTCATAATTTACTCGAAGCATATTTAATTATTTCGCGCCTTAATTTCAACCTATTCGACTACGATAACTTGATGGCATCGGTAGAAAAACTGTTTAAAGATGTTTGGCTCGAAATTAACGATAACCTTACGGCTCTTGAAAAAATTAAGGTTGTCAATCATATCTTTTATCAAGTATATAATTTCCATAACGAGCAAAGTGAAAAACCCGATGTTTCGTTGTATTATCTTGATGAAGTGATGCGACAACAAAAAGGAAATCATATGTCTATGGCGATGCTTTATCTCATTATCACTGAAAGATTGAATTTGCCCGTTTTCGGTATCAATCTACCGAAACATTTTATCCTTGCCTACATCGACCTTGTGAATCAAGTAAACAAACCTATAAATATTTATTCAAAAGGCGATATTATGTTTTATATTAATCCTTTTAACAAAGGAGCCGTTTTCACCAAAAGCGAAATTGATCTGTATCTGAAACAGTTAAACATCAAAAGTAAATCATCCTATTATTTACCTTGTGATACTATTACGATAGTTCGACGGCTACTCACCGAATTAAAATTTGCTCGGAATAGTGAACAAAATCAAAGAAGTGTGGAAATGATCAATACTCTATTATACCTGCTTCATAGCAGGAGAGAAAAATAATATTTGTTAATCGGCTTATAATAAATAGCCCAACTATTCATCCGGTTTATAATACTAAATATCAACATAATACTATAAAATAGATGTAATAAATATTCAGGCAGCAACAACATTAATGAGGTGGCATGGAATGGTGGAAACAGAAGGTTTACGACGACCTATCTTGTTAGCACAAAGCAACCCAACGAACTGGGCATGTACGATATGAGTGGCAATGCATGTGAATGGTTTAGCAACTTGTACGATAAAGGCCATTACAACAACAGCCCGCACAACAACCCGCAGGGATCGGAAAGTGAAAAATGAAAAATTGTTGTAAATTAACTGCTAACAGAGAACAATTTAATTCCGGGTTATTTAGGCTGGTATGCAGGATTGGCACGGCTTGAGAATCTATTGTCATACTAAGCTTTTTGATTGTTTTCCAATTCCCAAGACGCTCACGTCACTCAGCACGCAAGCCCTCCGGGTTTCCTCAGATTTAACCGGCTAAGTAGGTAGCGCGAGAAACATTCGTGAGTGATTATATTGGGAAAAGAAGGGTAGTTAAGGTTTTTTTTCTTCCCAATTTATTTCACAGGATAAAATCTCATGGTGCAAAAGCGTGTATCTTTGCAGCCAAAATTAAAAGGTTGGTTAACTACTGCTTAAATTATCACGTTACAAAGAAGTACGCAAAACCACAAGCTATGGCTGGAAAGACATTTGCAGAAAAGATATTGGGTTTCGAAAAGGGAAGTATTGTTTTCAAAAGACCGGATATTATCTTGTCGCACGACAACACAGCCTCCATTTTTAACACTTTCAGGAAAATGAATGGGGAGAAGGTTAAATATCCCGAACAACTGCTCATTGTTTTGGACCATAATGCACCGCCTACTACCGCAAAGCTGGCTAACCAGTACCGGAAAATCCGCGATATTGTGCATGAACAGGGAATGACCAAATTTTATGATGCCGGAAAAGGAATTTGTCATCAGATTATGGCCGGTTATGCCAAACCCGGAATGCTGATTGTGGGTAGCGACAGCCACACCTGTACTGCCGGAGCTTTCAACGCTTTTGCCGCCGGCATCGACCGGACAGAAACTGCCGGATTGTGGCGACAGGGCGAGACTTGGTTTCGTGTTCCTGAATCGCTGAAGATTACCCTGCACGGAAAGTTGCAGCCCGGTGTGTATGCCAAAGATATTTCGCTGTGGATTATCGGTATGATTGGAGCGCGGGGCGCTGACTATATGTCCATTGAATATCATGGCGACGGGGTGAAAAAGTTGACCATGTCGCAACGCATGACGCTGGCGAACCTCGCTTCGGAAATGGGTGCCAAAAATGCGGTTTTTCCTATGGACGGGATGTTGAAGGAATATTTGGACGACACCTATGCCGGCGAAGGGGTTTGGGCTGATGCGGATGCCGTTTATGCTAAAGAAATTGATATTGACCTTTCGGAGATTTTTCCGGTGGTGGCTACTCCGCATCAGGTGGACAATGTGAAAGCTGTGGCCGAAGTGTGTGGAACCAAATTGCAGGAAGCCATGATTGGTACCTGTACTAACGGACGGCTCGAAGATTTGCAGATTGCTGCAAAAATTATGAAAGGGAAAAAACTTCCTGAAGATTTTCAAATGGTGATTGTACCTGCTTCACAAAAGATTTATATGCAGGCTATGAAAGAGGGGCTGATTGAAATTTTTCTAAATGCCGGCGCCAACGTTTTGTCTGCTTCCTGTGGTCCGTGTCTCGGTACAGGACAAGGGATTCCTGCTGATGGACACAATGTTATCTCTACTGCTAACCGGAATTTCAAAGGCCGTATGGGCAACAAAGAAGCCTCCATCTATCTTGCTTCGCCTGCAACGGTGTCTTATTCGGCGCTTGCGGGGGAAATTACCGATCCGAGAGGAATTGAAACTGAGGATAGATTCCCTTATTCTATTCCTCAAACCAACACGCTAACTATTCCCAAAGACGACGATCGGCGTGTGAGCAGCGTTTGGAATTACAAGGATGCGAATAATTTGAATACTGACCAGATGTTTGCCGGAAATCTTACATACAGCGTGTTGAGTTCGGAGCCGGCGAAAATTATACCGCATCTTTTTAAAGGCTTCGACGTGAATTTTACCGCACGAGTGCAAAAAGGCGACATTATCGTTGCCGGCGCTAATTTCGGTTGTGGCAGTTCACGCGAGCATCCTGCCGTGGGACTGGCTTATGCCGGTGTGCAGGCGGTGATTTGTAAATCAGTGAATAGAATTTTTTACCGCTCATCGGTGAACCAGGGTCTGCCGATTATTTTGCTCCCCGAAGCCGTAGATGCTTACCGGCCTGGCGATACTATTAACATTGATTTTAAGACCGGCGTAGTAAAGATTAACGATCAAAGTTTTACTTTTGTACCGCTTCCTGAAAAGCTCACAGGCATCTTTGAAGCTCATGGGTTGGTTAACTATATTCGCGAACAATATTAAAACAACTAAAAACATTAACTATCAAACACTTAAAATCTAAAATAGCGCCACTTGCCGGCCTGCTGTTCATTATTGCGGGTTATTTCATCTTTGCTCATCAACTTCCACTTTACAAAAATCTATACTTGCTGATGGTCATCCTCTTCTTCGCCGATCTTTATCTGTGGTCTGCTTTGCGAAAAACTATTTTTAGCTACAAATTCTGGCACAAATACCTGATTACTTCCCTTTTTTGGTTGCCCTTTATGATGGTTGTCGTTCTGATTATCGGTAGCATTTTCAGCCCCATACAAAACTGGAATGATGTTTTCCGAACTTACTGGATAGGATTTACCCTGGTGTTTTACACAGCCAAGATGTTTCCGTTACTTTTTTTGCTGATTGCCGATTTGTGGCGCGTGGTGAAAAAGGTTCCAGTGTTTTTTAACAAAAACCGGCGAAAAGAAATTATAAAGCAGGAAGACGGAATCAGCCGGAGCAAGTTTTTGCAGTATATGGGCTATCTTACCGGAGGACTGATGTTGGGAACAATGCTAACAGGGATGTTCAAATGGGTTTACGAGTTTAACATTATTCAGGAAAAGCTTCATTTCGACCGGCTTCCGAAAAATTTCGACGGATTACGTATTGTGCAAATCTCCGATCTGCATTTGGGAACATGGACGTCAACCAAACCTCTGGAGGAAGCAATAAAAAAAATTGCCGGACTCAATCCCGATCTGATATTATTTACAGGCGACCTGGTGAATTTCACCACCAAAGAAGCTTTCCGTTTTGAAAATACGCTTGCTCAGATAAAAGCTCCCATGGGGGTTTATGCTACACTCGGCAACCACGATTACGGTAACTACGTAAGCTGGCCTAGCAAGGCAGCCAAACAGCAGAACATGAATCAATTGTATGCGTTTTATAAACGTCATGGCTGGAAGTTGCTAAACAATCGTCATGTTAAGCTGATTCGTGGTAATCAGCAAATTGTATTGGTGGGTTCGGAAAATTGGGGTGCTAACCTCCGTTTTCCGAGAAGAGGAGATCTGAAAAAAGCAACACTTGGGTTGGAACCAAAGTTGTTTAAGCTACTTATGACGCACGACCCTTCCCACTGGGATTATGTGGTTATTCCCGAAAATTTCGATATGGACCTTACCCTGTCCGGCCATACACACGGTTTTCAGTTTGGTATTGAGTCGAAAGACTTTAAATGGAGTCCGGCACAATACCTATACAAGGAGTGGGCCGGTTTGTACACCGACAAAGCCTCCGGAAGACAGATATATGTGAACCGTGGACTGGGCTCCATCGGCTATCCAGGACGTATTGGCATTCTTCCCGAGATCACACTGTTGGAGCTTAAGGTGTGAAGATATTCGAGTTAATAATGGCATGTTTGGATAATGCAATTACATAACCCGAACACATCATTGGTCCGTTTTTATCTATCGCCTTGGTTTTAGTACCTTATTTCAAATATTCTTGCATTATTTGGCAAGAGTTTAATAGTTTAAAGCAGGGGTCAAAACTGTTTCTTTAAGTTTTTCCACAGTAATAACGAGTTCTTTTCCTAAGCTTGTTAAATAGTATTTATATGTTTTTCCCGCTTTTTATTAAACCAAAAACTTCTAATCTTTTAAGTAACCTTGAGACGAAAATCCTGTAGCTATCCGCAAAAAATATACACATAGCAAAATACGACTTATCTCAGGCAACACTGTCAATGCAGTGCATTCGTATGGAGCGATGCCACCCCAACATAACACATCATATCAATACGTGGCTAATGGCTACCTTAGATAGAATGATAAATGCCGGCCGTTTTATCTTCGGAGAACAAAGTACCCCGATTTGTTGAACGGCATTCATCATTTTGGCTAAAGTGCGGCCCACGAATATCTAAGCAACCTTTGTATACGTTGTCATCTCGAAAACCCAAAAACCCAATTTGGTGATATCATCGAAAAATAGCGTGGTAGAGACTTCCTTGCCTACCATTCAACGTCGCCAAAGGACACTCGGGTTACTCGTGTCATAACAATTCGGCAGCATTTGAGTATGGGAATGGCAAAATCGAATATGTTGATGAAATTAGTGAAGGAAAATGGAACTTTGTTCCTGAATTTGAGAACAATCTTCACGATGGCCTGTCCGAAAACGTCAATTTCTTCATTACGCTCACTTTGTATGCTAATTATTTGCTTTAATAAATCATTAGTATTCAAACCATAGCAAGACTTGAACTTGACGTTCAACGATTAGACACTATGAGAAGGATGAGTTTTATAACTGACACATAGGTAGAAGTACAATATTTGGTTTTTAAGTCGAAAGCTCTAATTTTATTCTGATATTTGTCCAGCATTTTTAGCATAACTATGGCTTTAATAAATACAAGAGGAATTGTTTTGCAACAGTTTAAATTTTCCGAATCTGCTATTATAGTAAAAATTTATACCGAAGAACTTGGTTTGCAATCATACATGATAAAAGGAAGTCGCTCGCGCAAGTCCGAACAAAAAGCAGCTTATTTTGAGCCTTTGTCATTGCTAGAAATGGTTGTTTATCATAAAGAAAACAAAAATTTGCAAAGCATCAAAGAGTTAAAGTCGGCTTACCCTTGGCGCAATATCCCTTTTCATATTGAAAAACAAAGCATTTTACTTTTTCTCAATGAAATATTATATAAAACCTTAAGGGAAGAAAGTCCCAACAAAAGTCTTTTCGAATTTATTTTTAACAGTCTAAGTTGGTTCGACCTCGAAGAAAATAATTATCTTAATTTTCATTTGTTTTTTTTATTACAATTGAGCCGTTACCTTGGTTTTCTTCCCAAGACCGGTTTTGCCGACAATAATAATTCTTATTTTGATTTGCAAGAAGGGTTTTTTTCAACAATCAAACCTTTACACCCATATTATATCGAAGGAAAGATAAGTGCCGACCTAAGGTTTCTTGTCAATCAAAATATTGAAACACTTAAAACATTTAGTCCTGACACTATTCGACGCCTTAAATTGCTTGACGCTCTTGTAATTTATTTTCAGATACATTTGCCGGAAATGGGCGAGGTAAAATCGTTGAAAATTCTTAGAAATATTTTTCATTAGCATTTTAAATAGGGGAATATTCAATCGGTTTAGTTCTTCTAAGCTTGCAACGGAATCATAGCAAATGGTTTTGCAAAACAAAATTGATATGAGATTTTTAATTACGCAATTGAAATTCGCATTATCTTTGCATTATCCCTATGGAAGAACAAGACCGACAGCGACGAATATTCAGCCTTTTTGAGGTTGCCGAAAGCATACGAAAGGCTATCAGCAACACTTTTACAGGATATTATTGGGTAAAAGCAGAAATTACCAAGTTGAATTATTATCCCAAAAGCGGTCATTGTTATCCTGATTTGGTAGAAAAAGAACATGGCCATATAAAAGCTCAAATCAGAGCCAATATTTGGTCTGGAAATTTCATTAAAATCAGCAACAAATTCCGGACGGTAACCGGCGAACCTTTAAAAGACGGGATACATGTCCTTTTTCTATCGCGGGTAAATTTCCACGAACAATATGGTCTATCTTTAAACATTATCGACATCGAACCTTCCTTTACCCTTGGTGAGATGGCTCGTGAAAAGCAGGAAACCATCCGGAAATTACAAAAGGAAGGATTGTTTATTTTGAATAAA
Source organism: Bacteroidota bacterium (assembly GCA_003232915.1). GTDB lineage: Bacteria > Bacteroidota > Bacteroidia > Bacteroidales > F082 > Sulfidibacterium. The sequence goes on along the minus strand of QIKE01000034.1, from coordinate 23,091 downwards.
AGTCTTTATTTCCCCATTCTCCCCAAGCGAATTGCCATTGTTTCGGTAGAAACAAGTAAGGGTTACAGCGATTTTTTAAAGGTAATACAAAACAATAACTATGGATTTCAATTTGAGTGCCGGCTTTTTCCCGCACTTTTGCAGGGCAACGGGGCTGTTCGTTCCATAAAACAACAACTTGATGCTATTGAAGATGTTACCGACGTTTTCGATGCCGTTGCCATTATCAGAGGAGGTGGCGGTGAAGTGGGATTGAACGCTTACGACAATTACGAACTGGCAAAATCGGTGGCTACTTGTTCGCTACCCGTTATTACGGGTATAGGCCATTCAACCAACGAAACCGTAGTGCAAATGGTGGCTTATGCCAACAAAATTACACCTACCGAAGCCGGACATTTTTTGTTACAACAGTTTCATAATTTTGCCGTACGTCTCAAATTATCAGAAAAAAATATTGTTCGACATAGCCGCGAACGACTGTCTAAAGAACAACGAAAAATGAGTGATGTTTTGCAACTTTTTAAAAGCAAAACACAAAACATGATTGAACATAATATATTTGATATCAATATGTTAGTTCAAACTTTTAAAAATGAAGTTCACAATTTACTTTTGAAAAAGCGGCAAAATATTATTGGGCTAAGTACAAATTTGCACATCAGGGCACAGCAGCAAAGCAAAACGGCAACTATCAAATTGCACAACACGCAAAATTATCTTGTCATACACCTGAAACAAAGGTTTATTAACGAAAATAACCTTCAGGAACAATTGCAAACAAAGCTACAACTATTAAATCCGAAAAATATTTTAAAGAGAGGTTACAGCATTACTTACCACAAGGGCAAGGTGGTGAAAAATGCCGCACAACTCAAAACCGGCGACATTATTATAAGCCATTTAAATAAAGGAACTATCGAATCGAAAGTAGAAAAATAATATAACACTATGGAAAAAATAAATTACGAAGAAGCTATTGAAGAACTGGAACAAATTGTTTCGGATATTGAGAACGAAGGTATTTCGGTGGACGAACTATCGGAAAAAGTTAAACGTGCAGCCAAGTTGATACGTCTTTGCAAAACAAAATTGTATAAAACAGAAGAAGAAGTGAACAAAGTACTGCAAGAAATAACTCCTTCCGACAACAATGTTGAAGAATAAACTACATAACTTTCGCGTTCTCCTTATTATATTATATGTTTTTATTCGTCAACATTTGCATCAAAAAATCTTTGCAAAAATAAAGTTACACACAGGTAACGAGGTAACTTCATCGTTTTTATCTCCCCTATAGGAAACAAAATCCCTATATTTCCACAAAACCATAAACGCCTCGAAACTAAACCATACATGTTTTGTATCAGTATTTTATGATACCTCGCATTAACAGTTGATTATAAGGATTTTAAAGTTAAACCGTTTTTTGTCGGGCTTATCAAGCGCTCAAAATGGTGGCTTCTTATAACTACAGATATAAAATTATCGTTTACTCAATCTTTTGAAGGTTATTCCAGCCGTTGGGTTATTGAAGTATTTTTTTATGGAAAGCAAATAACTTATGAGCATAGGCAAAAATCACAGTCAAGATTTTGATGTCCAAATAGCCTCGACCACAATAAGTTTTATTCAATACATAATACCGTCAGCACATAAAAAAGCCAATAATAATGAAGCAATCGGCAGTATATCCTAAGGATCAAAAGATGATATTGCCGAGCAAATATTCATAGACAGATTGTTTGAACTGATAATGGAATTAATAGAAATGTTGGTAAACATATTAAATCTTTCCATTGATGTGGATAAAATTATTTCTTCCTTAATCGAAAAAACCAATTTATTATTGAAAATACAGTTCGTTTTTTCCACATCTATTATTAATGTATGGTGGAATAAAAACTGCTGCATAGACAGCTTTTTGGAATTGGTATCTCGTTGGTTGCCAAATACAAGTGAGATTAATAACATTGACTATCAGTAGGTTATGCCATGTCCGAAAGTTGAGCTCCTTAAATAAAAGAGTTTGCAAAAAAAAGTCCCCCACACCTGCGGTGCGCGGGACTGATAAAAAAACAACCCAAAAAGTGAGGTTGTCACGTTATGTCGGGGTGAGAGGATTCGAACCTCCGGCCTCTTCGTCCCGAACGAAGCGCGCTAACCGGGCTGCGCCACACCCCGAAAAAATGAGAGCGCAAAAATAATAAACACTCGGCAATTCACAAAAGAATTTTCAAGATTTATCTTTTCCGTTTATCCTATGTTAAGGATTAATACGAAACTTAAACCGGCAGATTTCCCGCAGGTTTAATGCCGCCAAGCATATTTTGAATTGATGCCGGCGTGATATTGTCAAAAGTATTACGTTCGATTTTTTTATCTGACAATACAATATTTCCCAAAGCTTCAAAACTTGCCATAGTTCCAATCTTTCCTGTTTCCGCGAGTTTACGTTTATCTCTCGGAAATATAAATAACCTATAGCGTTCATGGCGTCTATAGCCACAAGATTTTCAGTATGATATTCGGGATTCAGTGCATACTATTGAGTTATGAAAGCATTTGCATATTTTATTATTTCATTACTAACAGGCTTTCTAAAGGCAAAAGGCTTGTATAGTAATAAGGTTGCGAAATTTTTATCATATTGTTATTTAAAATAATCAATTCTGGTGATACTTTTATATTTTCGATAGGGAACATTTCCGTGCTTATTTGCATATGTTCGTGATGTTCGATGGAAGCACCGGCGCTACCATTGAAAATACAGCGAAAGTAGCTCTATGTTTTATCAAGAAAGTCGAATAAGAAAAATAAAATCTCTTTCCGCTATAGTTGAGGCCGGTGTTCTTTATTAAAAAGTGTGAAGTGGTTGTTGGCAAAGTAAGCAAAATTTGCACTGAGGAAAAATTCTTCATCGAAAAATTTGACAGGGTAAATAATTTCAGCCGGATTTTGTATCCTGACTGTTTTTAAAGCTCGGCATAAAATCCATGCGCTCATGGCGCTGGGCTGAATTGCCATTCTGAGAATCAGAATAAATATTATCTTTATATATGGTAAAGATAACAGAGGATATTTGGTATTGGCATCATAATGTGTCAGAATGCTATTATCATATTCAGTTGACTATAAAATATCGACGATCTGTCTTTCAAGAATACATAGAAAAAGAAATGAATAAGATAATATCGGGTTTTATTAAAGTGTATTATATTGTGAGTCAGACATTTGGGTATTATAAGAATCATGTTCATATTTTGTGTAGGTTTTTGCCTAAATATTCAGGTTGTCAAGTGATAAGTCTAATAAAAAGTAATACATTGAGGTTGTTGTTTCAAAGATTTCCTGAAATAAAACGGCAGTTGTGGGGTGTTGAATTTTGGTCAGAAGGATACTATATATGAACGGTAAGTGCAAGAGGGGATAAAAATGTGATAGAAAATCATATAAAAAACAGGGGACTTGAAGAAGATATAAAGCAATTGCGTTTATTTAACATCTGAGACGCCCTGTGCTCTTGGCACAGGGTAGTAGTTCACTAAAATACAAGATTTTTGGAAAGCCCCGGTATTTTTAACCCAAACACAGCAGATGTAAAATTTTTTTGTAATTTTACCATTCAAACAAATCCAAATGAAAAAGTTTGTTCTATTCCATGTTATTGCTTTAATAATGATTGTGGCATGTCCGAACTTAAAGGCCCAACGACAAACTTCATCATTAGATGTCTTGCAACTTCCATTTATTGAAAGATTTACGGAAGGTTCACTGGAAACCAACAATTGGATAACCGACTGTGATAATTGGTCGATTGAGAATGATTATGGTAACCCTGCCCCTTCTGTCAGGTTTAATGGCACACCGGAACTTGATAGTGAATTTAATTGTTCGCTAACCAGCGATTGGATTTTGGCTGACAGCATAAATAATTATTTAAGATTTGATTATAAATTTGTTAACAATAACTTTACGGGTACCGAAAATCTAATTATTGAGGTATTTGATTCCGCTAACTGGCATACCGTTTCAACAATAATTACTTCCGATGATGGTTGGAAATCCCGTATATTTAGCCTGAACCCTTACATAACGACAACCCATTTCAAAATAAGGTTCAGGGCAAGCGGCAGCAACTCGTCCCATATTGATTATTGGGCTATTGATAATATATTTATTTACAACGGCATAAAATTACCGGAACAACTGGAAGGCAGTTATTACTGGGATGAAGATTTTGGCGTTAAATTAAACTGGATCATGGAACAACCCCCCTGTGCTGGCGGATGGGGCACTCCTTTGACTTATTCATGGGAAAATAATTGTTCAAGTATAGGTATAACTGACGGAGGTGATTGGGCTTATGCAATAAAATGGGATTCTGTGGACATAAGTTACGATAGTAGTTATTTGTACATAGTGGAGGCATATATTGGTGACACTCAATTTGACAGTTTGGTCTTTAAAATCTGGAAGGGACAGGACGGGGACCAGGAAATCTACTCCAGAAACGTAACCAATGAAGTTGAGCAGGATAAATGGAACAGTTTTAATATAATTGAACCTGTATAGATAACGAACGGTTCTCCAAGCTGGTTTGGTTTTGTAATCTACGGACAGGATGCAGGGACTTATCCTGCCGGCATAAGCTGTAATGAAGCAGTCATCGGATATGGAGATTTGTTAAAAAATGATCTTGACAGCTCCTGGGTTACTCTTTATCCTTATTTTGATCATAACTGGTCTATGATGCTTTTGTTTTCCAGTTACTCCACACGACATGTTTTAAATGGTTTTACGGTTTTCCGGAGTGTTGGAGATGATAGTTTATATAGTTTATATGACTTTGTTGAACAGAGTGGTAATGAAACAATCACTTATTATGATCCATATCCTAACGTTCATATCCAAACATCCTATAGTTATCAGGTGAGAAGCGCATGGATTAACCATTGGGTGATTCCTGAAGATACGCTGTTCTCCCTCCCGGGATATGCGAAAATAAATGGTGATGATAATTTTGTTACGGTTTTGGTAACCACTAATCCTGAAAATATTGAGAATGAGATACCATTGTCTGTTTATCCAAATCCATTCAGCACTTCCACAACCATTGAATACAAATTAGACCACCCCGGAACTGTCAGGATAATTTTCTTTAATCAGTCAGGTAAACAGGTGGATGTTATAGAAAAATACAAACAAAATGGTTTAACCAAGTTTATCTGGACTCCCGGGAACCTTCCCGATGGTACTTACTATTTCAGACTCCAGGAGGGCGGGAAGGTGGCTTTTGGGAGTATGATCCTGATGCGGTTTTAGTGTCCGGGACTCATTTGTTTTTTAATGGTTTTTCCTCTTTTGTTGGTGATGAAACAAATAACGGGACAAAGATAAATCATTTCCAGTCTCTTTCTGGAAACTTCAAGCGTGGGTGATTGAAGCAAGGGGGGTATTTGTTATCGTCCTTGAGTGTGACAACTATAAAGTACAGGGTTCCATACCAAGCGATGTCTGAAATACGTTGACCACTTTTAACGTAAACCTTAAACATAAAATCAGTTAAAAATGGTAACAAGAACACAATTTATGATGACCACAGCCGAGCGAAGGCGTCGTCATTTTAGCGACAGTTTCAAAATTCAAAAAGTCAAGGAATTAGAAACAGGTAAAACAAAAGTTTCCGAACTTTGTAAGCCGTATGAGGTATCAAATATCACCGTATACTGCTTGTTAAAAAAATTCGGAACAATGAAAGACAAAAAAGAAAGACTTATTGTTGAGACAGATAGCGACACGAAACAGTTATTGGAGATCAAGAAAAAGGTAGCAGAACTTGAACGGATAATCGGTCAAAAGCAGATTCTGATTGATTTTAGAGGCAAGATGGTCAACCTGGCAGAAGAGACCAATGGTGTAGATATAAAAAAAAGTTTTCTACCCAACCCTCGAATACTTCTGGCATCACAGAGAGCAATGCCAAAACAGCATGAACAAGTTATATACAAGTTTTGATTAGCAAACAAACATTTCATCAGCAGACGGATAAGATGTATCGTTTACGGTCGGAAAAGAGACAATTGTTGTTGCTTAATCATCAGATACGCGAAGATCATCCAACCATGGGGGCAAGAGAGATGTATTTCAAACTGCAACCTCATAGCATGGGGCGGGATGCGTTTGAGAATTTTTGCAGGGAAGAAGGTCTAATGTTCAGGAGAGTAAAAAATTGGAGTAGAACCACAGATAGCACAAGGGTTGTCAGGTTTGATAATTTATTAAAAACCATGACATTAACCGATATCAACCAAGCATGACAAAGTGATATTACCTACTATGAAATCAACGGGAGATTCTATCACATAACCTTCATTGAAGACTCATTCTCCATGAGGATTTTAGGTCATTCTATTGTGAATATATTGACAACAGAACAGACAACATTACCGGCTTTGTAGATGGCTATCAAACACAGGATTAAGGAACATACAATTATATCCGAAGTTGTTTTTCACACGGACGGTGGTGGTCAACACTACGATAAGGTCTTTTTAAAGCTGACCCAAAAAGCAGGTATTATAGACAGTATGTGTGAACATCCCTGGGACAATGGTAAAGTAGAAAGGTTAAATGGGGTAATTAAAAATAATTATTTGATACATCGTGATATAAACAGCTTTGAAGAACTCAAAAAAGAGGTTGACCGAACGGTGTTACTTTACAACAAAGAAAAACCTCATATTGAGTTACAAAGAGGATCACCCATTCAATTTGAAAAAGATTACATTTGCAGTGGACAACAATTTGACGGTGACAAGTCAACGACGGAATTAGTAACTCAGAATGCGATGGATTTTTCAGCCCTCCGGACTGAGGACAACAATCCTTCGATCTCTAATACCACTTATGAATTAACAAATAAAAAGATGATGATAAGTGTGTGAAAATGGTCAACCTTATTCAGGCATTGACAAAATTCGCGAAATGGGATAAAAAGACGTCTGAATCAATTTGGGATTGATATACCACGAAAAAAGTATTTTATTATTCAGATATAGTTGAATATTATTTCGTTATTATCTGATGTTGTTTGAGGAGAGAAGTGCATAATTTTTAATTTTGAAGTTTTATTTAGCGAAACAATTATTATTATGATAAAATCAATGACCGGCTATGGTAAAAGTAGCACGGAAAAAGGCGGAACAAAAGTTGCGGTTGAGATACGAACGCTCAACAGCAAACAGCTTGATATTAATATACGAATACCAAGTTTTTTGCGTGAAATGGAATTAGAACTTAGAAACCGTATTGTCAGAACTTTGATTAGGGGAAAAATTGATTTTAGTCTCGAACTGCAAACCGACGAAATACGGTCAGCATCCGAGATTAATAGAACACTGGCAAAACATTATTTTTCGCAATTAAAAACAATAACAGATGAGCTGGCGTTGAAATCAGATATTGATTATCTCAGTATGATTTTGAAAATGCCAGATATTTTTGTGTCGCCCGAAGAAGAACCCGGCGAACATATACGACAACTTATTATGGCTGCTACCGACGATGTTTTAAGCAAAGTTGAGATATTTAGGCAACAGGAAGGCGGAATTTTGGAAGCAGATTTTCTTAAACGTATTAATACCATTAAAGGTTTATTGACCAAAGTTGAACCGTACGAAAAGGCGAGAAGGATACTTATTAAAGAACGAATACAAAAGCACCTAAACGAGTATCTTGACGGTGCGGGTACAAATCCCGAACGCATAGAGCAAGAGATGATTTACTATATAGAGAAATTGGATATTACCGAAGAAAAATTACGTTTAAAAAAGCATTGCAACTATTTTATAAATGTGTTGCACAAAGAAGACAATAGCGGTAAAAAATTGGCTTTTGTCGGTCAGGAAATTGGTCGCGAAATAAATACTCTCGGTTCAAAAGCTAATGATGCGGACATTCAGCAATTGGTAGTATTGATGAAAGACGAATTAGAAAAAATAAAAGAACAATTGTTTAACATTTTGTGAACGAATACATTGAGAAAAAAAACAAAATTAATTATTTTTTCGGCACCCTCTGGAGCCGGCAAAACTACATTAGTTCGGTATCTGATGAGTAAGATGCCCAATTTGGCTTTTTCTATTTCGGCAACGAGTCGTAAAGCCCGTAAAAACGAAAAAGACGGAAAAGACTATTATTTTATATCTGTTGATGAATTTAAGAAAAAAATTTGTGAGGGAGCATTCGTTGAGTGGGAAGAAGTATATGAAAATCAGTTTTACGGCACTTTGATTGCGGAGGTTGAACGACTTCGTAAACTGGGAAAATCGATAGTTTTTGATGTGGATGTTAAAGGAGGGTTAAACATCAAAAGGCTATATGGCGATGATGCTTTAGCTATTTTTGTCAGGCCACCATCGCTGGACATGCTTGAACAACGTTTACTCATGCGTTCTACTGAAGACGGTGAATCTCTTCGTAAGCGTCTCGAACGTGTTGAAGAAGAACTTTTGTACGCCTCGAAATTTGATGTTGTTGTTGTGAACGACAATCTGCAAAAGGCAAAGAAAGAAGTTGAAAAAATTGCAAGGGATTTTTTTAGCGATGAAAACAATTGATAAAACTACGATAGTGGTATTTAAGTACATATTTATACTTTCGTGTTGCTAACTTGCGGCAGGGATGGCAACTGCATCCCGGACGTATGGTTGCAGATTTGGAGTAGGTGGCAAAGAGCTACCGAAGGAAGTTCCTTTGCCGCCCTACGGAAAACCGCCACCGTAAGCCGGAGTATAGCGAACAGCCCGTCCGCCCGCTCACATAAATAAATATAAACCGACTTTAAACCTTAAAAAACAAAAAATAATGGCGAAAAAGGAACTTTCAGAAAAAAAAACCGGATTATTTTTCGGATCTTTCAATCCTATTCATCAAGGGCATCTGATATTAGCAAACTATATGGCCGAGTTTACCGATCTTGACGAAGTGTGGTTTGTGGTTTCGCCACAAAATCCGTTAAAAGTAAAAAAATCGTTGCTTGCCGATTATCACCGGCTGGCGTTGGTTCGTATAGCCATAGAAAATATGCTACACCTTAAGCTTACCGATATAGAATTTAAAATGCCGAGACCTTCTTATACTATCGACACACTTACTTGGCTTTCGGAAAAATATTGTGATAGACAGTTTGCAGTAATTTGCGGTACCGATATATTTAAATCGTTCAATAAATGGAAAAACTACCTTGTATTACTCCGGCAATATGCATTGTATGTTTACCCTCGCACCGGTTACGGACTTGGTGAGTACGAAAAGTATCCGAATATCCGTCTTCAGCCGGCTCCATTGCTCGAAATTTCGTCAAGTTTTATCCGACAAGCCATTAAAAACAAAAAAGATATGCATTTTTGGTTACCCGAAAAAGTATACGAATACATCCTCGAAATGCATTTTTACGAAAAGTAAGAATTTAATTTTTGAAAATTTTTCGTTTGGGGAATATTTTTCGTGCATTTGTATTTAATAAAAATTATTTACGGTTGTGAAAGTTGTTGGTTAACACGATAAGTTTTTCAAAGAAGTGTTCTCGAATAGACGGGAAACTGTTGATTTTTTAATTCATAGTTTGCCGAAGTCATTGGTAAGCAATATTAATTTCGGAACACTGAAAGTTGAAAAAACATCGTACATTGATGAAAAATTAAAGGAAAATTTTCCCGATATGGTTTTCAACTGCAAATACAAATCCACAACCGATATACTAATTACTTTGCTTCTCGAACACAAAAGCTATGTAGTTGAATACCCACATTTGCAACTTTTGAAGTATTTATTGAAAATTTGGGAAGCAAATCTTAAACAAAATGAAAGTTTAACACCTGTTATACCGGTTATAGTTTATCACGGCAAAGGCAAATGGAAAGTGAGAAGATTCGAGGATTATTTTCAAGGGATTGACCAAGATATGAAATCATTTTTACCTTCCTTTGATTATTTGGTCAAAAATTTTTCGAGCTTTACCGAAGAAGAAATTGTAAATTTGTATCAATTGATAATGGTGCACATCACACTGTTTTTATTGAAAAATATTTTTGATGAAGACTTATTTTTAAAAAAATTGCAAATGATTTTTTCTGATATCAATATGATAGCGGAAAACAAAAAAGGAGAAGAATTTATAATTCCGGTTACTTATTATTTATTTAGCAAAACCAAGATCAACTCGGATAAAATTATTAAAACTATCTAATCGGCATCAAATAAAGGTGGGAAAATAGCTATGACAACTGCGATGAATTAAGACAAGAAGGAATGCAAAAAGGTTCTTTTGAAGCGGAAAAGAAATCCGTCATTAAACTTTTTACCAAACCAAAATTTACTATTGATCAAGTTGCTGAATATCTTGAATTCGACAAACAATTTGTAATAAAAACATTAGAAGAAAAAGGGTTTATTTAATTTGTGGGATATTAAAATAAATTACTTTTTCGTTATTACAATACACTTTTCTTAAAAATTGTTTCTTCCAATTCATATGTTTTTAAAATAAGCAATTTTTACTTTTTATGAGACCTGATTTTTGTATTTTCGCATTATTAATAAAAATAAAAAAAGTATATGAAAAGCAATGACATTCTTGAGGTTAGCCCATCGGTAAAATGGATTGGGGTACTTGATTACAACTTGGTTACGTTCGATGTGGTTATGACAACAGATTTTGGTTCCACATATAATTCATATTTTATTGATGCCGAAAAAAAAACCATTATTGACACGACCAAAGAAACGCATTGGGAAATCTACGAAACAAAAGTCAGAGCGGTAGTCGATCCGTCTCAAATTGAATACATCGTGATGAATCATACAGAACCGGATCATTCTGGCAATCTGAAAAAGCTATTAGAATTAGCACCCAAAGCCACAGTGGTAGCAAGTCCGACGGCAATAAAATATCTGAAGGATATGGGATTGGGAGAGTTTAAATTTATTCTTGCAAAAGATGGCGATACCTTAAGCCTGGGAAACAAAACTCTCCGTTTTATTTCAGCTCCCAACTTGCACTGGCCAGATACCATGTACACATATCTCGAAGAGGACAAACTGCTTTTCACTTGCGACAGCTTTGGTTGTCATTTTGCCGATCCACATATGTTCGATGATGAAGTAACCAATTTTGATGTAGCTTTTCGCTATTATTTTGATGTGATTATCAAATCGTTTAGCAAATTTATGTTAAAAGCATTAGACAAAATCGAACCACTTGAAATAAATGCCATTTGTACAGGGCACGGCCCTATTCTCCGAAAAAATTGGAAGCATTATATTGAGATAACCCGTCTGTGGTCGGAAAAATTTGTTTCGCAATTTCAAAAAAACAAAGTTTTCATTCCCTATGTTTCAGCCTATCATACAACAGAGCTTCTTGCCCGGCATATCGCTAAAGGTATTTTAAAAGCCGGCGATTTCGACGTTGACATTCTTGATATTGAACATAGTAATCGGGGTGAACTAGAAATGAAACTTATCCAAAGCAATGCTCTTATTGTGGGAAGTCCGGTAATTAATCAAAACATACTTTTACCAATTTACAAATTGTTTGCTATGATTAATCCCTATCGCGATAGAGGCAAACTTGCCGGCGCATTTGGTTCGTACGGGTGGAGTGGCGAAAATAGAGTTCTGATAGAGGCTAATCTGAAAAATCTGAAACTAAAATATTTTGGTGAAGGATTTTTTATTAAATTTGTCCCTGATGAAAATGCCTTGAAAAAAGCCGAAGATTACGGGATAACTTTCGGAAAAGCATTACTCGAAAAACAATAATATTTGAAAATTTAGGGTTGACAAATTTATAAGCAACCATAACCTTGAATTTTGAATCTTTATTTTGTAAAAGTAAAAATGTTGCGGAAAAAACTGTCAGGCAAAAAAAATAATGAAACGGATGTCAAAATTCGATGTGCGTTTTTTCTATTTGGAGTAGTCGTTTTGTTTACTGTTTTCGGACTAAGTGGTTGCAGCGCCGAATACAGACTTGCTAAAACCTATACGCAAAGCCATTTTATGGGTCCTGTACTTCTATTTATGCCCGAATTTATTTATAAATATAACCTCAAAACCGATAGTCTTGATTTATCAGGTCTTACCGATGCACAAAAAGATTCGATTTTGTGGATACATTCCGATTATGTGAAAAAGATTAACGACTCTATTTTTCTTGAGAATTACAAATCCGGATACATTACAGGCTTACAGAAATACGGCATTAAAGTTTACGACGAACAACATAGCGACAAGTTTTTTGCCGGCGATTCGGGAGGATTTGTGGTTAATATTGCACAAATAGAACTTGAAGAACAAGATTATCCTTTTGCCGACACAGCTAATGTTGATGGTATGACATATACTTTTCATAAAACACTCAACGCAGTGGATATTAGTTCTTGGTTTAATATAAAATCGGTAGATAATGAAAACGCCAACTTTCCAGTCCTTTTTGCCGAAAACTTACTTACCGACGATTTTGACGGTTTTTTCAAACAAAACGACTTTAACGGAAAAATTCAATATTTTTACGAGTTAGACAGCCTTTCGGTGAAAAAAATCTATCATTATATTTTTAAACTCGGCCAAATTTATGCTAGCTACACCTATGATTATTTACTTAATAAATATCTTGATGATAAGTTACCTGAAAATTTCAGAACCGATATATTCTGGCACTACGATCCATATAATAAGAGATTTTACTCAATTGGAGATAATGATCGTTTCGAATCAATAAAAAATAAACATTAAACTTTGCGGAGTTGGCTTTCCTCGTAGAAAGCTGTAACTGAAAAACATCAAAAAACGCAGCTTACTCAAGTAACTATTTATTTTACAAAAATTCTTTTTTCAATTGTTCAACCCATTGTTTGATGCGTTCGGTACTTTTCGATGCTTGATTATGTTCATCAATTACAAGTCCTACAAATTTTCCTTCGATATCGGCAAGCGAAAAATAATAGTCATAACCTTTGGTTGGCCATTGTCCTACCACAACCGATTTGTCGGGAAGCCGGCAATAGAGCGTCCCCAAACCATCAACAAAACTTTCGGGATAATTTTTTTGATCGCCAAGGCCGAATAAAGCCACTTTCCTTCTGCTAAAATCAAAATCTTCAAATGCATCAATAAAGCGCTCCCAATCGTCTTGCATTTCACCTATTCCCCAGGCAGAAGTGCCGAAAATAAGGTTGTCATATTTTTTCATATCGTCGATAGTGATGTCTTTAAGATTATAAACATCAACATCAACATCAACTTCCTTTCCAAATGTTGTTTTCATTCGTTCAGCAACTTTTTCGGTCATACCATAAGTTGAGCCGTAAAATATTCCAATGGATTTCATTATAATTTAGATTTCATATAAATTAGGCCGCAAAAATAGCTGTTTTAAGCAAACAAGAGTACAAAACCTATAAAAAAAAGTCCTGAAAAGTTGCTAAAATATTTTTCAAGACTTGAATAATATGCTGTACCTGAACGGTTCAGGTTTAATAGCTTAATAGCGGATAACCGTGTAATTTGATATTGCAGCGTCGATGTTAATGTTAATTTTGTTTTGAGCGGTGTCGTAATTTGGTGTACGATAGTGGCCGCTTTCGATTTTTTTGAAACCCTGAAAGTTTTTCCCCGACAAAAAGCTACTTATTTGCATATCGCAACCCGAATTTTTTGGTATACGAATTTTGAATGAAGAAGCCCCTGCATCAATGGTGACATCCGTTGAAGGATAGCGTTCGCCAAGTGTTAAGTTAAACGATGCAGCTCCACCGTCAATGGTTACCTCACTGACTTTAAATTTTTTCAAATCGAATTTTACTAATGCTGCGCCAACATCAAGGTCGATATTCCAAACGGGTTGCGGATTAAGTTTTAAATAAATTTGATGGCTTGTTTTATAAAAATTTATATTACGTTTGCTACGATGGATTTGTATATCGGCATTTGTTAACGTTTCGCTTACGATATAATCATAATTGCCACCCCAACCGTTTTTACTAAATTCTAGCAGGCTATCACTGGTATTTTTAATAACAAAAGTTCCGGCAGCAGCGTCGAGTTCAAGATGAACTTTTTTAATGCTGTCGTCGGCCGGAATACTAAAACTTTGAGAAGAATGAAAAGCTTTTACAGTTGTTTCTTCCCAGTTGTTGTTAGTCCAACTAACATTAGTATCAAGGGCAAGCCATGTTGACAACCCCAACACAACAACCATTAAAATTACTTTCAGGTCTTCTTTCACCGGCAGTACCGACACACCCCAAAGGACAAGCAATACGGGCCACATTTGCCATATATTATACCAATTGAACTCAACTAAACCGAGGTTTCTTAAAATAAATAACATTCCAACGAGAATTAATATCAATCCCCATAATACGTTTTTAGATTTCATTTTCTTTATTTTTAGATTTTAAAATACTTGGGTTAATAATTATTATTCCGGCAAAAACAAAAATCAGCGGCCAAAAGTCGTGCAGATGGTACCATGGAGTAATTTTGTCGAACAAAAATAATATTCCGAGAAAAATAAGAATAATACCTGCAATAAGACCGGTAGAAGATTGTTTAACAGTTTGTACACCGGTTACTTTTTCTTTTTTCGATTGGGCTGTTTGATATGCTGTTTGCTCATAAACAACACAAGGCTGTTTGGGTATAACTATCCATAGAATAATGTAAGCGAGCAGACCTCCACCGCTAAAAAGTAAAAGGAGTACAAATAACAGTCTGAAAATAACAACATCTACGTTAAAGTAATCGGCCAAACCGGCTGCCACTCCCGCAATAACTTTATTTGTTCGTGAGCGATACATTTTTTTTTGATTTTCCATTTTCGTATTTTTTTGATAGGGCAAAAATAGGATAGCAATAGCCACAACGAAACAAAAATTCGGTGATTGGCTATTTTTAGTCGGTAAATGGCGAAAGAAAATAGTGTATAAAGTCAAATTGGGTTAAATAATATTTTGATGAGCCACATCGGAAAATGAACCAAAGGCGGGCAAAGAAAACTACCTGAGCCCGTCGAAATATTTCAAAGTTTTATCCATTAATTGTTCAGCTTTATTGAAATTTTCAAAAGCATTGAGCATTTCTTTAGTACTTTGAACAAATTTTTCAGATAGCAAATTTTCACTATCGTTTTGGATAAGATTATTTATACTTTCGGGGGTTATTTCCCAGTGAAACTGCAAAGCTAACACTTTTTCGCCAAACATAAATCCCTGATTTAATGTTGCTTCGGAGGAAAAAAGTTGCAAAGCACCTACGGGGAGGTCAAAAGTATCGCTATGCCAGTGAAAAGCGGGTAATTTTTCTTCTGGAAACAAATCAAGAAAATCGCTTTCGGTGTGGCGGTTGGGTTTAACAGAAAACCAGCCTATTTCTTTTTTATTATTTTTATAAATATCGGCGCCAAGGATATCTGCAATCAACTGTGCACCGAGACACATTCCTAGAATCATTTTATTTGCCGTAATGGATTTACGGATAAAATCTTTTTCCTGTTTAAGAAAAGGAAAATTTTTTTCATCGTAGATATTCATAGGACCTCCCAGAATCACCAAAAGATCAAATTCTTCAATACCAGGCAAGTGGTCATTATCAAATAAATGTATTACTTCTACATCAAAACCGTATCTATAGGCAATATTAATCATTGTGCCCGGAGTTTCAAACTCAACATGTTGAAAAAAGCAGATGCGCATTGCTAATTGATTTTCAGGCGAAAATAGTTTTTTTTTTGCAAATAGGATTTAAAGAAGTCAAGAAATAATTTTTGGATTTAAATTAATAAGAAAGAAAATTATTTATTTATGCACACTTTTCAATTTTTTATCTGTCCTTTGTAAAAACTTTTAAGCATATGAAAAACAGTTTGCGGACAGTTACTTTTGGATTTTTCATTTTGTTTTTTGCGCAAACAATTGTAGCTCAAACGGCTGCCATCAGAGGCTTTGTTTATGAAAAGCAAAATGGCGAGCCGGCTATTTATGCCAATGTTCAACTCAAAGGCACTTCCTATGGTTCGTCGACCGACGTTAACGGCTATTTTATTATCACCAAAGTTCCCGAAGGACATTATACACTTATTGTTACTTATCTCGGATTCGATTCTGACAGCATCGACGTGCAGTTGAAAAAGAACCAAATAATTAACAAAAAGCTTTATCTAAAAAAATCTTCTGTAAATTTACAAACAGTAACCGTTAATGCCGAATATGCCAGACGTCGGACAGAAACCAATACTTCGGTTATACGAATCACACCGAAAGCCATTAACAAAATACCATCTATCGGTGGACAGGCAGATATTGCACAATATCTGCAAGTTGTTCCGGGTGTTGTGTTTACGGGCGATCAGGGTGGGCAGTTTTATATTCGCGGTGGCTCTCCTATTCAAAATAAAGTAATTCTCGACGGGATGACTATTTATAACCCGTTTCATTCAATCGGTTTGTTTTCGGTGTTTGAAACCGACCTTATTCGTAGTGCCAACATTTATACCGGTGGATTTAATGCCGAATATGGTGGTAGAATTTCATCAATTATGGACATTACTTATCGTGATGGAAATAAAAAAAGATATGCTGGAAGTCTCGGAGCCGGCACTTTCGGTGGCCATTTGATGCTCGAAGGCCCCATTGTGAAACAAAAATCTCCTGAAAGCGGTAGCGCATCTTTTGTGTTGTCGCTTAAGCATTCATATCTTTCCGAAAGTTCCAAAATGTTTTATAAGTATATTGACAAAAACGGTCTACCATTTAACTTTACTGATGTTTATGGAAAAATTACGCTCAGTGCTCCCAACGGTAGTAAAGTGAGCGTTTTCGGTTTTAATTTCAACGACAACGTAAAATCTTATAAATCCATTGCCGATTACGGTTGGAAATCGTCAGGTGGTGGAGTTAACTTTGTGATTATCCCCGGTAATTCACCGGTTTTGGTAGAAGGTGTATTTGCTTATTCTCAATACAATAGTGGAATAAATTCGGTGGCTATGAAAAACCGTTCAAGTTTTATAGGAGGTTTTAACGGTGCTATTAATTTTACCTATTTTATGGGCAAAAACACACTGAAATACGGTTTGGAGGTGGAAGGTTACCGTACCGAGTATCATTTCACTAATTTTATAGATGCCAAAATCGAACAAATTGAAAATACTACACAATTAGGAGCTTATGCAGAATACAAAGCCATTTTGGGGAAATTTATTATCGAACCCGGATTTCGTTTACAATGGTATGCTTCGTTGGCCAATGTATCGCCTGAACCACGCCTGTCTGTTAAATACAATATTACCAACCATTTTAGAATGAAATTTGCCGGTGGATTTTATTCTCAAAACCTTATTGCCGCCACTTCCGACCGCGATGTGGTAAACTTGTTTTACGGCTTTTTGTCAGGACCGGAAAACCTTCCTTCAACTTTCAACGGGAAACCGATTACACACAAGTTGCAAAAAGCGCAACATGCCATCGTTGGTGGCGAATTCGACCTGAGTAAAAACGTTTTTCTAAATATAGAAGCTTATTACAAAAATTTTTCGCAATTGACTAATATCAACAGGTTTAAAATTTATAATGAAGGAAGTGCTCCCGAAGGTGCCCCCGACCGCCAAGTCAAAGATTTTATTATTGAACAAGGTAATGCATACGGCCTTGATGTGGTTTTAAAATACGATTATAATAAGTTTTATGCATGGATGGTCTACTCGCTTGGTTACGTACATCGTGAGTACGAAAACGAACAAGGCAAACTTTCTACTTATACACCGCATTTCGACCGTCGGCACAATGTTAATGTGGTATTGTCGTATATTACCGGTCCCAAAAAACAATGGGAATTCAATTTGCGTTGGAATTTTGGTACCGGCTTTCCATTTACACAGGTGCAAGGTTTTTACGAACATCTTACACTACCGGGAGGTGTCAATACAAAGTATTCTACGGAAAACGGCAAACTTGGCGTGCTTTATGCTGACCTATATAAGGGAAGGCTACCTACCTATCATCGTCTTGATGTGGATGCTAAAAGAAATTTTTATTTTAGTGAAAAAACAAAATTGGTGCTCGACTTTAGTATTATCAACGTGTACAATCGGAAAAATATATTTTATGTTGATCTCGTTACCGGAAAAGTGGTTTATCAACTGCCGTTTATGCCAAGTTTAAGTTTAAACTTGTATTTTTAAAACAACCGAATTACAACCGGCATTTTTCTTGCTTTTGCAAGGCTGTGTTTTGCTTGTTCCAAAATTGTATTTTTTTTATAACAAACCAATGACATCACCGAAAATAAAAAAGGTTAAAAAAGAATTAACTACTCATGGCCACACACGTATCGACAACTATTATTGGTTGAACGATAGAAAAAATCGGGAAGTTATAGCGTACTTAAAAGCCGAAAATACATACACAGATGCGGTTTTTAATAGCTCAACTAAAGATTTGCAGAAAAAACTGTACCACGAAATGAAAAGCCGTATCCCACAGAAAGATCAAACGGTTCCTTATTTGCAAAATGGCTACGAATATTATGTGCGTTACGAAGAGGGAAAAGAATATCCTGTTTATTGCCGGAAAAAACAAGGGTATAACCAAAACGAAGAAATATTACTCAACGGTAACAAAATGGCTGAAGGACACTCCTATTATGATATAGGCGATTTTGATGTGAGTAGCAACAACAGTCTTATTGCTTTTAGTGTTGATTTGCTGAGCCGGAGAAAATATTCGATTTTTATTAAAAATCTCGTTACCGGTGAACTATATGGTGAAAACATTCGAAACACAACAGGCGAAGTAGTATGGGCTAACGATAACAAAACACTGTTTTATGTGAAAAAAGATCGCACACTGCGACCTTTTAAAATTTTCAGACATGTGCTTGGCACACTTTTGAAAAAAGACAAACTTGTTTTTCAAGAAAAAGATACGGCTTTTGAAACTTTTATTTTTAAAAGCAAATCGTGTAAATATCTGATTATAGGTTCCGAAAGTACCTTGTCAACCGAATATCGTATCCTCGAAGCCGACAAACCGGAAAGAAAATTCCGTTTGTTTCAGCCACGTACGAAAGATGTGGAATACCACATTGCACATCAGGGTAAACGTTTTCTTATCCGTACAAATTATAAGGCTGAAAATTTCAGACTGATGGAATGTTCCAAGGAAAAAACAGCTATTGAAAGTTGGAAAGAAATTATCCCGAATCGCAAGGATGTTTTTCTCGAAGAAGTTGAAGTATTTTCAAAATACTTTGTCGCTACCGAGCGAAAAAACGGATTGATTATGCTACGAATTTTCGATTTGAAAGCAGCTACCGACCGATATCTGACTTTCGATGAAAAAGATTATTTTGTTTGGATCGACGATAATTATGATTATAACAGTTCAGTGCTTCGTTTTGGATATACTTCGCTGAAAACACCCTCTACAATTTATGACGAAGAAATACAAACAGCTAAACGAATTTTGCGAAAACGGCAAAAGGTTGTGGGAGGTTACGCTCCTGATGATTACCTTACCGAAAGAAAGTATGTTACTGCTCACGACGGGGCGAAGATTCCCGTGAGCATTGTATATAAAAAGGAATTTCGTAAAAACGGTTCTTGCCCTTTGTTGCTCTATGGCTATGGTTCGTACGGTTATACTATCGAATCGTCTTTTCGTTCTTCGAGGCTGAGTTTGCTCAACCGAGGATTTGCTTTTGCCATTGCCCATGTGCGCGGCGGACAAGAAATGGGTAGATACTGGTACGACGAGGGTAAACTGCTGAATAAGAAAAATACTTTTTCGGATTTTATCGACTGTGCCAAAGCCTTGATTGTCAATCATTATACCTCGCCTAAAAAATTATTTGCTATGGGTGGGAGTGCCGGTGGTTTGCTTATGGGCGCTGTTGCCAATTTGGCTCCCGGATTATTTAAAGGCATTATTGCCGACGTTCCTTTTGTTGATGTGGTAACCACTATGCTCGACGAAAGTATTCCGCTCACCACCGGCGAATACGACGAATGGGGCAATCCCAACGATAAAGTTTATTACAACTATATGTTATCGTATTCGCCTTACGACAATGTTGAAACCAAATCATATCCTGCTATGCTTATAACCACAGGGTTGCACGATAGCCAAGTGCAATTTTGGGAACCCGCCAAATGGGTGGCAAAACTGCGTGATATGAAAACCGACAACAATCTATTATTGCTTTGGACAAATATGGATTACGGCCATAGTGGTGCTTCGGGACGTTTTGAGCAATTTAAGGAAATAGCTATGGACTATGTTTTTATGTTCTATTTGCTCAACATAAACAAATAGTAATCTAAGTGTTTCTTTATGCACGGATTTGTTTTCAATAATCTGTTAGATATATGGCATTCTTTATTGCACTTCAGGTTTTTTTCTTACTTTCGCCTGTTTATTTTTTGTGAAAAAAAACAAAAATAAAAAAATGACTTTGATAATAAAGGGTTCGGGATTGACCATCAAAGAAGTTGTTGCCATAGCACGACATAACGAAAAAGATACTTTAAGCCAAAATGCAAAAGAATGCATAATAGCCTGTGGTTCTATACTTGAAAAAAAAATTGAAGCACGCAAAATAATCTACGTAATAAATCCCGGCATCGGAGAGTTTTCGGAAATGGTTTTAAGCAACGACCAGATAAAAGATTTTCAAAAACATTTGACATTTAATCATGTGTCAGCAGTTAGCTGCCCTATCCCATTGGAATATGTACGTGTTGCTATACGTGGAGGCATCAATGTTAAAGTTCGTGAAAATTCGGGAAACATGTTTTTAATAATCCATACCCTTGTTGAAATGCTCAACAAAGGAGTAACGCCCTATGTGCGTAACAAAGGCTCGGTGGGAGCTTCGGGCGATCTTACTCCTATGGCGCAAATTATGCTTTTGCTAATTGGCGAAGGCAAAACCTATTATCAAGGTGTACTTCTCGAAGATAAAGAAGCCATGGAACGTGCCGGTATTGTCATTCCATGTCTTGAAACACGTGATGCTTTGGCCAACATCAACGGCTATAATGTGTTAACAGCTATGAGCACCCTGTTTTTGTACTATGCACAAAAATGGTCGCAACAAACCGAATTTGCCAGCCCCGTGTCACTCGAAGCGCTCAAAACCAATATGGGAACTTATACTGCCCGACTGCAAGAAGATAGAGTATTTGCAATCGCTATAAAAAGTGTTGAAAACCTTGAAGAACTTGTTGAAGGAGGCGATTTGAAACTTGGTGAAGTCACTCACAAAGTGCAAGATGCATATTCAATGCGTTCTACACCACAAGTCGTAGGAGCTGCCGGCGATGCGCTGGTTTACGCCGATTTGCAAGTCGAAATTGAGGTGAACGGTGTGGGCGACAGCCCAATATTTTTTCCTGATGATAATACACAACTTTCGGGAACTAATTTTCAGGGTACTGCGTTGGCTTTGTCAATGGAAATGGCTGGCCTGGCAATTGCGATGCTGATAGTCGTATTATCAGAGCTACTAATGAAACGGTTGAACAAGCCTGCTTTGAATGCCGGACTTTCCCCTTTTCTTACCAAAAGTACCGGGATGTTTTCGGGATTGATGCGTAGCCATTATACTGCTTATCTACAAATGGTAGAACATAAAAATTTATCGACAACCGCCCCCGTCAACCAAGAAGATCATGTTTCGATGGGTATGAATACAGCAATTAAAAACTTTCAGATTATCGACAATGCATACGGAATTATAGAAATAGAATTGATGGCAGTCGCTCAACCTTTCGATTTCTGTAGCTATCACTTCGGGAAAGGAGTGCAAGCCGCACACGATATTGTGAAAAAATATGTTGATTTTATCAAAATCGACCATCCTCTTTACCACGACCATAACACTATGAAAGCGTTAGTAAAATTGGTAGAAAAAATTAATGCCTTTGAAAACGTATTAAAAACATTATTCTAACAGACTTATGAACAACGAAAACGAATTAATTGAAACAAGCAATCAAAACCTTGAATTGAAACGTAGCGATTTGCTTACCATACTATGTGTGTTGAGTTTTATTGGCGGAGGAATGGGTTTTCTCGCTAATATTTTAACATACAGCTATTTTGGCCAATTAAAAGAAATGTTTGCAGGACAAGATACCGTAAATTTTCTTGGCACCGAAATTAACATTAATATGTTTTTAAATGTAAATCCAACCTTGTTTCTTTGGCAAGCTGTTTTTTCGGCATTGTCGATAATCGGTGCCGCAATAATGTGGCGATTGAATAAAACCGGTTTCCACGTTTATACTATTGCACAAATTATCTTATTGATGCTTCCGCAAATCTACATTTCCGGCCTACCGTTTAATTGGCTCGAATTGTCGTTGAGTCTGCTGTTTATTTATCTTTATGCCAAAAGTTTGAAAATCATTGAAAAAAAATGAATTTAGAAGAAAAAAATAAGGGTAAAAAAAAATCACAGGGGAAGTTTCTGTTGATCTACCGTTCTTTATCTGTTTTTTTGATGATTTATGGCTTATTAGGTTTCATTTTTTACTTATCCATACTTTTTTTCCCTGCTTTTAAAGGCAATATTATTGCAACAACGGGTTATAATACTTTTAACGAACCGGCTTTTTTATTTATTTTATCCCTTTTATTGCTTCTCCATTCGTTATTAATTATTGACGGTATTTTTTTGTTGCAAAGCCGGCCTTATGCTGTTTCGCTATATTTCGGTCTCCTTTTATTCCTTTTTTCAGCACATTTTTGGATTCTTGGCGGTATCGATTTGATAATGTTGCTTTTAGGTATTTCTTGTGGAATAGTTCTACTCTATTGTTTTAAAAAAATTAAAAAGGTAGGCAACTATTCAGCTGATTTATAATGCTAAAAACCAACATGATACTATAATATTGATTTAGTAGATATTTTAATATTTTTCAAAATAAAATTTTATTTCATTGATATTCTGTAGGTAACGCTTTGTTGTGATTTGGTTAAAAAATATTAATACTTTAATATTCAATATGTTAATTATGTCATT
>QIKE01000005.1 GCA_003232915.1 Bacteroidota bacterium | reverse complement strand
TCGAGTTCGACGACATCCGCTTAATACATAAGCACAATACCGGAGGAATTATTCCAACATCGCAACATTCCACTTATAGCCCCATAGAATGCTCACCGTTTTAAAATAAAAATAGCCGCTTTGTAGCTTTTTTAATTCAACAGAATACTCACTGTTCCGGCGTAATGAAATTAACAACACCATAAATATCAAGGTTAAATCAACTACCAAATTTTCTTCCACAGACGCCTGAGATATTTGCACGAATAGCCCGTCTATTTTTATTCCATAATGAGATCGTTCATAATAAATACCAAATAAAACTAGGGGTTGTTTCTGCTATCTGTGCATCAAAATTGTGCGATTGACTTTTCCCTAACAATAAGTATTGCTTTGTTTTTTTAAAGAATTTATGTACAGCTTTCCATAAATTTTTTGGCTCTTTCTCACTTTGCGTGGGTATTTATTACAATTAGAGGTCAATTGATGTTGGGATTGATTTGTTGAAAATCAAGATCAGCAGTAATCAAATAAGCAATTATTTTGAAATTTCCGGAAGTTTTATAACCTCTGGCTTTTGCCTTCGCTGCCTGAATTATTGAGTTTAAACCTTCGAGAATGCCGTTATTAATTTTACTATCGAACCAATTTACAACTCCATCTCAATTTTTAATGGTGTAAGTAGCTTGTTTAATTGGTTCTATTCTACTGTGTGTTGCCCAGAAATACCATTTTTTCAAGAGTTTTTCAATATCCGACTTAGTTGCAGCATCGTATATCTGTTGAAAGTTTTCTCTGATGTGTAAAGATCTTATTGTCTTTAAATTCAATTTTGAGATAGATTTTTCTGATGAAAATATCAATAAGCCTCACCGTATAATATATAACAATACGATACCACAAATGATATAGGTACGAGTTAAACTCATACCGGTTTATTTTACAGGATAATAGATATCGGTTTCCCATTTTGAGGTATCGGGTTCGTCAAAAGGATTGGTAACATAAACTTCCCACATAAAACCGCGCAAGTTATAATGGTGTTCTTTCATATAATCGTTGATTTGGTTATGTGTGTTGCTAGTATTATACGAGCCAAAATGTTTTGCCAATAACGTTTTTCCGGCAGGTAACTCAAAATATTCAATAGGGCCTTTTGTTTTAACTTTATGCGAAACGGGAAAACCTGCACCTATTTTGGTATATCCTTGTGGATTCCAGTTGTAGTAGATGGCAAAAGGATGTCCGGCCACAGCAATATGCTGTAATTGTGTAAATTTAGATAGTATTCCGAAATTTTTTGTGAGCAAATTACCAATTCCATTGATAGTGGTTGAATCGTTGATTAGAATAACGGGCTGAATTGTCAATTCTTTTTCTTCGATTTTCAAAGGTGGTTTTTGTTGTTCGCTAAACGTTTTCAGTTGCGATAGGCCTTTGTCGAGGAACGGTTTCATTCCGCCTTTTATCATTAGGCCCAGCCATCGACCAAAAGGATATTTCAAGTTGGTAATATGTACCGACCAGTCGACGCAAGTGCTGTCGCCTTTTTGTGTGAACTGCCATATGCCATAAGACATACCTTGCGTGCCGAAATCAAGCTTGGTTTTGATAAAACTATAGGCTTTGCTTTCGGCTATTGATAGGCTTCCTTTTCCCATTTTCTGTCCTTTCCATGCAAAATGAGCACCAACGCCCTGTTTTTGTCCTTTATAAGTAATTACGAGTGTTGAATCAGTGCGAAACGGACTCCAGTTGTTCCAGTTTTTTAGTTTGTTCACTTGACGGAAAACCGTTTCGGGAGCGGCTTTCATACATTTTTGCCGGCTGACGGTAACGCTGCTTGATAAAAATACAGGGACAATCATCAAAACTGCCCCGATGACGAGAATAACGATTACGGTAAATTTAAATGCTTTCATTATAAAAATGTTTTAGATAAAGGAACGCAAATTTAATAAAAAATCAATTTAAAAGTTTTTTCTAATGCGAAAGAAAGTAAATTTTTTCTATGACCTTTTAAGAAATTAAGTGAGTTCTTGAGTAAAAGATTTTAAGAATGTGGCATGTATAAAATTAATAAATAGGGATAGGCTTTGTGGGTTGGAGCGGCAGGGATTGGAGTGGCAGCCCGTAGCGCCAATGTTGATTGAGGCTTGCGGAGGCAGGGCTGACGTTAGGAAGCCCCTGCAAACGCAATAGCCGAAACAACATTGGGGCGAGGACTATAACGGAAAGCCCGCTCGGCCGCCATAAAAAAACACTTTTTTAAATTTACGCATATCAATATTTTATTTCGCTGAAGAATGTTTTTTTTGAGTTTGTTCGGATTAGCAAATTACAATTACTTGCAATTATCTCATCTTTTTCGATTCCCATCGAATAAATTTATCTCCGTTTGAAGTATAGCAGCATTTCGTCATTCTTTAGGGTATTAATATTTCAGTGATGGGCCGTTTTAGTCAGTTTGCAATAGCCTCATAATATTCATCGGTTCGAAAAGAATAACCGTAAACAGGGTGTTTCGAAATCTGAATCGGTTACCCACATAGGCAGAAGGTTTTTAGTGCCAAAATAATTATGTCGCATATCGTATTTTATGTTATCCGTATTTTCTCTTTTGATGATTTTATCAAAATTGTATGTCATCGGTTAAAATTTTAAACACCAAAAATAGGATGATTCATCTATTTTTAATTGGTTTTTATTTATAAATCCAAATGTTTAAATGACTGTAAAGCAATGTATTATTCATTATTAAAAATATTTAATATTTGTCATCAAGGTATTTTTTGAGGTTTTTGTATCCGGTTGAATAAAATTTTAAATCACAAAAGGCCATTCCTGCAAGATGTATCGGGAAGGTAGTACACAAAAGCCCACTTGAAAAACTTATCATATGTGATGGAATTTTCAAACCTTATGAGAATCATTTTCTTTCAATGGTTTCGTTTTTAATTTCAGAAGTGAATAGACGGAGGCGGCTGATAAAAGAATGTAAACTCCATTACCTATAGGTGCACCTCCACCAACAGGGGTACCCCCGCCGGCGGCAGGGTCGCCGCCGGGGTCGGGGGGATTTACCGCTGCATTCACCTCAAAACTTACAATAATAATTAATAGAATTGTTATTAATACTTTTTTAAAATGAGTAGAGGTGAGGTGAATAATATTTATCATAATCAGTTTTTATTAATCCTTTGAAACCCGTTTTTTTAGAATATTATAATGAGTAGTATAGTTTAAAAACGAAAGTCCAAAAGTAGGTTACAGTGTCCGTAGAGAAATTTTTTTGGCAAAAAACGTCTTAAACTATTTATTGAATCTCATTCTAATATTCGTGGTTATTTATGTCTTGACTTTATGAACTGTTTGCTTTTTTGTTGTAGCCGACCAGTTAGAATACTTTAACTCGTTTGCTAATGGTTTTAAATTGAGTTTTAAGAACAACAACATATATTCCTTGTTTTAGATGAAGACTGATTTGTTGCAAAGCACTACCTTTTATATTAGAATTTTTTTGTAGCCTACCGAGTATGTCATAAATTTTCACTTCGCCATCAAGTGCTTTACCATTAAGGTTTTTAATATTTAGTATATTATTGTTGTCAAGATAGATTAAAACATTTTGTTTGTTTTGTTTCGAAGATGCAAGTAAGCCAACCGTGGTGCGGTCGAAATATATGATAAATCGATGCGGGTCTTCGTAAAAGTCAGCATTAAAGTTGTATGACGAATCGTTGCGTAGATTAATCAATTGATTTGTTTTGGTATCTTCGAGGCTTATAATCATATCATTTGCAAAATTATTCAATCCTTCGGCCCGGATGGTAAATGCGCCGGATATTCCGGTTTCAAAACCTAAAGCTATTGTTTCAACAGGGCCATCGAAAGGTTGTACGTTCATTGAGAGTATGCTATTATTATCGTAGCTGAATAATTGAGGAGCTTGGTCAATTCCAAAAAGTTTATAAGCATCATAAGCGGGATCGACATCGTTGGTTGCCGTTTCGTTAAACAGGATAATGGTTTCGTCCTGATAATCGTTTCCGTTTACGTGTAGCCGGAGTAAACCGACAGTAGCGTTGGGTAGGTTTAAAAATTCTTGTGTATTATGTGTTCGTGAACTTTGTGTAATTGTAATGGCAGGATTGGCATCGTAAGCATGAACAAAAAATCCTTGTTGCGAAGGAACATATTGCGAAATACCGGTAGAACCTATATGTGTGGTTCCGTTGTATGTAACATATTGAGTACCATTCCAATAATAAACGGTATTGTCGATATGTGTTTTAATTATACTGGCATTATCCCAGTCGAAAGCCGAGGGATAAGCATTTCCAAGAAGGTTCCACCCGTAATTGGAGGCTGTATCACCGCTCAAAGAAATTGCGGGAGAATAATCGCCTGTATTTAGGTTTCCTGTATATACCAGGGTAATATTTCCTGTTGTGGCGCCACTCGACCACGTAGAGTAACCTTTTCCGGCTAAAAGCGGATCGCTAGCATTTGTAATATAAATCCAACTTTGACTGCTTTCGTTCCAATATTTTAAATATATACTATTAAAAACGTTGGCTGTAGCGTTCGAAACCGGTGGGGTGAGGTAATGCCATTGATCTTGCGAAATATATCGTTCTACTTGTATGTTTCCCGTTACCGTAAAGGTTCCTTTATCAATGAACGATGCATATCCGCTGGTGTCAGACTTAAGGGTAAAATTGCCGTTGATGCTAACGTTTTTTCCTGAGTCAATAGTTAAGGCGGTTTGCGGATTCATTACCAGTTCGCTTGCTTCGCCATCAATGTCAACGTTTACGTTTCCCGAATGGATAATGGCTTTGCAGATGTTGTAAGGGATACCGTTAGACCAATTGGTTGCATCCGACCAGTTGCCCGTACCGTTCCAAACAGTTGTAATACTACCCGGGGTTTCCGATAATTTAAACAAACCCATATTGGTACCCAAGATTGTTGAGCCGTATTCAAGGTCGGGAACAAATTCTCCGGGAAGCCCCTCAAAAACAAGGGTTGATGAGTTAAGTATTGTGTTATATCGCCATAGGTCGCGACGGGCTGCCACCGATACAATATCAGGTTTGTCGGAGTGAACCATAACCGACGAAAAAGCACCTTCGGGATTAATGTTTATGTAGGAATAGTTTGTGCCGCCATCGACCGATTTGGCAAAAGCGAAGTTAAGATTTTCGCCGGAGGCGAGGAATAAAGTGTCGATAGCTTCGGGATAAACATCAATATCGTAAATAGGCATACTGTCGATCATTGATCCCGATTTTTGGCTCGTTGGTCCTGTGTTAACAAAATGCCAAGTGCTACCATAATCAGTTGATTTCCATAACTGTCCATTGACGGTTGGAAACGAAGTATCCCAATAGCCACAGCCCACATACACAACGGTATTGCTACTTCTTTGAGCCACAGCAACAGTATTTCCTTGCTCGAAATCCACCCCGCTGTCCGAAGGATGGCTTTTTGTCCACGAGGCTCCACCGTCGGTAGAAAGCCAAATGTTACCGTAGTCGAACAACAAGCTGGGCCATATGTTTGAGCCTGTACCTGACACTGCAATAATGGTATCGCTATTAATAAATTGCACATCGTTCACATAATCGTCTCTATGTGTTCCCGAATTCCAATCAGTAGGTGTTATTTGCGTAAAACCTGTAGGGCCAGTGGTTGTATAATAAAATCCGTTGTCGTATCCTACAATCACATGAAGCGAATCGGAGGGATCGATGTCCACAGCCGTAACGCCACCGTCGCCACCAATACCTGAAATAGGAAAATCTCCATAAGGTGGTTGCCATTTCCGAACGCCGATAACAGCATTATTGTGGTATGCAATAGTATATCCCAAGCCTGTCTTGGTAGCTACGTAATATGTTTTACGATTATGTTGGGCTATTTTTGTAATGGAAACGGCTGCGTGGCCTTCGTTATCGGGATTGACAAAAGAAGAACCGCCATCGTAGCTAAGTTGTGGTCCTTTATTTTTTGAGCCGATCATCAAATCGGGGTTATTAGGGCTGAAAGCTACTGCGTTGTCAGGCACCACTCCACCCGACCAGCTAGCCCCGAAATTGTCGGAGTACGCTCCTCCGGGAAAGGATAAACGCATTCCGCGACTTACCGGCATACTGCTTTCCCATTGCTTAAAGTAATCGGCATTTTGTAAAGGCCAGTTTGTACCTGAAATTGGGGTTATGTTTGTCCAGTTTGTTCCGTTTGTGTTCGAATAAAATATTTTTATAGTATTGAGACTTTTTTCTTTTGTGGAAACAATTACCGTATCAAGTGTTGTGTCGGCAGGATGAATCCAAACTTTTTGGAAATAATAAACAAACGTAGAACCACCACCCGAGGTTTCGGTAGGGTGAGGTCGTTCGATGAAGGAGAATCCATCGAACCACAATAATTTTCCTTTACCATTGCCAGGTTCGGTATTGGCAGGAACAGTTACGATAAGCAATGGAAATCCAGATTGTGTATTTGCTGCGGCAATATATTGAATTTCGGTACACGTGTCGGCTTGCGATACGGTATCGAGATTAAACAGCACATTATGAGCACCATAGGTAGATGTATCGTTCATGCGCAACAAATAATTATCCATGCCTATATAAAACCAATGGTCGGTAATACCTACCGCTGAAACACGTGCAAAACTAGCAGCAGGGTCGATAGTCGACAAAATTTCGTTGTTGAAAGCTGTCCTGAAGGTTCCGCTGTCACCGTCGTAAAACGATATTACCGAAGAATTGTAGGTTCCTCCTTCTTCTTCGGTGCGAATGCCAATCCAGCCAATTAAGTTGGTAACAAGTTGCCGTCCTCCGCTCCAACCTTGTTGTGTTCCGTATTCTAACGAGTCGGTGGGAAATGCTTGTGTCCACGTTTTGCAGGTATCGTCACTATAAAAGAGAGATCCTGGAGAACGTACTGCCGAAAATATGCGATAATTTGTATCATATGCTAAATCAAGGCTGGCTCCCCCGTATAATCCGAGATTTATGCGTTCCTGTGTGATGGCAAAACCGGATAAGAGTAAAAAAAATGTCAGTGAGATAAAATGTATGAATCTATAAATGACCTTTTCATTATAATTGTATTCGTTTTTCATGGTAATTTTGTTTTTGTGTAATGAAATATTTGATGTTTTTAAATTAAGTATAAGATTATTTATTAAATTTGTTAAAAAATAGTATATTTTTATTGATAATTTTAAGTCAAAACTATACATAACTACAAGGCAATGCAAGTAGCAATTAGTGAGTGGCGGTTTTGTTAGAATAAACGGTGGTAGAGAAATTTTTAACGGAAGATAAAAATGAGTTTAAAAAATGTTATTTCAAGTATTTTGAGAGTTTTATTTTTTATTTTTTTACTTTTCTTTTTTAAAATGGCTGATGCCGGAGTTGATAGTTTGAAAGCAGTTGTATGTAACAAATATAATTTTGAACATCCTGATAAAAGAATAATAAAAGCCGCCATTGTTCTAACCGATTATTATAGTCGTGTTTCGTTCGATACGGCAAAAAGGTATGCTGCCATCGCTAGACGACTTGCCGCAAAATTGGGTAATAAAAAGGGGATAGCTATGGCCTACAACATTACGGCTATGCCTTATTCCGAAACAGGCTATTACGATAGTGCGGTACCTTATCTTGATAGTGCTCTGAAAATTTTTAAAAGCATCGCCGATACGACGGGGATTATTTTTGTAAGGAACAATCTTGCGGTTGTTCAAATGCGTTTGGGAAATTATTCCGAGGCTCTCGCTAATTATCAGCAAAACCTAACCTTTGCCGAAAGAAAAGATGATTATGAAAATATGCTTCTCGCATACAATAATATGGGTATTAGTTATTTTGATTGGAAAAAATACAATCAGGCACTTGAGAGCTATCAACATGCGTTGTTGATTTTAGACAAAAAGGGAGAGGAAGAACGAAAAGGTTCGGTATATAACAACATCGGTGAAGTATATCGCAAGTTGGGTAATTCGGAAGAAGCTCAAAAGTATTTTGAAAAATCATATCAAATCAATACAAAATACGGAAAACAACACTCTATTTTAATTTCCATCAGTAATATGGGCGATGTTTATTTCGATAAAAAGGAGTATCGCAAAGCTTTGGAAAATTATAAAAAGGCTTTGAAAATAAGCAAGAAAATACCGGACGGTTTAAACGTATCACTAATGAGCATAAAAATAGGTCAAACACTTAATACTTTGGGATATTTTAACAAAGCAGAAAACTATTTGTTGAAAGGCTTGCAGATGGCTCAAAAACTTCAGGTAAAAAACAATCTTCTTGAAGCTTACAAAGGCTTGATTGAAAATGCACGGTTGAAAAAAAAATCAGAAGCACTTTATATTTGGTCTCAAAAGTATATGACGCTTAACGCCAGTTTGTTTAACGATAAAAGTATGAAAGCGGTCAATGAATTGGAAACGAAATTCAAGACGGCGCAAAAAGAACGTGAAATAGCGATCTTAACGGCCGATAAAAAAGCTAAAGAACTTGAGCTTCAAGTGCAGCGAAACCAAAAATACTTTTTAGCTATTGCAATTTTATTTATCTTATTTGTTGTTTATCTTTTATTTAACCGCTACAGGATGAAAGAATTGAAAGAAAAAGCGACTTTGGAAAAAGCCAAAATCAGCATCGAACAGCGGTTGTTGCGTTCGCAAATGAATCCTCATTTTATTTTTAACTCATTAAATTCGATCAATAGCTTTATCGGGACAAACAATATCAAAGAAGCACAACTATATCTTACCAAATTTGCGCGATTAATGCGTTTGATTTTAGAAAATTCGCGCAAAGCAAGCATTGCCCTCGAAGACGAAATTCAAGCTTTACAACTAAATCTGGATTTGGAAAAATTGCGTTTTGAAAACCGTTTTGATTTTGAAATACAACTTGCCGGCAACATCAGCGCAAAAGATACGTATATTTCGCCAATGCTGATTCAGCCGTTTATCGAAAACTCAATAAAACACGGCTTTAAAAATAAAAAGGATAAAGGGTGGATTAGGATCTCTTTTCAAAAAAACGGACAATTACTTGTGTGTGTGGTGCAAGACAACGGGGTAGGCTGTGAACAATCCGAAAAATTGAAAAATAAGAAGGGTATAGTACATAATTCTCTGGGAACACAGGTAACTAACGAACGTTTTTCGGCTCTAAAAGATAAAGATGAAAATGCCGGTTTTGAAATTATCGACTTAAAAGATGAAGCAGGAAATGTTGCAGGAACAAAAGTTATTATAAAAATTCCTTACGAAGAAGAATAATTATCGAAAATGCTTGTAAATTTGTTTTTTTATAAAAATGCAATATTAAATCCTCATGAGAGCAGTTGTTGTAGATGATGAGTCGAAAGCCCGAGAATATTTAACCGGATTGATTAACACAGGTTTTGAAGATGTTGAGGTTGTGGGAGAAGCCTTTGGAGTTGAAAGCGGTATGAAAATAATTGTGGAAGAAAAACCCGAATTACTTTTTCTTGATGTGCAAATGCAAGATGGAACCGGTTTCGATTTGTTGGCGGGTATCGACCGTACAAACCTTCAAGTAATTTTTGTTTCGGCCTACGACTATTTTGCTATTACCGCCATAAAATTTAGTGCTGTCGATTTTCTGCTGAAACCCGTAGAACTTGTCGAATTGCAAAAAGCTATTGACAAAATCCGGCAACAAAAATCGTTGACTGAAGTGAAACAAAAGCTTGATTTGCTGCTTAATAATGTTCATCGTATTGATAAAATCGCCCTACCTTCGCTTTATGGAATCGAATTTGTGCTAATTGAAGACATTGTTCGTTGCCAAGCCGATAACAATTATACCACTTTTTATTTAACCGGGGGCGAAAAAATTATGGTATCTAAAACTCTCAAAGAATACGAAGACATCCTTACTACCAAAGGCTTTTTTAGGATTCACAAATCTGACATCATCAATTTGGCATACCTCAAAAAATATATTAAAGGCGAAGGGGGAACGGTGATTATGGAAGATGGTACCGAACTTCAGGTTTCACGCCGTCGTAAAGATGATTTTTTCGCGACACTTTCGCAAATGTAGTGTGGCCTATGCAGGGTTTTCGTGAATTTTTTTTTGAGGTTCTTTTTTATATTTTTTTTGAAAAACAAAGTTATAAAATCATTGCAACTTATATCCACATAGTTTACAGTACTTAGCGTCGTCGTCGTGTTGATAGTATTGGCAATTTTGACAAACTTGAGTATTGCTGATTTTTTTGACATTTGTTTTTGAATTTTTTCTAGCCTCTACAGTAACGATACCTGTTGGAACCGCAATAATGGCATAACCTGTGAGCATCAGTAATGATGCAAATACCTGACCTATAATCGTTTGCGGTGCAATGTCGCCATATCCAACAGTGGTAATGGTTACAATAGCCCAATAAATTGATTTTGGGATGTTATCAAATCCGTTTTCAGAACCTTCAACAAGGTACATTATTGAGCCGATAATGATTACAATAAGTGCGACAAGCTCAAAAAATACAACGATTTTGGCTTTGCTACTTTTCAATGCATCCGATAATACATTAGCCGCACTAACGTACCTTGCAAGTTTTAGTACTCTGAAAATTCTAAGCAAGCGGAAAACCCTAATAACCGACAGGTAATGTGAGCCGATGAAAATCATACTCAGATAACTTGGTAAAACGGATAACAAATCTACGAGACCGTAAAAGCTGAAAATGTACCGAAGCGGTTTGTTTACCGTATAAAGACGCAAAATATATTCAGTACTGAACAATACGGTAAGAAACCATTCAAGCAAGTAAAAAAGTTCGGAAAAGTTAGCGTGAATTGCTTTTACACTGTCAAGAATTACTACAACTACACTAACAAGAATGGAAATGAGAAGTATAATATCGAAAATTTTTCCCGCTTTGGTGTCGGCTTCGAAAATAATTTCATACAGTTTTTTTCTAAAGGCATTCATAATAAGTGTTATTTTTTATGTAAAGGTATAAAACTTTTGGATAGCTCAATAAATTGAATGATAGATAAAAGAAAGCAATATGAACGTTGTGGACTAACTTGCCGGCCTGCGATACTGATAAAAAGAAATCTTCAAGTCATCAAGATAAAAAGTGCCTTTTCCCATGTTCCAAATATAGAATTTTATTTTTTTAAAACTTTTTTGAATTTCGGGAAGTTTAAAACCAATATGGCTGTTTTTCCATTGTCGGCTATCTCCCCCGGGAAGTCGTTCGAGCGAAAAAGTTTTATAAAAAACCGTCTTTTTTGAATGGTTTGAAATATCGACAACAAAAAGTGCTCTGGCAATGCTTTCTTTAGATAATTCGTAATAGCGAGTATTAAAAATAATATAAAAATTATTTTTAAGTTTCATACTTTTGGGAATATAGTAAACAAATGTGGGACTGTAAATTATTTTTCTCGAGAGTTTTACTATTTTGTTCGACGAATTATTAGGATCGGGAAATGATTTCAATCTGTTTTGCCAGCCTTTTGGAGGATTGTCAATATTGTTTTCTGTGGTAAAATACGGACGTTTATCAAGTTTTCCGTAAAACGATTCGTCTTCTCCTTTAATTTTGTATTTATACCGCGAACCTCCTTTCAAAAAAACATACCAATAAGCCTTTTTGTTCATTGAGTCGGGGTGGATAATTCCTTCGGCATATTGGTACGATTGAAACAGATTGAGAAAAATAGAAAAAGCAATAAATAATCCTGCAATCAACAAAATTTTTCGATTTTTTATTTTTGTAATAAATATAGAAATCAGCAACATAAACAGCGCATAAAAGTCTATCATTGGGCGCATACCGAAACTATCGCCATAAAACCAGTTCCACCACGAAGAAAACAAATAAACCTGCAGGGCAAAAAACAACACAAATATCCAAAAAATAAGGCAATTCTTTTTGAAAAAATAAATAATTGCCGGAAACAGCAGTAACATCAGCGGTGTGTAAACGAACCAGCCTTTTCGATAGCTAAACAAAAAATTGATAATTTGTGGATGTGCAAAATAAAATCCTTCATTAG
Organism: Bacteroidota bacterium; assembly: GCA_003232915.1. Lineage (GTDB taxonomy): Bacteria > Bacteroidota > Bacteroidia > Bacteroidales > F082 > Sulfidibacterium. Next base: position 28,068 of record QIKE01000005.1, on the reverse strand, counting down.
CATATCCGTAAATAAAAGGCTTACCCGTTTGCAATGTGGTGATAATGATTTGCGGACTGAATGCGAATACAACGAAAAATATAATCAACAGGATTTTTCCTGGTTTTGTAGCATAACGAAATGCCTTAAAAAAAATAGTTGTCGAGTCTGCTAACAATGGCAGTACGAAAAGTGCAATAGCGTTTACTGGACGTATAAGTATCAACAGTCCATAAAGGTATGCAGAAAGATACAAATACTTATTGTCGAATAAAAGAAAATATTTCCTGATGGTAAACAAAAGCATTGCCATTACGGCAAACGAATAAACATGTGAAAAAGCAGGAGTGATAAAAGTATAAACAAACAAATTTGTTCCGAACAAAACCATAAGACCAAAAAGAAAAGCCGGCTTTTTTTTAATACCAAAGGTTAGTAACAACTTAATAAAAAACCACAAACCGGTTACTATCCAAAAGATTGCTGCAACTACCGGAGAATATTGAAAAAACACATTGAAACCATCAAGGGGATAACCCCAAAGCAGCGAAAACAGCCATGAGAACAGGAAAAAAGGTAAAATCATCAAGGCTGTTCCCGAAGTGTATTTATTTATAAAAACCCCATTCACCTTATGGAAATAGTGCCCAAAATATTCTTTACCGTGTCGCTGTTTTTCGGCTTGAAAAACAGGAGTAAAGTCAACACTGTGGTAAACAAAAATTGCAGGAAGATAGTCGTAGTGTCCACAACCGTCGCCTTGAATAACAATGCTACGTGGTTTGGTGGGTCCAATAATGTTTACCACAAAAGCTACGGTAACAGCAAGAAATACAAGGAGTATGATGATAATGAGATCTTCTTTTCTTTTTCCTGACATATCCGTTTATTGTATGGGCAACTGCCTCCTGAAACCCTCCTCCAAAGATATAAATGTTTCGGTTGATGTTACTTCAAGAATAGATTGAATGTTCTCAACAAGAATTTTCTTCAAATGTTCGTTATTTTTAGAATAAATTTTCAGAAAAAGCGAATATTTTCCCGTTGTGTGGTAGCATTCGACTACTTCGGGTATTTTCTTAATTTTTTCGAATACCTCATCGTGAGTACGGGTACTCGTCAGGTTTACTTGAATTCCGACGAATGCTTGTGTCATATAACCCATACCTAGTGGTTCGATACAAAATTGTGAACCGGAAAAAACTCCCGCTTCTTTCATTTTTTCAACTCTTTGATGTATTGCTGCTCCCGAAACCCTACATTTCCTTGCAATTTCCAAATAGGGGGTCCTCGCATCTTTTGTTAAGATACTAAGGATTTTTTTATCCAAACTATCAATTCGAAAGTTCATATTGCAACATTCTATTTAATAAATTACATATTTTATGCAAATAAAAGAAAAAGATAACAATTGTAAAATATATTTATCATTTTAGAACTAATTTGTTAGTTTAATTGCATATTCGGTTTTCAATTTATATTTTTGCATCAAATAATTAAAAATAATACAGGAATGAAAAATAATATTAATCCGGCAACGGCAATAAAAACTTTAGAACAGTTTGGCGAATTCGGAGGAGTAAATCCTTCTATTACCGATTCGGCCACTTTTACTTTTCTATCGGAAGAAGAAATGATAAAAACTTTCCATGGCGATTCGGAGGGTTGTTTTCTTTATTCACGGCATTGGAATCCGAGCAACCGTTATCTCTCCGAAGCATTAGCGGCAATGGAAGGCACAGAATTGGCTTGGGTCACCTCTTCGGGTATGGCTGCTATTACCACTACTTTGTTGCAGTTGTGCAACACGGGCGATCATATCATTACTAGCATTATTACATATGGTGGTACTTATGCCTTTTTGGCCAATTATCTAAAAAAGTTCAATATTGAAATAACCTTTATAAACATCTCCGACATTGATAGTATAAAGAGAGCCATAAGACCCAATACTAAGGTGCTTTATACCGAAACGATGACCAACCCTTTGTTGCAAATTTCGAATATTCCCGAGTTATCGAAAATCACTAAGGCAAATGATATTACATTGGTAGTGGACAATACTTTTGCACCGATGATTTTCAGTCCTTATCAACTTGGTGCTGATATTGTGGTTTACAGTATGACCAAGTTTATCAATGGGCAAAACGACTGTGTAGCCGGTGCTATCTGTGCTTCCGAAGAATTTATCAACGCCATAAGCAATGTAAACGACGGTACGGCTATGTTGTTGGGGCCTGTTCTTGACCCGTTACGTTCTTCGAGTATTCTTAAAAATTTGGGTACTTTGCATATTCGTATGCAAAAGCACAGCGAAAATGCAATGTATCTTGCCAAAAAGTTTACCAAAATAGGTTTGAAACACATCTATCCGGGTTTGCCCGATCATCCGCAGCACGAACTGATGAAAACAATGATGAACAAAAGTTTTGGTTTCGGTGGTATGATAGCCATTGATTTGGAAACAGCCGAACGAGCTGCTCCTTTTATGGAATTAATGCAGGAAAAAGGAGTTGGTTATCACGCCGTTAGTCTTGGATATTTTAAAACGCTATTTTCCAACTCCGGAAAAAGTACATCGTCAGAAGTTCCGGTAGAATTGCAAAAAGAAAATGGACTCTCACCTGGTCTTATACGCTTTTCGGTAGGCCTCGACTACAATATCAAACGCAGCTATAAACTAATAAAACAATGTCTTACAGAACTTAAATATATTTAATTCAACTTGAGTAAATATTTATCGGTCGAATTTGATAATTACAAATAAAAGGCTAAATATTCTTTTTGATGTGTGAGGGTGAAATTGGTCTTGGCAAGTGAAATACAACTAAGGGGCTATTTTACTGTGGGAGTGTTGGGGGGTGAAATATAAATTGGAAATTAAAGCATTACCTATTTTCATTGTTGATGAGTCAATTAGATGCTTATGATGTTATTGCGGAAGTAAAAATAATAATAAAATTTTATGATCTATCAATACCCATTTATTAATGCCAATATGAAAAATTGTAACATAAACATCTATTCAAACTCCTTTTTCAATTCTTTCAATTCTTCTACCAACATATCGGCTTTTTCTTTTAATTTGTTGTAAAGTTCTTCAATACCTTCGGAATCTTTGTTAGATCCTTTTATTTCGAGCGCTTTGGCCAATTCTTGAGGTTCGGGTGCTACAAAATTAGCGATTACACCTTTAATACTGTGAGCATTAAAACGTATATCGTCGAACTCTTTTTCTGTGATATTTTTTTTGAGGGTAACCATACGTTTGGGATATTCATCAATGAAAATGTTGATGATTTCATTTACGATTTCTTTATCGAAAAACTGAAAATTTTCAATAAATTGCTCTTTTTGAATAACGCCCATAACGATAATTTTGAATTTATATTGATTGACGAGTCAAAAATAGGGAAAAAATCAATTTCCAAAAAAAGAAAGGCCGGTTTTTTAGTTAAATAATAATTTCGTAACCACTCAGTATTTATATAATGTTAAATCTCAATCTATTATATAGTAAAGATTATTAAAATTATTTCATTAAGAGTTATGTGAAAAATTCTACTTAGCTGATATTCTGTATATTAATTAGTTTATGTGTTGCAACATACCTACTGTATGTTTCAGATAATCATCAAAATGATACAATAAAACCGGTTGAGTAGTTAAATACTTCTATGTATCGGATGGCTTGAAAATTTTAGGTGAGAACGAGATCAGGTGAATAACGTATTTTAATGTTTGGAAAATACTGACGGAGATTGGATGATTGAAATCATAAAAGTCGGGTTCGCCGATAGTTAAATTGAAATTGTTGTAAGGCAAGAATGAAGTTACCGTTGTGCCTTTTTTTGTCGTACAAAACTTTACGGGAATGTTTAATAAATTGTAAAACATCTATACAAAAGAAAACATCTGCCTTGAAATGAGGACAAAATCAATTAATAACTAATTTAACTGAAAGGAAGGCAAAATAAAGGATTGAAATAAACAAGCTAATTAATGTAAGTCCGGCTTCTTTAAACACCTTCGTTATAAACTCCGTATCAAGTTTAAAAGGTTCAACAACTTGAATATCCGAAAATTTAATTTGCAAAGCAGTTTAACAACCGACCTTTTTCCCTGCTTCAAAAAATCCTTCTTGTTATCGTTTTTGTTCAAATTAGCATTGCGATGGTTATGGCTAATGTTTTCTTTTTTTGGCGTTATTATCTTTATAATGACTCCAAATTCATCTTTTTCAATTTTATGTATGTAAAAAAATTTCACCGAATTCTTTTTACGTCGTAACTTGTCGAATAGATTTTTAAAATAGTACTTGCCCAAAAACGTCAATTTCTTTATTACGCAAGTTATTAAAGATAAGTCATTTGCTATGAGGTAAACGATTGGATACTTCAAAAAAAAAGAAATTAAAATCCGAGTAAGCTTCCCGCTTGAAAAGTAATGAGAGAAACAAGCCAAGCAAGGGTTGTAGTATAAAACGCTAAAAAGAGTGACCATTTCCAAGTTCCCGATTCATTTTTTATAGCGGCAACAACTGCAATACAAGGAAAATAAATAAGAATAAACAACATAAACGACAGTGCTACAAGGGGTGTAAAAACGGGTTTTCCTTTTCTTTTTCCCGAACTATAAACTTGTTTTCTGAGGCGTTGAGAAAGTGATTCATTTTCTGTATTTCTTATCGGATACAACACGCTCATCGTACTTACTACAATTTCTTTGGCAGCGCCCCCGGCAATGAGCGAAACTCCCATTTTCCAATCGAAACCAAGCGGGTGAATTACCGGTTCGATGAATTTGCCGATTCGTCCAATCATCGAATGCTCCTGTTTTAATCGGCTTGTCTCGGCTTGCAGTATAGATAATAATTTTTGTTTTTGTTGTTCGAGTTGTGCTTTTTGTTTGGGTGTCGATTGTTGTTGCTTTACTTTTTGTGCAAAGCGGTTATTAATTTGTACTGTTTTTTGCAACATTGCAACATCATATTTTTTACCCGTTGGGAAATAGCCAAGAGTCCAAATAATCATGGAAGCAAGTAAAATAATCGTTCCCATTTTTTTAAGGTATTGTTCACCTTTAAACCATGTTTGTTTTAAAACCGACGCAAAACGGGGACGCCGATAGGGTGGCAATTCCATTACAAAAGGAACGGTGTTGACTTTAAACATAGTTTTTTTAAATACCCATGCCATAGCACCTGCAAGGAAAATACCGAAAAGATAAATACCGAAAAGAATGCTACCGCGATGACCTTTAAAAAAGGCGTTTATGAGCAAAACATAAACCGGATATCTAGCACTACACGACATAAAAGGAATAATAAGCATTGTTACTAACCTATCGTTTTTGTTTTCGATAGTTCGGGTAGCCATTATTGCAGGAACATTGCAGCCGAAACCCATTAACATAGGGATAAATGACTTGCCGTGTAGTCCGATTTTGTGCATTAGTTTATCCACAATAAAAGCCACCCTTGCCATATAGCCCGAAGCTTCCATTAATGTAATAAAAAAGAATAATATAAGAATGTTAGGGAGAAAAACGATAACCCCTCCGACGCCACCGATAATTCCGTCGGAAATTAAATCGCGAAAGGCGCTTTTCGCTAAAACCTCGTTTGTGATTTTTCCCATCCATTCAAACAGAAGTCCGATCCATTGCATAGGATAGTCGCCAAGATAAAAAGTAGCCTGAAAAGTCAACCACATGGCAAACAGAAATATGGGGTAGCTAAGAATTTTGTCGGTAACGATGGCATCAATAACCCTACTTCTTGTTATTTTATTTTTTTTTGTGGCTTCGTGATATGTTTCGCGCAAAGCACCTTCTATGAAACCGTATTTGGCATCGGTAATTACCGTTTCCATTGTTTCGTTGTGTAGCTTGGCTATTTTGTCCGATTCCTTTTTTGCAAAATCAAGTATTTTATATGCGTTTACACAACTTTTTTTAACACGTTGAATTTCTTCGGGGTCGCCTTCAAGCAATTTAAGCGAAAGATAGCGTGGCGAAAGTTTAACAGTAAGTTGCTCGTTACCGGATATGTTAATCATTTTTTGCAACTCACGAATAGATAGTTCGATACGCTTTCCGTAATTGATATGAATGTGTCTGACGATTGATTCTTGGTCTTCGTAAACTTCAATAATTTTGTCGAACAGATCGCCAAATCCTTTTCCATCGGCGCCTATGGTAGGAACCATCGGAATACCAATCATTTTTGCAAGAGCCTGATAATCGAATTCGTCGCCTTTGTCTTTAAATTCGTCCCACATATTGAGCGCTATCACTACTTTCAAATCCATGTCCACAAGTTGCGTTGTAAGATAAAGATTGCGTTCGATGTTTGAACTGTCAACCACGTTGAGTATGATGTCGGGTAATTCGTTGATCAAGTGGTTGCGTACGAAAAGTTCTTCGGGAGTATAGCTCGTTATGGAATAAGTTCCTGGCAAATCGACAAGAATAAAAGTATAGCCTTTGTGTTTAAATTTGGCTTCTTTGGCGTTGATAGTTACCCCGCCGTAATTGCCGACTTTTTCTTTCGAGTGAGAGGCATAATTGAAAATAGTGGTTTTCCCGCTGTTGGGATTTCCAACCAATGCCACGTTAATGGTTTTATCAATCAGATGTGGTATCAGGCTTAGCGAGTGTTCTAATTCAATGGTACCTTCAAAATGATTCCCCTTGCTTTTGTTTCGGAGGTCTTTCGTAACTTCAATTAATGCAGCTTCACTTTGGCGCAGCGAAACTTCATAGCCCATAATATTGTATTCGATAGGATCTTTCAGAGGCGCATTTCTAACTACAATCACTTGTTTGCCTACCACAAAGCCCATTTCTATTATGCGTTTGCGAAAGGCTCCCCGACCTCTAACTTTTAGTATAATGGCCTTTTCCCCGTTTATTAAGTCTGCCAGTGTCATAAATTCAAATTTCGATGCAAAAAACCGATAATTTTTCTATAAAAGAAATACCTGCAACAAGGTATTTACGATTTGTTTTTAATAAAATGTGTCGGGCGAAAGGAGAAACTCCGGAGGCTCGGCTTCGTCTTCGTGCATCAAGTGATGTGTTTTTGCTAGCATTGTGGCGATACGATAACCCCAATGTGTTGCAAATAAATGTTTTATTTCGTGAACAGCATTCTGACGGGCGGCAACGGTATTTTTTTTATAAAGTAAAACAAAATCTTTTAAATCTTGATAAATATCACAAATATTTTCAGAAAGACTGGCTTTTAACGGTTCGTTTTCGTTGACGTATTGAGGGTCGATAATCCAAAACTCATCTTTCGACGCAAATTTCTCACGCAACGAATAAAAAAGTGTTTCCCATTGTTCAAGCGTAACATAGCGCTCGTTGGCTTCGGAATATTCTACTTCCACAAACGGAATTAAGGTCCCTTTTAAATATAACAAGGGGCCTATGCGGTACATAAATTCAATTATTTCCATTGCCTGCTTTTCTTGAATATGCTCAAAATAATAACAATACTCGTTAGCTACCGTAAGCATTTCAATAATAGGTTTTTTCAAAGTTATATCATCGGTAAAATCAGTCATAGTTATTGTTTTTTGCAAAAAAAATCCTTTTGGACAGTATAGAGATAGTTGCTTTTATGTTTTGAAAAAATTTGATGCCAGATTGAAATTTTAGAAAAAACAAAATAATGCCGGAAGCCAGAAAATTATCTCGCCAAATGCACGAAACGAATGCCATTTTTTTAAATTAGAACTTAAATAATTGAAAATAAATAATGATATCGTCATAATGATTAATAGGCCGAAAGAAAGTTGATATTTTATTTCAGATGATTTATATACAAAATAAAGAGAAACCAATAAGGTAGCTGACAATAAGCCATTTACAAATTTTTTAGTTTTACTTTTACCGAAGTGTGTACTGAAACTCTGATGTTTATCCTGTCTATCGGCATCAAAGTCAAATGTGGATGCCGTTAAACCTTCTGACCATACCAACACCACAAACAAAATAAAAACTATAAGCATCTGCGTATCGGGTATCTTTGCATACCACACTAAAGGTGCTAGCCAAATACCTAATACGTAAAATATACTAATGAAAAATTCTTTTTGGAAATAAAAGTTCCTTTTGTTTGCTACCAATAAAATTAAAACCAGGTATATGGTAACTCCCAAAGCAAGAATCAAGCCTCCCAAAATGATGGTGCTATTCAAATACCACAAACTATACAAAAAAGAAGAAATAGCTAACAGGATTACTAATACGATGATTGGTTTTCGCCAAATAAAATGCAGTTGATGTCGGAATAGGCTAGCATTGTTTTGCACAAATAAACCGTCGATTAAATGGTCGGTTGTATAAATAATCCAAACTGCGGCAGCGAGCACGAAATACCAACCGGTTTTAGGGTGTATTCCCATAATTTTTGAAGCAAAACTTCCCATAGCCAATGCACCCAACACCACATCAAGACTAAAAGCCTGAAATAGCTGTAAAAAATACTTTGCGCACCCCTTTTTTAATTTCACTTTTGGCATAATAAGCAAAATTACAAAATATTATTCAAATAAAAAAAGCTCCTGTCTAAATGACCAGGAGCTTTCTTTAAGATATGGATTTCCCCCATTAATATTTATCTTTATAATCTTCTAATGAAAAACTTTCCTCCAAATAAGGATGATTTCTGGCAACCATAGGATGCTTGGAAAGCGAAATAGCGCCAATTAGCAAAAACAACCCGGCAAAGCCTACAAATACACCAATTTCAAGATATCCGAATACCACTTTATGTACGGTTTCGGCAATAATGGCATTATAAATTTCAATCCACTGACCTACAAACAAAACGGCAACAGTAATCAACAAAGCATTAGCATTTTTGGCCAGGCGGTTCCACATCAAGAAAAGAAACGGGAAGAGCCAATTAATGAAAATCTCAGCATAAAAAAACCCTTGAAAACCTTCCACTCTTCTCATATGGAAATAAACAGTTTCTTCCGGAATATTTCCAAACCAAATAAGTAAATATTGAACAAACCACATATAGCCCCACATAATGCTAAGCATAAAAATATATTTAGAAAAATTATGCAGATGATCTTTATTTAGAAACGGGAAATAGCCGAGCTTATTCAGAATAATTACAGCACCAAGTATGAAAGCCGAGCCATGGTAAAAGGCTGAAATAAAGAATTTAACAGCAAAAAGAGTACTAAACCAGTGGGCATCCAATGACATAAGCCAGTCAATCCCAACAAAAACGAAAGATATGGCGAGTACAAAAATGAAAACTTTTGATAGAAGTTCAATTTTATTAAAAGAAACCATGCCGCCTATTTGATCTTCTTTCTGAGAAAGTTTTCTGATACGCCACACGAGAAAAATCCACAATACAAAAAATACAGTAATCCTGATTATGAAAAAGGGGACATTCAGATAAGGTGATTTATGTGCCAGCGCTGCGTCGTGCAAATCAGCTCCATGACGTGCCCAGAGGAACAAATTGGGAATTCCAAAAAAGAGAACAATCCACAAAATTGCAGCCACTATAAGATAACTGACCATAGCTTGTGGGACACGCACAAAAGCAGCCGACCAGCCGGAATTTGTAACTGCCTGAATGGCCATCCAAAAAAGGGCACCTAACGTAATCGAAAGAAAGAAAAAGTTTTCAAGCAAAAGATTAGCCCATGTTCTGGTAGTAGCCCCAGTAATAAATCCTGTGGCTACAGCTGCAAGCCCTAGTATTATCAGGACTATCATTATATTTTTAAACGATCGGCTAACATAAAGTTTCTTATCCATGAGAATAAATTTTAATAGTCAATGGTATTATTTTTTTACTAATGATCTTAGGTAATTAACAATCTTCCAACGATTTTTCGTAGGAATTTGCGTCCCATGTGGCCCCATCAATCCCGAAATAGAACCTTCGGTAATAATGAAGAAAATAGAGCCATCGGGCATATTCTGAACGTAGCTGCTTGTTAAATCACGGGGTTTGGCCGGAAAAAGTTTGGCTGTGTACAAATGGCCATCTCCTTTTGCATCCGCACCATGGCAGTCCAAACAAAATATTTCATATTGACGTTTTCCTTCAGCGAGATTGGCAGCATTATCCTGAACAGGATTTTGCAATTCCGTTCCCGCTTTCGCCTGATCGGTAACCTTTTCACCTATATTTTTAGGGTGGTAAGGGAAAAAGGAACTTCCCCTGTCAATACTACCTTCGGCAGGAGGCTGGTTGGTTTGCCCGTTGGGTAAAATTTTGTTCGGGCTGTATGCTTTATCAAACTTGGTATAATACATATCATGTTCACCCATATAGGCATATCCAGGATTATTCTTGTCCCGAATACAGGCTGTAAAGGCCATCAGGAATAGCAAAAGAATAAAAAGTAATGAACTATTTTTCATTTTAATAATTTTATAAATGCATCAAACATTGCTCATATTTACTTCCGTCGCACCGCTTTTTTTCAACAACTCATCAATTTGTCGAACGGTAGCCTCGTCCATATCCATATCTTTTTCAATTACTATCACAAACTTGTCATCCGTACTTCGGGGGTCGGGCAGGTTTACTACTTTTCCAGGCCATAATTTCTCCCGAATCAAATAAGTAGCAAGTGTAAAAATAACCCCGGAAAGAATAGCAAGCACAAACATTATAATCACAAAAGATAAAGAATCGGTTGGCTTACCCCCAAAAATCAGAGGATAATTAATCACGGAAGACCAATAAAGAAAAGCAAAGGTGGCTACCGTTCCTAAGACGCCATATAAGAAAGTAGCATAAGGAATACGGGTTTTCATATTTAATTTCTTCCAAACATGTTCCAATGGAAATGGTGAAAAAACATCCTTTATCGGTATATTGTTGCGCAGTAGCTCATCCACGGCTGTGCTCACTACATCAGGGTCATTAAAAACACCCAAAATTTGACTTTTATTCTTCATGACTTTTTGTGTTTTCTTTTACAATACTTGTTTCTTTTAGTACTCCTTTCAACTCGCTAATAGCCATCATAGGTAGGAATCGTAAGAACATAAGTATTCCCATAATAAAAAATCCCAGCGTTCCTACAAATATGGCAACTTCGGTAAGCGTAGGTGTATAACTATGCCATGTTGAAGGCAACCATGTTTTTGAAAGGGACGTTACTACAATTACAAAACGTTCAAACCACATTCCTATATTAATAAAAATGCTGATAATGAAGACCATGGTAATATTTTTTCGAATTTTCTTAAACCAAAACAATTGTGGAATAATAGCATTACAAGTAATCATTGCCCAAAATTCAAACTCATAATCTCCTATTGCCCTGTTTTTAAAGAAGACATACATTTCATAGGGTGAATTTGAATACCATGCAACAAATATTTCAGAAATATATGCCACTCCCATAATTAAAGAAACGAATGTCAACACACGGGCAATAGCGTCTAGGTGTCGCTGAGTTACGTATTCTTCATATTTGTAAACTTTTCTAACGATAATCATCAAAGTAAGTACCATAGCAAAACCCGAAAAGATAGCCCCAACCACAAAAAAGGGTGGAAAAATTGTAGAGTGCCAACCGGGAACAATACCGGCGGCAAAGTCCATAGCAACAATTGAATGGACAGAAACAACGAGGGGAGCTGTCAATCCCCCCATCAGTAAGGCAGCCGACTCAAAACGCAGCCAGCCTCGTGCCGAGCCAAGCCATCCTAAACTAAGAATACCGTAAATTTTCTTTTTTACTATTGAAACGGTTCTTTCGCGAATACTGGCAAAGTCAGGAATCATTCCTACATACCAAAACAAAAAAGAAGCGGTAAGATAAGTACTGATAGCCGTAACATCCCAAAATAAGGGAGAATTAAAATTATCCCATAATGGGCCTCTCGTGTTTGGATATGGAAAAACAAAAAAACCATCCCAGATTCGCCCCATATGAATCATCGGGAACATCCCGGCCGCCATAACGGCAAAAATAGTCATTGCCTCGGCTGCTCTATTTATGGATGTTCTCCATCTTTGGTGTAATACAAGTAAAAAAATGGAAAATGCGGTACCGGCATGCCCGATGCCAATCCACCATACAAAATTAATAATAGCAAATCCCCACGAAACGCTATTGTTTAGCCCCCATGTTCCTGTGCCCACAGCAATGGTATTATAAAAACCCCATATTCCCCAAATCAACATAGAGGTAGTAACAAAGGATGCAATCCACCACCACTTAGGTGTTGTTTTACTAAGCAAAGGGTTGGTAACATCCTGAGTAATATCGTGATATCCCTTATTTCCCTCAATTAATACGCCTCTGACTTTTATATTATACATAACTATTTTTTATTATGCTTTCTTATTTCTAACTTTGGTTAAATAGCTCTGCGACGGCAAAGTGTGTAATGATTCGAGCAGGTGATACATCCTTCCGGTATCATTAGTACGGCTAACATTACTTCCCTTATCCAATAAATTACCGAATTGAATTGCATCGGTAGGACAATTTTGTTGACAGGCAGTTAATATCTCGCCATCACGTAACTCGCGGTTCTCAGATTTAGCCAGTAATTTTTTTTCCTGAATACGCTGCTCACAGGAATTACATTTTTCGACTACGCCTCTTTGTCTTACCGTAACGTCGGGATTGAGCACAAGTTTACCCAAATCACTGTTCAAGTTGTAATCAAACTTATTATTGTTTACAAATTCATACCAGTTGAAACGCCTCACTTTGTAAGGGCAATTATTCATACAATAACGTGTACCGATACATCGGTTATAAGTAACCTGACTTAGTCCCTCATCGCTATGGCTGAGGGCTGCAACCGGACAAACATTTTCGCAGGGGGCATTATCACACTGCAGACACATAACCGGCATGTGAAACACTTCCGGATTATCGGACATTTCAGAATAATACCGATCTATTCTTATCCATTGCATAATTCTTCCGAGTTTTACTTGATCTTTACCTACAACAGCAACATTATTTTCAGCCTGACAGGATATCACGCAGTTGCTGCAACCGGTACAGCTGTTCAGGTCAACGGACAGCCCCCATTGGAAAGCATTAAACTTAGGATCGGGATATAAACTGAAATTTTCATCTTTTAGGAATTTTACATGTTCTTCGTTACCGGAAGTAGGATCCTTAATGAAAGAGCTAAGCACTGTTTCTCGCACAATGGGACGTCCCTCCATAACATGATGCGTTTGGGTAAGTGCCAGTGAATATGTTTTAGATGTTTTTTCTAACGTTACGGGTGTGCCCAGCAAATTTTTCAGCCCGGTGGAGATATTTATCAATCCGTAAACATTTTTTCCAACCCCATCCCCTACTTTTCCGGCATTACTTCGGCCATAGCCCAATGCAATACCTATGGTCTCTTCTGTTTGTCCTGGCTGAATCAAAACCGGAAGTTCCAGACTGTCATTAATTTTTACTACATCTTCCTGCTGCAAACCTTGTGCTTTGGCAAAGGCAGGAGACACAGTAACATAATTGTCCCAAGTTGCAGTTGTAACAGGATCGGGCATTTCCTGCAGCCATGGGTTATTGGAATATCTACCTGTCCCTATTGAAATATTTTCGTATAGAGCCAATTCCAGAGCACCAATTTTCGGTTTCTCAGCTTTTAGCTTTCCACCCTTAAAAACAGGCTGGGATTGTTCTTCTGACGCTATGTTATAAACCCCATCCTTCTTACATTTAAACCAAAATTTATCAAAGCTGTTAAACGTTTTTTGTTTTGGAAAAAAGATTGCCTCCCAATTCTTTTCAAGATAATCGGAAAAAGATTGATCGGAATCCATCCATCTCAGCAAGCTTTCCTGAAACTGCCGTGTATCGAAAATCGGCCGGATAGTAGGCTGGGTAAAGCTGTAAAACCCGTTAATCGGTTCCGCATCATTCCACGACTCAAGGTAGTTATTGTCAGGACAAACATAATCGCAAAGCAGCGCGGTTTCATCCATAGTGGTGGCAAAAGAAACTTTCAGCGGAAGATTTTTCAGTGCTTTTGTCAATTTATCTTTATGAACACAATCGTAAACAGGATTTACATTATAAAATAAAACACCGCCAACTTTACCTGATTGCATCCCACTTATAGCCAACATTATATCACTTTCCACACCCTGTTTTAGATTGACAGCAGTGTTTAAATCAATAGTTTTGCCATAATTATCCAGTAGACTGTTGATGGCATTTACCATCAACTGTATTTTCGTGTCATTGGTACCAGAAACGACAAGAGATTTGCCTTTTGAATTGAGTAAATCTTTTGCCACTTTTGAAACATCGGTTTTCACCTCCGTAGTATTATAAACCACATTTCCGGTTTTTTCAGCCAATATATTGTATAGTTTCAACAACACGGAAGCTTCTTCCGAAGGTTTTATCTGATAACGGTAGTCGGCATTAGAGCCGGTGAGAGACATGTTGGTTTCAAACTGGTAGAGACGCGACATCTTTGTCTGTCCGTCTTTTAGTTTACGGCCTTTTGAAAACTGTTTGGAAAAAGTGACCGGCATAAGCCATGTGCCCAGAAAATCGGCGTTAAAACCGACCATTACATCGGCATTTTCAAAATGATAATAAGGAATAGTATCTTTTTCGAAATTAATTTTATTGGCTTTTCGCATAGCCGACATGGGTAGACTGTCATACTGTATCCATTTCACGTTTGGATAAGCTATTACAAATTCGTCAATCAGCTTGCGTGTTGTGGGGCTGATAATGGTGGAGGTCATTAAAACAACCTCTTTATCATCATTTTTCAATATTTCAAGTTTGCCTTTAATCTCTGCATCAATAGTTTTCCAGTTGTTCTGGTTACCTCCTTTCACAGGTCCTTTTAGGCGGACGTCATCATAAAGGTTTAATACAGACGCCTGTACTTTTGCTGAAGTTCCCCTTTGAGAAATTTGCGACAAGTCATTACCCTCAATTTTAATAGGCCGGCTCTCTCGAGTTTTCACCAGAATACTGCAATACTCATCGCCATCAAAAAACGTAGTGGCATAATAATTGGGTACTCCGGGAATAAGTTCCTGTGGGCGATTTAACAACGGGATGGCTTTGCGCACAGGCATTTGACAACTGGAAACCAGTGCCACCGCGCCCACCGAGAAGCCCATCATCTTTAAAAAATCGCGGCGACTTGATTTTCCTTTTATTTCGGTTTCATCCAAACCATCAATGGAAAATTCGGGCATTGATTCTTTATTGGAAACAGAATTTTTTACAATTTCATCGTAAATTTCCAGACTTTGCCAGTATTTCTTCTCCATAATATCTTGAAATGGAATTAGTTTATAATAAAATTCATTTTAATAGTGGCATTTTGCACAATCTTCGCCACCTATCATTTTAACCGTAACCTTATCAATTTTCCCTGCTCTCAACTCTTCATGTAATTTTTTATATTCAGCATAAAACTTATTGCTGCGAAACTGCACCTTATGTTTACGGTGACAGTCGAGACACCAGCCCATACTTAATTCATGTACCTCGGCTACCTGATCCATCTTCGCCACGTCGCCATGACATTCGGTACAATTTATTTTACCTACCTTAACATGCTGTGAATGATTAAAATACACAAAATCTGGAAGATTATCAACTTTAACCCACTGTATCGGTTTCTTTTCTTTGATAGCAGCATAAATTTTAGCAATTTCTTTTTTGCCCGTCCGTTTACCTTCTTTTACCTGCGAGTGGCAATTCATACAGACAGAAGCCGGTGGAATCCCGGCATGCATACTTGTTTCTACGGTAAAGTGACAGTATTGGCAATTTATTTGATTTTGACCTGCATGTACTTTATGCGAAAACCATATGGGCTGGTCGGGCTGATAATTTTGCTGACGGCCAAGGCCGGTAGTAAAATCCCACGACCACTCACCAAGAATCCAGAGAGCAGACAAAATTATTACATAATGAATCCATTTGGATTTCAGGTAATGTGAAAAGAGTAAATCGAAAATGCTGAGCAACAATAAGATGCCGAAAACAATAGCTGATATCGTCAGATTTCGACTTCCTTTTCGTTGTTGTTCAAAGTAGCGATCTTCCTGATTTACCTGTTGAGTTGTAGCCACAGCAGTCTTTATGGGTGCTTTTTTGACTGAAACTCCTGCAGGCAATTTACCACCGTTTTTAATGTAAAGCAGGATATCCTTCACCTGAGCATCTGTAAGATTATGCGAAGGCATAGGAATTTTGTTGTACTCATTGAAAACTTTTACGGCATTTTTATCACCCGACTTAATAAGGTTTTGTGAATTCTGAATGAATTTTATTAACCATGATTGCGGATATTTGCTGGTAACTCCTTTTAAATCAGGGCCAACAAGTCTGCCTCCCCCAATGGTATGACAGGCTTTGCATTGTGTAAAATTCTTTTCTGCTTCGGCGGTTTGCCCGAAGGAACTTAAACTGTAAGAAATCAGAAAAAACAAGAAAAAAGGAAATAAAAAGCAATGGACTTTTGGTATCCTTGCAACAACAAACTTATTTATTATCATTGTGAAAAAATTATCTTATAGTTACTTGTTTTGTTGTGAAATTACTCTTGTTTAAAAAACATGTCGTTAATAACACATTTAAAATGCAAAACTAAATTAATTTTTTTCTAATTCTACAAGTATATTGTGCTTTTCATAAAAATCTTTGTTAAGAACCGTTAAATCAATGAGAAAAATGTTCAAAAAAAATTATTGATAACTTTTTTGTAAATTGAATCGAACTTTTTTGCAAGATGCTGGATGACATAAGGAATTACAAAAATAGAAGAGAGTGAATTCAGAGTAACTTGCTTGTTAAATAAAGGTTTATAGGAAAATATAAGGTGATGGATGCTTTTTTGAAATGGTTATTGTTAGCCGTTTGGTTTAAAAGTTTTACTGATTATTGTTATTTCGGTACGTCGGTTTTTAGCGTGGCAGTTTCCGGTGTTGTCAGTGCACAGCGGTTTTGTTGCGCCAAAGCCTCTGTAATGTAGTCGGTAGGAAGCAATACCGCTTTGTTTGAGATAATTAACCACCGCCAAAGCACGTTGTTCCGAAAGTTGCAAATTGTAATCGGTGCCACCAACATTGTCGGTATGGCCTGATATTTCGATAACAATAGCGGGATTGTTATTTAACAGACTGAGCAAACGTCTCAATTCTGGAAACGAACTTTTCTTTAATGTTGCTTTATCGAAATCGAAACGAATGTTTTCAAGTCTTGTAAAGCTTCCTTTTTGAACGGGTTGAAGAAAAAAAGTATCTTCAATATTTACGAAAACTGTATCTTCGGTCAAATCAATATTGTCGGAAAGAAAGAGGTAGCCTTTTTTCGTGATATTTACCGCGTAATTGACACCTCGGTGCAATATGCTTAGAAACCGGCCGTTAACGGGGTCGGAACGTAGCGAATCTGAAAGATTATCTGTTAAAAGGTTAGTGAGTAGTATATTTGCCGCTAAGGGGCGGTGGTTTTTTTTGTTTAAAACGGTTCCTTTTATAAAAAAGATATTTTGAGGTTTGAAGAATGCAGGAGTTTTAAAATCGTAAATATCGTATCCTCCAAGACCATTTTTACGGTCGGAAGAAATCCAGCAATGACGTGCATTAAGATTGATAAACAAATTAATTTCGTTGAAACGTGTGTTGACAGGATAGCCGAGGTTTTTGGCGGGAAGCCAATTGCCGCTGGTGTCGCGACGCGAAAAAAACAAATCGTAACCACCAAGTCCAAGTCTACCGGTGGAAGAAAAATACAGTGTTTGATCATCGGCAAATAAAAATGGGGACATTTCATTGCCCGTTGTGTTTATTGCCGTTCCAAGATTTATGGGGGTGCCCCATTGTCCGTTTATGTTGCGTTTTGAAAGATAAATATCTGAGCCACCGTATCCTTCGGGTCGTTTTGAAGCAAAATACAACTCTTTACCGTCGGACGATATTACTGCTTGCGACTCCCAGTGCCCTGTATTTACCGGTATTCCTAAATTGTGCGGCTCAAGCCAAATCTCCCCTCTTTTGTTTGATAAATAGAGATCGCAGCCACCTTTGCCGTGTGGCCAATAACATCCGGTAAAATACATTTGGCGTCCGTCAACCGAAAAACTCATAGCTCCGAGATTATGGTTGTTTTGCCAGTAAAAAAGTATGGTTTTTGGCATGTTCCATTTTCCGTTACGCTTGTCAGCACTGTAAAAATGTTCGTCGTATATAGACAGGCCTTCTTCTGTCTCCGTTTTTGTCTTTCTTGTAAAAATCATTTTTTGCTCGTTTTCATTTACAAAATTAACATATTCGTCGCCTTGTGTGTTTATCAAATCGGAGGTGTTGTTGATAGTTACATCAAGTGGTGACTGAATGGCTGCTGCTGCAAAATGGGCACGCTTCCACAGCATTTTAGCTCTGTGTTTTTCTTTCGGTTTGTTTTGAAGATAATAATGAAGTACATCTACTGCATCGGCATAAGCTCCGGTCCGGTAATATAGCTTTCCAAGAACATAATAAATAAATGGGGAAAACGAAGGAGCGATTTTAACAACATTTTTATAATTTTTAATTGCTTGTGAATAATGTTTTTTGTCGTTGGCCATATCGCCAAGTAACAAATAGGCTTTTGTAAAAGCCGAATCGGATTTTAACGCTTTGCTTAAAAAAACAATTGCTTTTCTATCATCGCCTTTTCGATAGGCTTGTTGGGCTTTTGAAAAATATTTATTGGCTTTTTTATCTACCGATCGAACACCTTGTCCGGCAACCGCCGAAAACAATAGTACAACAAGCACGGGAACAATTATCAAAATGTGAAATTTCACAACTCTATTATTTATTGTTGCGGCAAAATTAACAAAAGCAGACAATTGGTTGGATATTGTTTTGATGTGTTAAAAAAGTAGATCTTCTTTATTTTAGAAGTAATGGTAAAAATTTCCAATCGTTAATCTGAAATTAATAGCCGATATTTTATATCTTTGCATCCTTTTACGAATTTAACGATTTCTATGTTTAAGGGAAAATCGACAGAAGAAGTTAAAAAACTGCTATTGGCACCAAAAAAGATAGCACTTGTTGCACATAAAAACCCTGACGGTGATACCATTGGTGCTACTTTGGCCATGTACCATTTTCTAAAAAAAAGGGGGCATATCGTTGAAATGGTAGTGCCAAATCATTTTCCCGATTTTTATCAATGGATGCCGGGGATCAAATCAATGCTTGTATATGATAGCGTTGCGAAACAAGTAAAAAAAATTTTGACAGAAGCTGATATAATTTTTTGTCTTGACTTTAACAATTTTGATAGGGTGGGGACTATGTCGGAAGCTTTGAAAAAATCTCGGGCTATTAAAATTCTTATTGATCATCATCTGGAACCTTCCGGCGAATTTGACCATTACTTTTCAATTATAAATACTTCGTCAACCGGTGAGTTGGTTTATGAGTTTATTAACGAGATAGACGAAATTGAAATAATAGATCGAAACGTTGCCGTATGTCTTTATACTTGTATAATGACCGATACCGGATCGTTTAGTTATTCTTGCAATAATCGACGCACTTACGAAATTACAGCCGATTTGATAGGTAGAGGTGTTGATGCCGGCAAAATCCACAAATTTGTTTACGATACTTTTTCGGAACATCGTTTGCGGTTACTCGGCTTTTCATTGTCGGAAAGGATGTTGGTTTGGGACGAATGGAATACAGCTGTTATTTATCTAACCAAAAGTGATTTGCAGCAGTTTCGATATCATGTGGGCGATACCGAAGGATTGGTTAACTTTCCATTATCTATCAAACACATTAATCTTGCAATATTAATAACCGAAAAAGAGGATGCATTGCGTCTTTCGTTCCGTTCGAAAGGTGCATTTTCGGTAAATCAACTTGCCCGTGCCAATTTCGACGGAGGAGGCCATAAAAATGCTGCCGGTGGAAATTCGAAATTGAATTTGCAGGAAACACTTGATAAATTAAAAGAGGTGTTGGCACAATACAAAAAGGATTTGGATTATCAATTGACGTTCTAATGAAAAGTGTTTTTTCTATTGTTGTTTTTATTTTTTTGTTGATGGCAGGTTGTGATAGCGAAACACTCGAACAGCAGACAGTGAAAAAAAATCGGGTTCCGGAAAAATCGCTTATTAAAGCTAACAGATACCTTGTTGTTCAAGAACAGCACGATATTGATAATTATGTGAGCCGGCATCATTGGAAAATGAAAACAACAGGTACCGGATTGCGCTATATGATTTACAAGCATGGAAACGGGCCACGTGCTACAAAAGGAAAAATTGCCGTTATTGATTATACCATATATTTGATAACCGGCGATAAGGTGTATTCATCGGATCAAGACGGTCCGAAAGTTTTTGAAATAGGCCATGGTGGAATAGAAAGCGGACTCGAAGAAGGAATTTTATTATTAAAGGTGGGCGACAAGGCAAAATTCGTATTACCTTCGCACCTTGCCTACGGTTTGCTTGGCGACGAAAAAAAAATTCCACCTCGCATGCCAATAGTATATGATGTTGAATTAAAGGTTCTTAAATAATTATTTTATTATGAAAAAATTAATGTTTTTTATTGCGGCCGGCCTGTTGTCCGGCATGTTTTTTAGTGCTTGTAAACATAAAACAAGTGAATATCCTGGGTTTACTAAAACCAATAACGGATTGTATTACAAATTTTTTACAAAAAGTAAGGATACTACAAGCGTTAAGATGGGCGATTATATGGTGGTGAGTATGAAATACGGCACCATAAAACCCGATTCAACAATGTTTAATAGTGCAAAACTCCCCAAGGCGATGAAAATCCCTATGCGTTCTTCAGCCTTTAAAGGCGATATTTACGAAGGACTTGCTATGATGCACCCCGGCGATAGTGCCCGTTTTTTGTGTAATGCCGATTCGGTATTTGGAAAATTGTTTCATATGCCTCGTCCCAAGGGTCTTGATTCGGCTAAAGTAGTTTTTTTCAACATCAAGTTACTGGAACTGAAAACTGCGGCACAAATTAAGAATGAGCAAAATGCTAAATTAGAAAAGCTGAAAAACGAAGAAGCTACCAAACGTGAAGCTTACCTAAAAGACCACAAGGTTAAAGTAAAACCTACAAAAGACGGCATTTATTTTATTAGTACAAAAAAAGGCCATGGACCTCATCCGAAATCAGGCGATAAAGTAAAAGTACAATATACTGGAACTTTACTTAACGGCAAAAAATTCGACAGTTCACGAGACCGTAAAAAACCTTTTGAATTTGTCCTTGGAGAAGGTAAAGTTATCAAAGGTTGGGACGAAGGTATTATCATGATGCGCAAAGGCGGCAGAGCTACCCTTATCATTCCTTCAGAAATGGCATACGGCCAACGACAAATGGGGCCTATCGCACCTTATTCTACTCTTGTTTTCGATGTGGAACTCCTTGATTTTACAAAAGGAAGCCCAAAGAAAAAATAAGTAGTTTTAAATTATCTTAAAAACGTGCTCTTTACCGTTAAGGCTATTATTTTTGCCGGGTAAAGAGCATTTTTTATATACTGTTTTATGAAAACACAAAAGTTTTTTGTTATCGGTCTGCTGATACTCATTGCATTGGTATCGTGTAAACGTCCGAAAAAAGAAGTGCTATCGTTTACTAAAGGCGATAACAAGGTGCTATATCATGTATATTACCGTTCGGGAGATACAGTACATCCCAAATTGAATGATCTCGTTACTATAAAGATGCGTTATTATCTTCCCGATACGGTTTTGTTTAACAGCGATAAACTCAATGAGCCATTGATGTTCCCTATGATAAAACCTTTGTTTCAAGGTGATATTTACGACGGTTTGAAACTAATGTCGCCTGGCGATTCAATGACTTTTAAAGTGGTGGCCGATTCGTTTTTTATGAAAACAGCTATGATGAAAAAACTACCTTCTTATGTTCATTCGGGTACACCTATGTATTTCGACGTAAAACTCAAAAAGGTTCAAACCCAACAAGCTTATTTGCAAACATTAAAAAATAAAGAGCAAGTTGCCTTGAAAAACTATCTAAAAAAAAATAAGATTACAATACAACCCGATACTTCAGGCTTATATTTTATTCCATTGAAAAAAGGCAAAGGTCGTCGACCCAAAAAAGGTGATGTTTGTACTGTTACTATGAAAGTGCAAACCATTGGCGGGACCATACTCTGGGATAGAACCAACGAACCGATAGATATCGAATTCGGAAAAGATTTCGATACCAAAGGTTTAATGCTTGGGTTGGCGAAAATGCATCTTGGCGAAAAAGTCCGCCTAATTGTCCCGTCAAAAATAGGTATCGGAAGCATTGGTCGTCTGCCTGCAGTAAAACCTTATACTACAATTGTATATGAGATAAGTTTGAATAAGTTTAAAACGCTTGCCGAACTTAAAAAAGATCGACAAGAAAAACAGCTTAAAAAAGAGCAGGAAAAACAACGACAACAAGCTATCGAAAAAGCTAAAATTAATAATTATTTGCGAAGTCATAATTATAAGGTAAAAGCCGGACCTACCGGAATTTATCATATTATTGAAAAAGCCGGTAACGGCCCATTGCCTTCCGATACGTCTCATGTACAGGTTCGCTATAAATTATCCGATATCAACGGAAAAGTTTTACAAGATAACTTTAACGATAAAAAACCTTTTAGCTTTCAGCTCGGAACGCATTCCGTTATAAAAGGTTGGGAAATTGGTATTAAACTTATGCATAAAGGCGAAAAAGCCGTGTTGATAGTGCCTTCGAGTTTGGCTTATGGCGACAGTGGTAGTGGCAACCAAATAAAACCTTATACCACACTTATTTTTGAAGTGAAACTGTTGAATAAATAAACCTTGCCGGTTTCTATTGAAACCAATGGCAGAACTTAAGTATTTACAAATCGAATTCTTTAATAATCCTATCAATTTTGTTGGAAAGTTCTTCATTTACGATATCAAAATCTTCTCGGCGTTTCAAATTCCCTTTAATACCGAAATAAAACTTGATTTTTGGTTCCGTTCCCGAAGGACGTACACTCACTTTGCTGCCGTCTTCGGTGAAAAATTGAAGCACATTAGATGTTGGCAAGTCAATGTGTGATACTTCTTTGGTGATAAGATTTTTACTTGTGCTACTTTGATAATCTTTTATAACCACAACTTTAGAACCGTCGAGTTTTTTGGGAGGATTGATTCTGAAATTCCCCATAATTTTAACGATTTCTTCGGCACCTGTTTTACCTTTTCGTATCACCGAAATTAGTTTTTCTTTGTAAAAACCGAATTCGAGATACATATCTTTGAGCATTTCGTACAAAGAAACTCCTTTGTCGGCAGCCCAAGCAGCCGTTTCGGCAATCATTGAGCAGGAAATCACAGCATCTTTGTCGCGAACAAAATCTCCGACCAAATATCCGTAACTCTCTTCACCGCCGCAGATAAAAGTTTTACGGCCTTCGAAACGTTTGATAATGTCGGCAATGTATTTAAAACCTGTGAGTACATCGTAATGCTCCACTTTGTATTTTTCGGCCAAGTTGGCAAGTAGTTCGGAAGTTACTATTGTTTTAACAATGAATTCGTTGCCGGTAAGTTTGTTGTTTTCTTTCCATTTTGTCAAAAGATAATTAATCATTAAACTAGCTGTTTGGTTTCCGTTGAGTAGAACAAAATCATCGGCCATAGGTACAGCGATACCTACACGGTCGCCATCGGGGTCGGTAGCCATCACAAGGTCGGCACCGATGGCTTTGGCTTGGGTGATGGCCATTTCGAGTGCAGCAGGTTCTTCGGGGTTTGGCGATTTTACAGTGGGGAAATTACCATCAGCTATGGCTTGTTCTTTAACAATATGCACATTCTCGAAACCGAAATTACTTAATGATTTTGGAACAAGTGTGATACCCGTACCATGAAGTGGAGTATAAACAATGTTAAAGCCTTTTTGTCGTTGAACAACTTCAGGTGAAAGCGACAAAGCTTTTACCTTTGCAAGATAAACCCTGTCTATTTCATTGCTTATGGTTTCAATTAGTGCGTTGTTTCCATCAAAACGAACATCATCAATACTTTCGATCTTGTTTACTTCGGCAATTACTTCTTTGTCATGTGGACTAATTAGCTGTCCGCCGTCGTCCCAATATGCTTTGTAACCGTTGTATTCTTTAGGATTGTGAGATGCCGTTATCATAATACCACCCTGACAACCCAAATGCCTAATGGCAAATGATAGTTCGGGCGTGGGACGCAGGCCGTCAAACAAAAATACTTTGATATTATTGGCCGAAAATACATCAGCGGTAATTTGGGAAAAATAGCGACTATTGTTTCTCGAATCGTAGGCAATCGCTACTTTAATTTGTTCTAACTCGGAGAAATTTTTTTTCAGATAATTTGTAAATCCCTGTGTAGCAGTACCAACTGTGTATTTGTTCATTCGGTTCGATCCCGCTCCCATAATACCGCGCAAGCCACCGGTACCGAATTCCAAATCTTTATAAAACGCATCGGTAAACTCCTGCTGATTGTCTTTCATCATCTTGCGTATGGCTTTTTTAGTTTCTTCATCGTAATTGCCTCCAAGCCAACTGTTGGCTTTTTTTATTATTTCAGAGTCGAAAGGTGTATTCATTATATTTTTATTTTAATCAAGTTTTAGATTACTCTTTAATTACCCACTAAATAATATTAAATTATTTCTCTAATTCAGCCACTACTTTTTTCAAACTATCAAACCAAAAGGGTATTTCAATACCGAAATCGGTTTTTATTTTTGTTTTGTTCAACACACTGTAAAAGGGGCGGTTGGCTTTGGACTGAAAGTCTTTCGACTCAATGGCATAAACACTACAATTTCTCTGTCCTTGATGCATAATGGCTTTAGCAAAATCGTACCAGCTAATAACGCCTTCGTTACTATAATGGTAAATTTCATTAATAGTATTGCTTTTATTTTCCTGTAAAATATCCAAAATGGCTTTTGCAAGGTCGCCGGCATAAGTAGGTGTGCCTATTTGATCAACAACTACTCCAAGTTTCTCACGCTCTTTTCCGAGCCGGAGCATAGTTTTCACAAAGTTGTTTCCATAGACTGAATAAAGCCACGATGTTCTGATAATAATCACATTAACTAATTTTTTTAAAACTTGTTGTTCGCCTTTGAATTTGGTACGTCCATAGGCCGAATCGGGTGCAGGCAGGTCAGTTTCAACGTAAGGTTTATAATGGTTGCCGTCGAACACATAATCGGTGGAAATATGAACGAGCAAGGTATTGTGTTGACTGCAAGCTTCGGCGAGGTAGCTCACCGCTGTGCTGTTGATAAATTCGGCAAGTGTTTCTTGGTCTTCGGCTTGGTCAACGGCAGTATAAGCGGCACAATTAATGCAATAGTCGAAATTTCCATTTTCGAAAAAACTGGCAATAGCCTTTTTATCAGTTAAATCAAGTTCTTCGACATCGGTAAAAGTAAACGAAAATTCCTTATAGCTTTTGGCAAGGTCTTTTATTTCCGAGCCTAATTGTCCGTTGCTTCCCGTAATTAAAATATTTGGCATATCAAATGGTATTGTCTTCTTTCAACAATTTTTCGAAATAAATAATAGTTTTTTTTAAGCCGACTTCGAGTTTTATTTTCGGTTTCCAGTTTAGTTTTTCTTTAGCAAGGGTAATGTCGGGTTTGCGTTGCGTAGGGTCGTCTTGAGGCAAAGGTTTGTAGATAATTTTCGATTTGCTTCCGGTGAGATCAATTACTTTCCTTGCCAGTTCGAGTATAGTAAATTCATCGGGATTACCGGTATTTACGGGACCTATAAATTCATCACCTGTGGCCATCATACCAAGCATTGCAACTATCAGGTCGTCAACAAACTGAAAACTTCGGGTTTGTTGTCCGTCGCCGTAAACAGTAATGTTTTCATCTTTTAGGGCTTGGATAATGAAATTTGAAACCACTCTGCCGTCATGGGGATGCATGTGCGGGCCATAAGTATTGAATATTCTTATAATCTTTATTTTAACATTATTTTGGTGATAATAATTCATAAACAAGGTTTCGGCCACACGTTTGCCTTCGTCGTAACACGAACGGATTCCGATGGGGTTTACGTGTCCCCAATAGCTTTCAACTTGCGGATGCACTTCTGGGTCGCCATATACTTCGCTAGTAGAAGCTTGCAAAATTTTAGCCTTTATTCTTTTGGCAAGTCCCAGCATATTAATAGCTCCCATCACCGAAGTTTTTACCGTTTTTATAGGATTGTATTGGTAATGAATAGGTGAGGCAGGACAGGCAAGATTATAAATTTCATCCACTTCAATAAAAAAGGGTTTGGTAACATCGTGACGAACAACTTCAAAATATGGGTTGTTCATCAAGTGGACGATATTTCGCTTTTGTCCAGTAAAATAATTATCCAAAGAAATTACTTCGTTGCCATCGTTGAGGAGGCGTTGACAAAGATGAGAACCTACAAAGCCGGCTCCACCGGTAACAAGAATTCGTTTCATATTTTTTTCAGGTAAAAAATACCCCTAAAAAACTTGCTTAGGGACATTTTAAGTTCATAAAATTTTATTTTATTTTTATTCTTCCGATACCGAAATAATCAAAACCACAGTTTGTTAGTTCTTCTGGATCGTAGATGTTTCTACCGTCGAAAATAACGTAAGTTTTCAATAATTTTTTCATCACATTAAAATTCGGAAATTTAAATTCGGGCCACTCAGTTACGAGAAAGAGGCCATCGGTATCAATTAAGGCTTCGTATTGATCGGTAACAAGTTCGACGCTATCGCCGAGTATTCGTTTTGCTTCTTCAAAGGAGACGGGGTCGTAAGCTTTTACTTTGGCGCCGGCGTTCAATAATTTGCGGATAATAACCAGCGAAGGAGCCTCACGCATATCGTCGGTATGTGGCTTAAATGACAATCCCCACATAGCAAAGGTTTTGCCAGATAGATTGCCATTAAAATAAGTTGTAGCTTTTGCAAAAAGAATTAACTTTTGACGTTCGTTAACATTTTCAACGGCTTTAAGAACTTCCATATTGTAGCCGTGTTTTTCAGCGGATTTGATAAGTGCTTTTACGTCTTTTGGAAAGCAAGAACCCCCGTAACCGGTACCGGGATAAATAAAATAAGCGCCGATACGGCGGTCGCTACCGATACCTTTACGAACGGAATTAACATCGGCACCAACAATTTCGCAGAGATTAGCAATGTCGTTCATAAAACTGATTTTGGTAGCAAGCATTGAGTTGGCTGCATATTTGGTCATTTCAGCCGAAACAATGTCCATAAAAATAACAGGGTGTCCGTTCATCGTAAAGGGCTTATAGAGTTTTTCCATTATTTTACGTGCTTTTTCCGAGTCGGTGCCAACGACAATACGATCGGGTTTAAGAAAATCGTCAACGGCAGCACCTTCTTTGAGGAACTCAGGATTAGAGGCCACATCGAAATCAATTTTTTCGCCTCTATTATTTAATTCTTTTTGAATGGCTTCCCTAACTTTTTCTGCGGTACCCACCGGCACAGTGCTTTTGGTAACCATAAGCAGGTATTTTTTCATATTGCATCCTACTTCTCGTGCCACTTCTATAACGTATTTCAAGTCGGCACTGCCGTCTTCGTCGGGAGGTGTGCCTACGGCACCAAAAACCACATCGGCATCGTCGAGTGATTCGGAAAGGTTGGTGCTGAAATTCAGTCTTCCTTTTTCGTAATTGCGCGAAACAAGGTCTTCAAGACCAGGTTCGTAAATAGGAAGAATACCTTTTCTCAGGTTTTCTATTTTCTTTTCGTCAATGTCAACGCAGGTAACATTTATACCTACTTCTGAAAAACAGGCACCTGTAACCAAGCCAACATAGCCTGTTCCTACCATCGTAATATTCATAAGAGAATTATTTTTAAAATGTTTGTCAAATATATAAAAAATCGGTTTCGTCTAAAATAAAATTTTATACGAAAAATTAAGACGTAAAGATTCTTTAAGCTGCAATTTTATTTCTTCCTAAAGTGTAACATACTTTTTGTCAATTGCTTTAAGTTTTAGAATTACTTATTTATTATTGTATTTTA
>QIKE01000147.1 GCA_003232915.1 Bacteroidota bacterium | reverse complement strand
TAGAAATTACAAATTTCATAATGCGGAAGGAACTTATTTTATAAGTTTTGCAGTAGTGGAGCGGTTAGATGTATTTACAAGAAACGAATACGAAGACGTAATAATTGACAGTTTACATTATTGCCAAAAAGAAAAAGGAATGTTGGATGATATTATTGTTATTAAGTAAAACTACAGGATGCAATCGTGCGGCAACTGCGGTGGATAACCATTGACACTTTGCTGATAGAGCGGTAGCAGAGAGACAAGTTGTAGC
This sequence comes from Bacteroidota bacterium, assembly GCA_003232915.1. Classification (GTDB taxonomy): domain Bacteria; phylum Bacteroidota; class Bacteroidia; order Bacteroidales; family F082; genus Sulfidibacterium. Next base: position 42,298 of record QIKE01000147.1, on the reverse strand, counting down.
CTAATGTGTATAGCCCGGTATAATCGAGAACTACCCGGAGATAAAAGCAGTAAAACCACAGAGATATATACTCATGTGAGCACTAAAAAGATCAGCATGATCAAAAGCTCGGGTGACTTTTTAAACATTTAATTTTAAATTATGAAAAATAGTATTAACTTTGTGCCATTACTCACTAAAACTACATAATATGAAACATCATGATATTTTTATAAATACTGAAAGTCAGGCGTTTAAAATAAATAACACTTATGATATAACGGAAATATCCGTACTTCAGGTTGCGTATATCCGGTAGTTAGCCAAAATGCAAAAAAATGATTCCAAATAATTAAAAAATTAGTATTATGAAAAAAAAACTGTTTCCTCTGATTGTTTTGTTTTTATTAGTATTTACATCTATGAAAACAAATGCGCAATACACATATGATTCTGTTTCTTTTGAAACTCCAACATCTACAATTTTAATTGATACTTCGAGTAATAACATGTGGCAGATAGGAACTCCGAGTAAATTATTTTTTGATTCTGCTCATTCGGGAACAAAAGCAATTCTCACGGATTCAATAAATAATTACATACCAAATGACACATCTGTTTTTATTTATGTAATTAGACACCCATATACTGTTACTTGCTATACAAGCATGGAATTTTGGCATAAATACGATACGGACACGCTAACCGACAAAGGAATTATTGATGCGTCTTATGATGGTGGTAATTCCTGGGTAACTGTTTCAGACACGAATAACGTATCCCCTTGGGGGTCACGATTTTGGTGGGATTACGATTTTCATGAAACAACCGGTAATTACACAGCTCATGATTTAATTACATCAGGAAAATCTGACGGATGGATATTGTCCCTATTTAATTGGCAATGGTATTTTCCAGTGAGATTAGATACAATTATTGTTCCTCCTGATAGCCTGATGATTCGCTTTACTTTTATATCAGATAGTATTGACACGCACAAGGAAGGATGGATGATTGACGATATACTAACTTACTCGATGGAACGGCAATTATGTAGTGGAATAGAAGGGAAGAAAATAGGAAAAAAGATTTCTATTTCCCCTAACCCATTTTCGTCTCAAACGACTTTAAAAGCAGACTTCCTTTTAAATAACTCAACAATCACAATCTATAATTCTTTCGGTCAAGTTGTTAATCAGACAGAAGGGAATACAGGTCGAACATTTATTTTATACAGACACAATCTGCCATCGGGACTTTATTATCTCTTAGTCACAGAAAAAAATAAACTAATAGTGAAGGAAAAGATAATAATTACAGAATAAAGAGCAAAGCACTTTGGCTAACACGCAATATAAAAAAATGGGCAGATAGTGATATGAGCATTTTAATATCAAATAAACATCGTGATAAATTGAAAGTTTAGTGTTCCAAAACGCCCAACTTTTCATATTGCCATCCGTTGGCGGTAACGCAAGAAAAGAGAATAAAGTTGCATGAAAAAAACACTTATAATTATTTTTACTGTTCGTTCTATCTTATCGTTTGGACGAAATAATGAAAAACCGAAAGGAAAACCAAATACCCTTGAAGAAATCTTTCAATATCTTGACCAAATGACTGAGGATATATTGAAATATAATTACATGATTTTACCTGAAGACGTAGCAACAAGCAGACTCCATTTTCCTTTTGGAATGTGGTCTCGTAATAAATTGGGGACAGTAGAAAAATAGTGATTTGAAACAATTCTTTTTAAACAAAGGGGTTGAACATTCCGATGATATGTCAGGTTTTTTTTATATCATATCATAGACACCTTACTGATGAACCGATAGATTTAAATGGGCGTAACTATTCAGCCGCCAAAAGTACAAATAAATAGGCCAACTCTTTCAATTTTACAGGAACAAGTTATAAACACTTAATTATTAATAATTTATTAGGGTAGAGTGTTTGTTGGGTTAAAATTTTCGTAATTATTCATCCGACTTACAATACTAAGAATCAACATGATACGATGAGGTGGATTTAATGAACATTCAAATTTTTTTCATAATAAAATCTTTTTTCTGTTAGAGTATTAAAGAAGATGTTGTTGATATTCTTCATCATCCCTGTTTTGATACTTGGTTACTATTGTTGTACATATCACAAAATGCCGGGTAATTTTTGCCTTGCTATACTTAAAACGGAATAAATTTATACATTTTCAGAGAAGAAAAAACTGTATACAAAATATTATGAAATCCCTGACAAATTTCATAAAACCGTAACCGGATTCTTCTAATCACTTAATCAAACATGCAAGGCCGATTTAAAGAATTTATTGACATGAATCCCCCCATGATAAATAAATTCGACGCACAGAAGAATGATTATAGAGCTCCGAAGGAGCGTAATAATAATAGCCACTGGTGTTTAACCTGTGGAATAATGGCTTTGCCATTCCACGGGTTTAAACCCGTGGTACAAAAAATGTCAGCACCGTTTTGGCATAATTTTCGATTGCGGAGCCGAAAATTATGACAAAACATAAAACTAAATAGATCAGTAAGATACAAAATTATAAACAGATGAAGTTCCGATTTTTTAAAAATGAAAATGTCCTGATTTATCCCGTGTGATGTATAGTCAATATCCACATTATGGATAATTCTTCATTAATAAACAACTTTCTCGAAATTGATGCAGGTGCCAATGACGGAACAAAAGTTCTTGATTAATCTTTTCCCAAAGATGGAAAATTGATGATAATATTCCCTTTGAGGCATTAGCGAAAATGCATAAATTTACAGGAGGTTATAACGATCTGACGAAAGATTTTGCAAAAAAATTTCAATATCCGCAACAAATTAAAGAATCGGGAATTCAAAGAACAGTGTATGTTAGATTTGTTGTTGAGCAAGACGGTTCGATTTCGGAAGTTGACATTTTATGGTTTATCGGCAGTGGTTGCGACGACGAATCCATTTGTGTAAAAAAAATATGCCGCCTTGGAAACCCAGTCTGCAATGAAACAAAGCTGTTAGCGTATTTTAGAACTTAGCTGTAAAATTTACTCTATGGTAAAGTTTATTTTTGGCAGCTATTGTATTTATTTTTTTTCAATAACTCTACGAATCAAAGCACAAAACCAAGAATTCGGAATGAGTTTCCGAAGCGTCAGCAGAGCTTTAGCATCGGTTCCTGAAGGATAACGCAATTTTTTCGAATGATTAAGAGCAGCTTTATAAATAGTTTTTGCAACCGTATTGGGGCCTGGGGCTTTCTGCCCGAATTTGTCGGCATTTGTAAACGCAATTTTTTCATAATCGGTGTAGTTTTCTAAACCGGCTTTCCGAAAAACATCTTTTGAACGTGAATAGAAATCGGTTTTTATTGCCCCCGGCTCCACAAGTTTTATGCGAATATTGTATGGTCGCAGCTCGTATTGTAACGATTCCGAAAATCCTTCAACAGCCCATTTTGTGGCATGATAAACACTGTAAACCGGAAAAGTTATCCGTCCGCCAACTGACGAAATGTTGATGATTGTTCCTGATTTTTGTTTTCTGAAGAGTGGTAGAAAAAGCCGGGTAACATTCATCAAGCCGAAAACATTTGTGTCGAATTGTCGTTGAATTTGTTCGGGATTTGCCTTTTCAAAAATCCCCACTGCACCATAGCCGGCATTATTTACTAATACATCAATGGTTTTAAATATAGCAATTGCTTCGTTAAGAGCATTTTCAATGCTTTCGGTTTGGGTAACATCAAGGCGAAAAAGCCTGATATTTGAATAGTTAAGCAATTCTTTTTCATTTTCGGGATGGCGCATAGTAGCAGCTACTTGCCAGTTTTTTTTAGCAAAATATAGGGCAGTAGCTTTACCGATACCAGAAGAAGCACCTGTAATAAAAACGTTTTTCATCATATTAGCAAATTTATTTTTGCTAAAATAGTCCGTTTCAGTGTACGAACTGACTTTTAACAATATTTCAACATACTTCACATTGCAATATTTGCACGGCATTGACACAAACATCCCTTTGTACCCGCGCCCTTTTTCATCAATAAATTTCTTTGTCATACATATTTACTTTCAAAACATAATTACTCTTTACTTCCCGAACACAATAAAATATTAGCATTGGAGCTCATAATTTTAAAATTTTAATGAATAAAATATAACAAGTTTATATCCCTGTTTAACAATGTCTTATTTCTTTTCACAGTTAAATAGGGTCTGCAAAACGATTCCTTTTTTATAGTATCTAATCAGAAAACGTCAGGTTTAAAGAATGCGAAGTTTTGAACACAAAAAGTTTATTCGAATAGATGATTAATATTCAAAGTAAATATAACGAAAAAATTGACGTTTTCGGGAGAGTACTCAATAACTCCTTCGTCGCATTTCACATAGTATGCCCTTGCTATACCGTTCTATCAAGAATATTAAAATAACGGGGGTATCCGATGATGACCCATAGTTTTGTTAATAAATTTGATAATCAGCGAATTACAAAAATATCGTATGCTTTTTAATATTTTGATATATACTTGTTTACGTATTTAACGGGAGAAGATCAGATACGCTATTTAAAATATTAATTAACTATTCTTTCCGTTTCAAAATCAGTTTAATTTTAGTAAGTTTGTAGCATAAAAGCTAATCAAAAAAAGGATATAGAATTGATGAGAAAAAAAGCAAACAACAAACACGAAATCAATGATTTAATATCAGAAAGGTGGAGTCCGCGTGCTTTTAATCCACACAAAGAAATAGTGGAGAGAGATTTACATAGTTTGATCGAAGCTGCCCGTTGGGCACCATCGTCTTTCAACGAACAACCTTGGCGTTTTTTTATAGGACAAAAAAATGATGACGCATACAATTCTATTTTATCAACATTGGTAGAATGGAACCAAAAATGGGTAGTAAATGTGCCACTATTGATTATGAATGTCGGAAAAAAAACTTTTACCCACAATGGCAAGCAAAATGTTACATTCAAATACGATTTGGGGCAAGCTGTTGCGTTTATGGTTATTGAGGCTTTGCATCGGGGCATAGTTTCGCATCAAATGAGTGGATTCAACGCTGAAAAAGCTGCCAAACTATTTAATATTCCTAGCGATTTTCAAGTAGTATCGGTAACGGCTTTTGGCTATTTTGGCGGTCTTGCTCAACTTCCCGACGATATGAAAAAATTGGAATTTGCACAACGTTCAAGGAAAAACTTTAACGAGATTGTTTTTGGAAAACAATTCGGTCATTGTTTTGAAAATATTTAATCCTAAAGTTTATTGCTTAATGCTTTTTTTTATTCGAATAATTGAGAATATGAAACGTTTAATTTATTTTTTCGCAATGATTTTTTTACTTGACTCTTGTGGAAATTACAGTCAAAGTAATAGCATTAACAAAGCTGGGCATAAAGAAAAAAAGCGAGTTGAAGTACCGGTTTTCAATGCAGATTCGGCTTATAAGTTTACGGCAGAACAAGTAGCTTTTGGGCCAAGAGTTCCTGGTAGTAAAGCCCATAAAGCCTGTGCTTTGTGGCTTACGAAAAAATTGCGAAGCTATTGCGATACCGTTTACCTACAAAATTTTATGGCACGAACCTATGATAACGTTGCACGCAGAGGTCAAAACATTATAGGCACGTTTCATCAGGCTTATCAAAATCGTGTATTGCTAATGGCACATTGGGATTCGCGTCCTTTTGCCGACCACGATAAAAATCCCTCAAAACATCGTACACCTATTGATGCTGCCGACGACGGGGCAAGCGGAGTGGCTGTTTTACTTGAAATGGCCCGGCAGTTTCATCTCCAATCGCCAGATGTAGGTGTTGATATTGTACTTTTCGACCTCGAAGACTGGGGACCTCCTGTCGATCTACATTTAAAAGGTGATGATTACTGGGGATTGGGTTCGCAATACTGGTCGAAAAATCCCCATGTACCTGGTTATACGGCTACTTTCGGAATACTGCTTGATATGGTAGGCGCAAAAAACGCTACTTTTCCCAAAGAGTACTTTTCACGCCGATATGCCAGCTATTATGTTGATATGGTGTGGAATACTGCTTACGCTTTAGGCTTCGACAACTATTTTATCAACAGTAACGGATACCCCATCGAAGACGACCATAAATATGTAAATGAAATTGCCAACATCCCTTCTTTAGACATAATCGACCTCGACACAACTAGCACTAACGGAACTTTTTACGAATATTGGCATACCACCGGCGATACGATGGACAAAATTGACAAAAATACGCTTAATGCAGTTGGACAAGTGCTGTTAACGGTGGTTTATAAAGAATAATTCTTGTCCTTTTTTTTATGTTAGTATTTAAAAGTGATTGTGTAACTTTGCATCTTCATACGAACAAATACATTAATCTTTTTTTATGGAAAAATTTGATGAACAATCATATACAACTGCCGAGCTTGAAAAACAAAATAAATATCTTCAACTGTTATCCGAGAAATTTCCAAACGTTCAGAGTGCCAGTACCGAAATCATTAACCTATCGGCCATATTAAACCTACCCAAAGGAACCGAACATTTTTTAAGCGATATTCACGGCGAATTTGATACGTTTAGCCATGTTTTGGCTAACGCTTCGGGAGTTGTAAGAAGAAAAATTGAGGATGTTTTCGGAAAAACCATTCGCGAAAAAGACAAAAGAATGTTGGCAACACTTATTTATTACCCGCGTGAAAAGCAAGAATTGATATTGGCAAAAGACGATGATCCCAACGAATGGTTTGCAATTACATTACAACGTTTGGCCAAAGTGGCCCGTGCCGCCGCAAGCAAATACACCCGCTCTAAAGTACGTAAGGCAATGCCTAAAGATTTTGCTTATATCATCGACGAACTGCTCAACGAAAGCGGTGAAGACAAAGAAGACTATTTCGAAAGCATTATTAACACCATTATTCATATCGAAAGAGCAAAAGCTTTTATTGTAGCCATTTGCGAATTTATTCAGCATCTACTCATCGACAGATTGCATATTATCGGCGATATTTTCGACCGAGGCCCTTCTGCCGAAAAAGTAATGGACCGTATAATGCAATACCATTCGGTGGACATTCAGTGGGGAAATCACGATGTGTTGTGGATGGGAGCCGTATCAGGTAGTAAAGCATTGGATGCAAATATGTTACGTATTTCACTGCGATATAATAATTTAGATACCCTTGAAGATGCTTATGGTATTAATTTATTGCCGCTTGCCACCTTTGCTATGAAATGCTATAAAGACGACCCATGTGAACTTTTTGAGGCTAAAGAACAAAGTAGCGTTCACGACGACATTTTGGTGAAACAAATGCACAAAGCAATAACTATTATACAATTTAAACTCGAAGGGCAAATTATTCGGCGCAATCCAAACTTTTGCATGAACGATCGTTTGCTTCTTGATAAAATAGACTATAAAAACGGAAGCATTAACATCGGAGAAAAAACGTATAAACTTCTTGATAAAAGATTCCCTACTATTGATCATAGGAATCCTTACCGGTTAAGCTCGGAAGAAGAAGAAGTTATTAATAAATTAAGCAATAGTATTAAAAATAGCGAACGTTTGCAAAAACATATTGAATTTTTGTTTTCGCACGGGGGAATGTACCTTACGTTTAACTCCAATTTGTTGTATCATGGGTGTATACCTATGGAAGAAGATGGCGGTTTTACCAAATTAACAATAGAAAACAGTAACTATTCGGGAAAAGAACTTTGTAATCGTTTTGACAGGATCGCCCGTAAAGCCTATCAACACCGTTTTCAAAAATCGGAAAATTTTGATGCCGATTACATTTGGTATTTGTGGTGTGGCCCTCTTTCACCTTTGTTCGGGAAAGCTAAAATGGCGACCTTCGAACGCTATTTTGTAGCTGAAAATGAAACACAAACCGAACAACGCAACCCTTATTATCAGTTGGCCTATAAAGAAGAAAAATATTGCAACAACATTCTTGAAGAGTTTGGCCTCGATCCCGAAAAATCTCACATCATAAACGGCCATGTTCCCGTTAAAGCAATAAAAGGAGAAAGTCCTATAAAAGCCAATGGAAAACTTTTCGTTATCGACGGTGGCATGTCCATACCTTATCAAAAAGTTACAGGAGTTTCCGGCTACACGTTCATTTACAATTCATACGGCTTGGTTTTGGTAGAACATAAACATTTCTACTCGAAACAAAAGGCCATAGAAGAAGAAAAGGACATTATTTCCAATAGAATTTTTATCGAAACCAATGCTAAACGTAAAAGAGTAAGTAATACCGATGTCGGTAGAGAAATTAAAACCCAAATTGACGACCTGAAAACACTCCTCGCCGCTTACCGCAAAGGCTTGATTAAAGAACGACTTTAATAAATAATTATTTTCAAAATTTTCATTGGAAAATGTTAAAGTAAGAGCGTGCAAGGGAACATTGGAGTAAGATGCCGTAATTCGTGATAATGTGATAATTGGTTAATGAGATAATTGGTTGTAATATGGTAATCAAGTTGCTATTTGAAATGCGACGAAGTAGCTATTTCTTTGTAATTTGACAACGTAAATGAAAAACCACATATTACTTTTTCTGACATATCAAAATTTTATCTAGCCATGTTTATTGCTTAGCAACTTTCCCATTTCGAGAATATCCCTTTATTATTTTAAAGAGAAACATTCAAAACTACTCTTGCAAAATTCTATATACTTGTGTTTTAAAAATTTGGCACAATATTAGATATAGATAAAATTGATTTAATATAGACAGTAAATCTCCAGTACTAATACATGCAAACAACAATAAAATGATAATCAATAATCTGATTACAGGAAAAGTAATTCTTGTGGTTGACGATGTAAAAATCAATTATATTCTTATAAGAGGACTCTTACGAGATTCGGGTGCCGAGGTTTTTTGGGCGGAAAACGGCTACCAAGCCATCGACTTTTTCAATTCGAAAATGCAACTTGATTTAATATTAATGGATTTTCATATGCCCGGTCTTGATGGTTACGAAACAGCACTAAAAATTAAGCAGCAAAAACATACGTTGCCTATTATATGTCAAACCACCGGAACTTCAGAGCTGAGAAAAGAAGATAAACGAAAGGTTTTCGACGATGTTATCATAAAGCCTATTAATAGGGAAATCTTGTTGAAAAAGATTTCGCAATACATAGCTTAAGACAACTATTTCTTTTTATTTTGGGGGCTTAATTATTAACTCATTTCTTTATGAGAAAATTTTTATTTGTTTTGAGTATCCTAACAATATTAGGAACATATAGTCAATCTCAAGTTTTCACCGAAATACACAGTGGCTTTCGTGGTGTTATCGAACCGGTTGCCGGTTGGATAAACACGAAAAATAACCATGCCAACGCATTTCTTGCTGGAGAATATTACAGCGTTAAAAGCAATTTTGTTGTGTCGCAATATGCAAAAATTGTTGCCAAAGATAAATTCAACATTATCAATTCGCCGTTTCCGGCGCTTTCGCAAGGATCTGTCGCCATAGCCGATTACGACCACAATGGCGATGATGACATTATTATTACCGGTGTTAACAAGTCCAATCAGTTAATTATGAAATTGTATCGTAACAATGGTAATCGCCGTTTTTCTCCTGTTAATGAACCGTTTGCCGCCGTCAGTGATGGCTCTTTGGATTGGGGCGACTACGACCATGATGGCGATCTTGATATTTTGGTTACAGGCAAACGATACAACAACCAATTGGCTACGGTAATTTATCAAAATAACAAAGGCTTATTTTCAGAAAAGATGATAAATGTACCTGGTGTTTATCATGGAAGTGCCCGCTGGGGTGATTTTGATAACGATGGCTACCTTGATATATTAATAACCGGTAATATCGGTGAAAAACCTTTTACGGCAGTTTATAAAAACGAAAACGGAAATTATGTTCGTCTTGCTCAATCGTTTTACCCGTTAAAAAATAGCGATTGTGCTTGGGCAGATTTCGATGGCGACAAAGATCTTGATTTTGTTATTAGTGGTGAAGATGCCGATGGATTTCCGGTTTTTATGCTTTATTCTAACGATGGTCGTGCTTTTTTCAGAGAGGTTCCAGTGGCCATTAGAGGTTTGAAAAATTGCACAATTGATGTGGCCGATTACGATAACGACGGTGCTGTGGATATTTTATTGACAGGCGAGTCGATGGAACGACCTTACACTTTGGTTTACAAAAATAATTTAGCCTTCGATTTCGAAAATGTGATAACCGGCTTGCCAGGTGTTAGCAATGGCATAGCATTGTGGGGAGATTATGATGGCGACGGCGACCAAGATATTCTTTTGGCCGGCATTACCATTTGCTACGAATTTATCGGCAGCATATATCGCAATAATATTAATCCTGCAAAAAAACAAGATACCGGTAATAGTATTTTTATTAACTCAACTTTACCAAATTATGATGTTGGACCTTTCTACTATTATGTTTTTTCGTCGTGCTATTGTAATCCATCGGGAAATGGAAAATCCAAATATCATTTGTATATCAGTAATATACATTTAGAAAAAACCGATTACGATTTGAATTATAAATTCAATGATATTTTGGTGAAAACCGTTCCCAACTGGGGTAAAACTGATAGCGGGCATCGTACCTCCAATGCATTTCTCACAAAAAACAAAGCTGCTGTTTCTCGTAGTCAGATTATTAAGTCGTACAAAGCTACAGGGTTTATAGTGCATTACATCAATTGGTAGAAAATCTAAGAACTGAAACACGGACGTAGCGTCTGAAAACTGTTGCCAAATTAAATATGAAGTATGAAGATTGTTTTCGTGCTCTCTGCCTTTTTATAAATCCATAGTTTAATTTTTGTAGTTTTGCAACGAAAGCAAAATACACAGGGTCTGTTTTTTTCTTATGATATTATTAACAAATTTTAACCTGTGATTTTTGTTGAAAGATATTATTTTGCAACATTATAAAACGAAAAACTATTTCCATGATAGAGTTACTTATTGTTATTCCTATTTTGTTTACCGTTCCCACGTTTTTTTTATGGATACAATTTGAAAAAGCCGGACGTAAAGGTTGGGAAACATTGATTCCTTTTTACAATCTCTATGTTTTTTTAAGAATCATCAAAAAATCTTTATGGTGGTACGCCCTGTTGTTGTTTCCTTTCATCAACGTGTTTATGTATATGCTAATGTTAGTGGAGATGGCCAAATGTTTTAAAAAGTTTGGGTTGGGTGAGCAATTTTTAGCTGTTGTATTTCCTTTTCTATATTTTCCGTATCTTGCTTTTAAAAAAGGTGAAATTTTTGTGGATCCCGACAAAAGGGAAGAGCCAAAAAAAAGTGTTGTACGCGAATGGACCGATGCCATCGTTTTTGCGGTAGTGGCTGCTACCATTATTCGTACGTTTTTAATAGAAGCTTATACCATTCCCACGTCGTCAATGGAAAAGTCGTTGCTTGTTGGCGACTATTTATTTGTCAGTAAAATTGCTTACGGTCCTAAGGTCCCCAACACGCCATTATCCTTTCCTTTCGTACATCACACATTGCCGTTAACGAAATCGACAAAATCGTACCTCGAATGGATACACATACCTTATTATCGTTTTCCCGGTTTGGGAACAGTGCAACGCAACGATGCTGTAGTTTTTAACTATCCTGCCGGCGATACGGTATCCACACGATTTCAGAGTAATAGAAGCTACTATTCTTTAGTAAAAAAATTTGGCCGGAAAAGAGTATGGTCGGATAAACGAAATTTTGGCGACATTATCTATCGCCCGGTTGATAAACGCGAAAATTTCATCAAACGTTGTATTGGACTTCCCGGCGATACACTTCAAATTATCAACAGAAAAGTTTTTATTGACGGTATAGAAAATCATAACCCCGGCAAACCACAATTTCAATATTACGTTTTCACTGACGGCAATAGCATCAATCCGAAAATTCTTGATCGTTTAAACATTACCGAAGGTGGCCGTACAGCTATGCCGGGCGAATTCGTTTATATGCTTACCAGCGAAGCTCGTGATGCATTGAAAAAATTGCCGATAGTTAAAAAAATCGAAGTCTTTAACACTCCGGTTGGCGAATGGGATAGGGATGTTTTCCCATACGATTCGCTTCATCATTGGAATCGTGATAATTACGGGCCTATCTGGATACCCAAAAAAGGCGCTACTGTTACCCTCAATGCCAAAACCATACCTATTTATCGGCGTGCTATCAGAGTTTATGAAGGTAACAAATTTAAAGTAAAGAACGGCAAAGTGTATATCAACGGTAAAGCTACAGACCGCTATACTTTTAAAATGAATTATTATTGGATGATGGGCGATAACCGCGACAACTCGGCCGACTCACGCTATTGGGGCTTTGTTCCCGAAAATCATATTGAGGGTAAAGCCGAATTTGTTTGGCTCTCTCTCGATCCTAACAAAACGTGGTTAGATGGAAAAATCCGTTGGAATAAAATATTCAGGTTTATAAAATAGCTTTGAAGTACTAACTTGTTAATAATTTGCCAGCCAGTATCTTCAAAAACGACGTATTGGTTAAGTAACTAAAATTATAACCTTCATATTATGCTGATAAACAAGCATATATAATTTTAAGGTGATTAAAATAAGGCACAAAGAGTCGACTTTTATTATTGATATATTATTTAGTGATTGTTAGAAAACACCAATTTCTTCGTTACACTTGTTTTGATATCTAATCATTTATTTCGGAACTTATGATCTATTGTAATTCACTTATATCATATTTAATGCAATATGTCCGGTATATTCATTATGAACTTGGTGACAAAAAAACACTGGTGGCAACAACGTAATAAAATTTAGCAGAATAAGTGCAATCAAAAAGTTTGTGCTTATCCGGTTACATTGCGCATTGTATTCGGCACAAATTAAAAGAACACCACATCATTTATAGTTGAATTAGTATTGTTGAAAGAATGCAAAGTCAACAAGTCTCAATAGTAAGTATCAATAAAAAAGGGTCTGAGAAAATATATTCCAAATTGATTACACATGCGACAACTGACCAACAAAAAATTTATGATGCACTTTGTTATAAAAACCGGTCTTTTATTAGAAAAACAAAAGTAGTGCCCCAATTGCAAAAGTAAAATCACAGTATTCTGTTAGTGAAGGTATAACGATTTACTATTTTTAAGTTAGGTTAATTTTCCACAACCAGATGTACTTCTTCGAGGCGATTGTCGCTAGCTTTTGTTATGGTAAAACGAAACGGTATAATGCTTATTTTCTCGTCGATACAGGGAATACTCTTATAATGATGGATGATAAAACCGGCAAGGGTTTCATATTCTTCCGAAACGGGAATGTTCAACTTGTATTTTTCGTTTATGTAATCAATTTCCATTCGTGCCGAAAATACATATTCACTGTGTGAAATTTGTTTTTCCACTTCTTCTTCCAAATCGTATTCATCCTCAATTTCGCCGAATATTTCTTCAATAATATCTTCCATAGTAACCATTCCCGAAGTTCCGCCAAACTCGTCAACTACTACTGCAACACTTTTATGATTTTGGATAAAAAGGTTCAACAATTCTTTGGCAGCCATAGTTTCGGGATATACATCCACCGGTCTGACAACTTCGCCAATCTTTTTGGGTTTACAAAACATATCATAAGCATGAACATAGGCCTGAAGGTTGTCGATATTTTCTTTGTAAATCATTATTTTGGAATGACCTGTTTCGGTAAACATTTTTCGCAAAATGTCAACACTTTCATTAATTTCGAGGGCAATTATTTCGGTACGGGGTATCATACAATCGCGGAGTTTTACATTTTTAAACTCCATAGCATTCTGAATCATTTGCATTTCTTGGTTCAACTCTTCCGTGTCTTGGTCTTCTATCCTAAAATTTTTCACATATTCATCAAGGTCGAAGGCGCTGAAAGTATATGTTTCCTCATTTATTTTCACTCTGAATATTTTTTGCAAAATAAATTCGGCCACACCTATATATATAAATATAAGTGGATAAAGCAAATAATACAGTACCCAAACCGGTAAAGCCAACGATTTTAAAATGGCATTAGGATTTAGCCTAAAAAATATTTTAGGTAAGAACTCGGCTACTATCAAAATAAGCAACGTTGACAGTATGGTTTGGGTAAGTAGCACTATAAATTCAGATTGAAGTGCAACAGGTAGATGTTGCCGAATAACCGGTTCGAGCCAAGCAGCCGTAGCCATACCGTAAATTACCAATGCCACATTATTGCCGAGCAGCAAAGCTCCGATAAATCGCGAAGGATTATTATAAAACTCTGATAAAAGTCGTGCCGAGTAGATATTTCTCTTCATATCCAGTTCTTGTTTCAGTCGATTGGAACTAACAAAAGCTATTTCCATCCCCGAAAAAAAAGCGGAGAAACCAAGAGTGATGATGACTATCCAAATTGTAACCATAGTTTAAAAGGCTAAAGTACAAATTTTCAGAATCATAAAAACAGTATAACATTTATTAATAATCTGATGTTGAATCTTCTTCAACTTCAATGGTTGCTCTCACCCCATAGATTTTACGTTTACTGAACGACTCGTTGGCCCATATACTATCGCCGAAAATCACTTTATCGGGAGTAGTTATTTTTACAAAAGCATGCGAAAATATTTCCTTTTTTCTCTTGTCCCAAACAAGGCTTTCGGTGTTCAATTGTTCTTTGGTTTTAAAATTATAAATTATCACATTGTTGCGGGCTTCGAGACGATTTTCATTTTCCAAGTTAATACCATAGTTGGCTGAAATACGCGAAACAAGTTGTCCGGAAGTATCGTAAAATACCACATAAAAGCCTTTGGGAAAATCGGTATAAGGGTTTTTGCCGCCGAATTTTCTCATCAACGGAGCTTTCAACTCCATTTGCAATCGACCCGAATCGCTGCGAAAGAAATCAATACTATCGGCAGTAAGCAGAGCAAGAGTATCTGAAGAAGAAATTTGCATTACTTTTTCCAAAGAATTTTCACACGAAAAAAGCACCCCCATTGTTAAAATAATAAGGATGCTTTTCAAAAAATTTTCAGGCTTCATGAAGTATCTTTTAACCTTTCCTAATTAGAAGCTCTAACAATAGTTACTTCGTTAATCCAACAAGGAACTGTATATTTATCGCCTACTTTTATATTATAAAAAAACAATGTTTCGGTTGTAGGAAAATGCGCCTTATAAATAGCTATCCGTTTGTTCATAACATCGGTTAACTCGGGATCGGCTTTTTTTGCCTGAATAAACTTATCCACCGCTGCCCAATAAGCTACTTTCGATGTAAGATCGTTACTGCCGCATTTTGAGGCGCTTTCGGCATACATATCGCCAATCAAAAAATATGCATTACCGTTATGCGGGTTAATTTCAACAGCTTTTAGTGCCATATTACGTGCATTTACAAACTTATTCAAAACACGATAGGCCATAGCAAGAAACATATAAGCATCGTCGACTTTTTCCTTATCCTCCATTTTGGTTGCACTCTGCAAATAAGCAATAGCATCGGCATACCGTTTCTTGTTTAACATCATTTTTCCGATAAGATAAGCCGATTCGGGTGATGGGTCGGCTTTGTATAGGCTGATATTGGCGTTGAAATACAAAGACGATTCAACACATCTTTTTTTTTCGAGTAAATAGATTATTTTTTTTAATAAATCAATATCATTCGGAGCTGCATCAAGTTTTTTCTGATAAATTCTTACTAAATCGGTACATGTGGCAAAAGGATCGAAAGTATCATCAATATTTCCTTTAAAACTTTCATACTCTGCAAGTTTCTTAGTATTGCCTAGTGCTTTATATTTTTTAATACCGGCATCAATATAATTACTAATTTGGTCGTAAGCATCAACCACCTGAACGGTATCAATTTTACCTGCCATAGCCATTTTGGTAATAGTTCTAAAATAATAAATTAATACGGCACCTTTGCTATTTTGTTTTTCAAGTTCTATAGATTTTTTCAATATCGGGTAAGCCTCTTCATAATCTTTTGGCTTCAACTGATACAATGCTACGCCTTTCCGACCGAGGACAATACCTTTCTGAGATTTGTGGGTTTTATAATGATTAGGAAAGTATTTGAGACGTTGGTCGAAAATCATCATTAAAGTATCTATTAAGGCATCTTTTGTTTTTTCATTTTGAGTTTTTCTAATACGGTATTTAAAAATTTTTACACCATCGACATACAAATTTTCGCTAGAACGAGGGCAGTTTAAAAAACACCATCTCCATGGTTTGGTAATATCATTAATTGAAGTATTTTTGTAGTGGCTAGCTCTCCACAAGCGATACGACTCGCGATATAGCGATAAGTTCATCACGCAAGTCGCGCTGTCTTTTCCGTATTTACTACTATCATTCTGAGGTAGATGATTTTTTATCGGCTGCCGAGCAACAACTGAAAAACCCAGTCCCAAAACGAATAATAGAATCAACAATTTTGTCTTCATTTTTTCAAGTGTTTATATTTATTGATATTTTTGTTTATAAAACCAGTGTTCTAAGATAGAAAGTCCCAGAGAAAAATTAAAGAAGTTTTCCTTAAGTAGATTATCCTGCAATGTTCCTCTTTGGCCAAATTCAATACCGAGGTTAATGGTGGTTTTGGAACGTTTCATAGGAAATTTAACACCAAAACTTATGCCAAGAACATTGATGGAGTGCTTCCGTATGTTGATATAAGTTTGATGGTATCTGAATCCCATGCGATAACTCATCCTTTTATATAAAGGCGAAATACTGGTATGCTTAGGGATATATTCGCCGCCAACAGCCACTTTCCAAGAATTTTGCAATGAATCGTTGGTGCCAAAAAAACGATAGCTTTTCCAGTTTTCCCAATTATAATCGGCACCTACTGTCCAGTTTCCTTTTTGTGTATATGAAAAACCTATACCAAATCGATTGGGCATTAACAGGGTTCCCGTTTCTTGAGATTGATAAGCAAGAGTATCTTTTACTTTTTCAACAATTTCATTGTGTCCACCTGTTAATGTTTCAAACAAATAACTTCTTTTTACCTTAAAGTTTGTTTGATTGCTGTAAGTTGCGCCAAGTGTTAATATCCGCATATTTTTAAAGTGAAAATCGTATTGAATTCCATAGTCGAACAAAAAATCGCTGCCGCGGTTTTTATACAACGATTTAGTACCAATGATAAACGCCGAATCGGGGAAATAAATAATGCTACTATTACGTTCTTCGCCAAAAACATAAAGAGCATTGAAACCGACACGTAAATTTTTACCCAACTTAAATCCGTTGCCCCAGTATAACCTATTCAAACCACCGTCACCATTTAGTTCATTCACTACATTACTAAAGTTTGACAAATTTACCGTTACTTTCACATTATAGCCTATTTTGCTATAAGGTAAAATACCTAAACTTGTACGCCACCATTTTGTTATAGGAAAACCCACGGCAAAATGGCTGAGTGTAACGTAATTAGACTTTTCGGAAGAAACTGTATTTTGAAGAGAAACAATATTACCTGAAATACCGGTTTCAAGCAAAAACGAAAGCGAGTCGTACGCGGCATACGAAGCAGGATTAGCCTGATTAATGGTATAAGGATCGGCAATACCATAAGCAATACCACCCATACTAAAAAGCCGGGTACTAATATTTTTGCCGTATAATTCCCCAAGACCGTACCTTGAATAAGGTGAGTTAATATTGTTTTGTGCACGACCAAACAAACTCAAAATTACCAATCCTGCTACTATTCCCGCTCTAATTTTCATCATTAAAATCAAGGATTTTCTTTAAGCCCTCCAAAACTAAATTCGGGCGTGCAAAGATGCTATTTTTTAATCTTTTATCAAAATATTTATAATCGCCACCGCCAAGAATTACTTTTAGCTCGCCGAAAGTTATTCTATACGCATCAATTAGGCCATCTATTTCGGCTACCATTCCATTCAAAACGCCCGATAATATTGCCTCTTCGGTATTTCTTCCAACCAATAACGGAAGTTTGTCCGTTTCAAAATTTATTAACGGTAGTTTGTCGGTAAAAGTATGTAATGCCCAAAAACGCATCTGTAATCCGGGGCTTATGCCTCCACCGAGATATTCGTTGCGGTTGTTAACAAAATCGTAAGTGATGCTAGTGCCCGTATCAATGGCCATCACATTTTCAACTGGAAATAATGAACAAGCGGCAGCAGCAATGGCTATACGATCTTGGCCAAGAGTTTGCCGACTTTGGTAAAGGTTTTTAAAAGGCAAAGGCGTTGTATGAGAAAGCCTTATGTAATGAACTTTTTTGAGCGAAAGATATTTGTCAAAAAATTTATCATCGTTTTTTACGGAAGAAATTATTGCCGAGCAAATACCGGAATATTTACTGAGAATCGATGCTAACTCTTTTTCGGAGTTACTAATTACCTCCTTACGATATATCAACTTATTGATATTGAAAACCGCTATTTTGGTTTTAGTATTACCTATGTCAATAATTAAATCCAAATTCTACTAATATCAAAAGATGCAAAAATACGACTATGAATCTTTGAAAAAAGCATTTACATGAAAATTTTTCCATTAACTTAACTTTTTTGTCAAAAAGTTTTGAAGAGATAAAAAAATACTTAGTTTTGCCGCTCCTAAAATAAAGGGTACCATAGCTCAGTCGGTAGAGCATCGGACTGAAAATCCGTGTGTCCCTGGTTCAATTCCAGGTGGTACCACGAAAAAAAGGAAGTGAAACCTCTGATAGTCAGATGATGATGGTCAGGGGTTTTTTGTTTGAATCAAAAGTTCATACATCTTTAACATTAATTCTTTTATATCACATACAAAACAAATTGGCACCCTTTGCTATACACTTTCTTTATACAACTTTTAACCTTTCGGCCACAATACCTGCAATTTTATCAATGGAAACACGCTCTTGTTGCATACTGTTACGTTCGCGGATTGTTACGGTATCGTCTTCTATGGTTTGGTAGTCGACTGTAATGCAGTAGGGAGTACCGATGGCATCGTGGCGACGATATCGTTTGCCGATGGTGTCTTTTTCTTCATAAAAACACATGAAACTATTTTTCAAACTATTCATAATTCCACGAGCTTTTTCGGGCAGGCCGTCTTTTTTAGTTAGTGGAAATACTGCCACTTTGTATGGTGCAAATTGTGGAGGCAGTTTCATCAACACTCTTTCTGATCCGTCATTAAGTTTTTCTTCGGTATAAGCGTTCGTTAGCATGGCAAGAAACATCCTGTCGAGACCAATGGAAGTTTCCACCACATAAGGCACATAGCTTTCGTTGGTCTCGCTGTCGAAATAGCGCAACTTTCTTCCCGAAAATTTTTCGTGTGCACTCAAGTCGAAATCGGTACGAGAGTGGATACCTTCAAGCTCTTTGAAACCCATAGGGAATTCAAATTCGATGTCGACGGCAGCATTGGCATAGTGTGCTAGTTTATCGTGGTCGTGAAAACGAAGTTTTTCTTTGGGAATGCCCATGGAAAGATGCCAATTCATTCGTTCTTCTTTCCAGTAGTGATACCATTCCATTTCGGTTCCAGGACGGATAAAAAACTGCATTTCCATCTGCTCAAATTCGCGCATACGAAAAATAAACTGCCTTGCAACTATTTCGTTACGAAAGGCTTTTCCGGTTTGAGCAATACCGAACGGGATTTTCATCCTGGTTGTTTTTTGAACATTCAAATAGTTAATAAAAATACCTTGCGCCGTTTCGGGACGCAGATATATTTCGGTGGCTCCGTCGGCAGTTGAACCTATTCGTGTCGAAAACATCAGGTTGAACTGCCGCACTTCTGTCCAATTTTTCGAGCCTGAAACGGGATCAGCTATTCCGAGATCTTCTATGAGGTGCTTGATAGCTGCCATATTGTTTTTGTTCATAGCCGGATAAAGACGGGCCTTTATCTCATCTATTTTCTTTATGCTGGTTAGTACCCGCTGATTTGTTTGGCGATATTGTTTCTCGTCGAAGGTCGTGCCAAAACGTTTTTGTGCTTTGAAAATTTCCCTGTTAATCTTGGCTTCTATTTTCGTAATATAATCTTCTATCAACACATCAGCACGATATCTTTTTTTCGAGTCTTTGTTATCTATCATAGGATCGTTGAAAGCATCCACGTGTCCCGAAGCTTTCCAAACTGTGGGGTGCATAAAAATGGCAGTATCAATTCCTACAATGTTCTCGTGCATCTGTACCATAGTTTTCCACCAATAGTTGCGGATGTTTTTTTTAAGCTCTGAACCGTTTGGGCCATAGTCATAAACGGCACTCAAACCGTCGTAAATTTCACTTGATTGAAAAACAAAGCCGTATTCTTTGGCGTGTGCAATAATGGTTTTTAATAAATCTGCCTGATTTGCCATATTCTCTTTGTTTATATATATTTTTTTTGAAAAAAATAAAAATCCCCTATCTTAATCTGTAAAAAAACCAACAATGTTTCAGATAGTATTTGTACGACGTTTGTACAGTTCGAAATATCCACACGAAATAACGGTGAAATTTCTGTTTTGTACGTCGAAGATTTTAGCAAGAACACCTCCTGTAGTGCATATTTGGTCAACTTTGTATTGCTTTTTGCCGCATTTGGGACAAACATATTCCATTTTTTTTATTGACCGCAAATGTAAAAAATAAGCGTGAAGTTGACGAGATAATATTTTGATATATTGAATAAGGTGTGCGGGCGTGTGGGTGCTGATATGCCACGATTAAATTGTAATTACATTTCTAACAAGTGATATTGAATCAGGCCATACAAAGCCTTTCTATTGTTTTTATTATTGGCAAACTATTACACTAATGTAATTATAAAACTCTTTAACATATCGTAATATACTTTGTTGTCACCCTATGTAATATTATTTACTATTAACATAGATAACCAACATATTATATTTTAGATAACCATTGAATTACTATCATTGCAAATATGTGCTGATAAAAATACCTGAATGGAGTTCTAAAGCATAAATAATGATTGTAAATTTGTTTGTTTCAACTTGAAAACTCACGTTCTTTGGGCATGATAACGTTTTTTTGGCTAAACCTTTTTGTTTGTTTAGATAAATTTAATGATTCATATCAATTAACGAATCACAATTCAAGAGGTAAATTAAAACTTCAAGATTCTAAAATCGTTAACCGGTGTTCTTTCAAAAAAATAGAAAATGTTCATACTATAGGGGCAAACCAAAGTCTCTTTTTTTGAGGTTGGATTATTTACTAACCTGAAGGGAAATAAAAAATTAGTGTAAATTCGCTGATCAAGTTGGGGGATCATAGTGGAGTAAAATTTTTATTTAAAAACAGTTATTGGTTTTTGACAATTATTAATTCGCTTTATGTTTTAAACACTATATTCAATTATCGGGCTGGATTATCTTTTCCAAAACAAGGGAGTAAAGATTATAAGAAAAGTATAAAGTTCAAGGCGGCCCATTATCATCATCAACATAAGAACATATTTGGCAGCTACGGGTAACATAGCAAAATTGGAAGAAGGACCGGTCTTTCCAAATCCCGGGCCAATACCTCCCATACAGGTTATTACCGAACCAAAAGAAGTTTCGGGGTCGATATTCATCAATGAAAGTATCAACGAAGCAATTACAAAAACAAGGATATACAGGACAATGTAATTAGCAACTTTTGTTAAGGTTTCGTCGTCGAGAGTGTGATTATTATAATGCACACTTGCTATAAGATTGGGGTGTAAAATTTTACGAAACCCGATTCTCAGGTATTTGTAAAAAATTAAATGCCGGATAACTTTTATTCCACCGCCTGTTGAGCCTGCACTAGCGCCGACGAACATTAAACCTAGTATAATCAACCATCCGTAAACCGGCCATTTCAGGTAATCGTCGGTAGCAAAACCGGTAGCCGTTATAATAGAAACAACCTGAAAATACGCATCGCGGAAAGCCGCTTCCAACGCCATATTTTGCTTGACATATAAAATAATGGTAAGTGCTGCACCCGCAATTAAAATAATTTTGGCATACAATCTCAACTCTTCATTGTGTAAAGCACGTCCAAGTCTCCCTTTGATAATCAATAAATAAAGAAAGAAGTTGGCTCCGGCAAGAAACATAAAAACGGTGATAACATATTGTATGTAAGGTGAAAATGCTGCTATGCTAGCATTTCGTGTCGAAAAACCTCCAGTGGCTACAGTAGCAAAAGCTTGGCAGGCACTTTCGAATAAACTCATACCGCCAAATCGAAGAAAAATAATTTCGAGAACTGTCATTCCCACATAAATTAACCATACCGAACGGGCATCTTTAAACATTCGGGGATTTACTTTGTCGGCAATAACTACCGAGGCCTCGTTGTTGAACAAATAAATGCTACTTACTTTTAAAAACGGAAGTAATGCCACAAGTAAAACGATAATACCCATTCCTCCTATCCAATGTGTCAAACTACGCCAAAATAATATGCCTTTGGGTACTGCTTCGATATTGGTAAGAATGGATGAACCCGTTGTGGTAAAACCCGAAACTGTTTCGAAAAATGCATCGGTAAAATTAGTAATACTCCCACTGAGCAAATATGGCAAAACACCCAAAAGAGAAATACTTACCCACGTACCAATAACCACTATGATACTTTCGCGTTTTTGCAACGAATCATAATGATATTTTATGGTGGCATTCCGTAGAATAAATCCGGTGATTAAGGTGATGACGAAGGAGAGTGCCAAAGGTTTCACCGACGTATTATCAACCATAAACGCCACAAAAACAGCAAATAACATAAAAATGCTTTCGATAATAACAAGTATTCCGAGAAAGTGTAAAACCGCTCCGATGTGTATAATCGGTTGTTTTTTCATAAGTAACTTTGTATTTTTTATGCTATCGGCAAAAGTAGTTTTTCTTTAAACTGTATGTAGCATTCAAAAAATTGAAAAATTGCAAATATATTGCGATGATATAATCTTACTACATTTGTAAAAAATTAGTCTATGAAAAAATTATCAACAGTAATATTTTTTGTACTCGGTTTTTATTTTGTCAGTGCACAGGATACACTTACCATCTTACAATACAATTTGCTCAATTACGGCAACAATACCGGTTATTGCAATAGCAACAACAACAATGTGAACAACAAAGATAACTATATAAAAACAATTACCCATTACATTAAGCCCGATATATTTACGGTAAACGAGATGTCGTCGTCGCCTTCAATGCAGCAACGCTTGCTTGATAATACGCTAAATACCGGTTGGATTAATTATTACAAAAAGGCGAATTTCATAAAAGTGGCCAACTCCTATTTGGTAAATATGCTGTATTATAACTCCAAGAAACTTCGCATTTACTCACATGTAATAGCCCAGAGCTATATTCGAGATATTGATATTTATACTTTATACTATTATTCAAACGATCTTGAACAGGGCGATACGGCATTTATTACCTGCATTGTAACTCACCTAAAAGCCGGATCGGGTACTGCAAACAGAAACAAACGTAAGATTATGGCGCAAAACCTTATGGACTATTTGTCGAACCACCATTTCACCAATTTGATGTTGAGCGGCGACTTTAACGTTTATTCAGATGAGGAACCTGCCATTACCCAATTTATGTATAACAACAACCAAACAATCCGGTTTAACGATCCGGTAAACCGTATGGGAAATTGGCATAACAATACAAATTTTAGCGATGTTCAAACTCAATCAACCCACAGCGAATCGAACGGATGTCCTTCGTATGGCGGCATGGACGACCGTTTTGATTTTATTCTTATTTCCAACGATATTAAAAACCAAATCCACGATGTAAGTTATATTCCAGGAAGCTTTCATCCGGTAGGACAAGACGGAAAGCATTTTAATAAGTCGATCAACGATTATCCTCCCAATATTAGTGTGCCGGCAGATGTTTTAAATGCTTTGTATAATAATTCCGATCATTTACCCGTAACATTAAAACTTAAAGTAGATAAAACTCTTGGCATTAGCGAATGGAAAAATACTGCTTTTTCGGAAATTAACTTTACTAATCCTGTACGTAACAATCTTATTTTAAGAATAAAGGCGGCTAAATATACTTTACTAAAAATTCAGCTTATTTCGCTTACTGGAAAGGTGCTTCTAAGTCGGGAGCAAAATATCAGAAATGAAAGTTCGACGCTTTCCATACCGCTTGAGAAGTTTGCCAAAGGATTATATATCCTTCGCTTTAGCGATGGAAATAATAATATAGTTGTTAAAAAACTTGTGAAAGAATAAAATGGAATTGGAACTTTAAAATTTATTTCAACTTGAAAAGACACATCCTTTAGGCGTGACAATGTTCCTTTGGCAATACCTCTTAGTTTGTTGAGATAAATTGAATGACGAATATAAATTAACGAACCAAGATTTAAGATGTAAATTAAAACTTCAAGATTCTAAAATCGTTAACCGGTGTTTTTTTTAAAAAAATAGAAACTGCTCAAAAACCAACTTCTAAAAAAGTGGATTATTAACTCGTCAGCTTACGATAAAATTTTCTCATAAAGATTCGTTGTCAGTTCTATTTTCAAAAGATTGAAAAATGCCAATGAGGACGTTTCTAATCTCATTATCAAAAAAGTTAATTTCCTTGCCTTTTTTATTTGACTCCTTAACATTGGGACTCAGCGCATTTAATCGAAAAATTATAAATAACTTTTCCAGTAAATCAATATACTGTTTCACTGTATCCTTATCCGTTCCATACATTCTACTCAGTTTGTTGCATGAAATTTAGCTACCTACTTGCAACGCAAGTACTTCCAACAATTTGTCGAAAATCACTGGTCTTTTAATTTCACCTAAGGAAAGAATATCTTTATAATGGTAACTTCCCATAAGATTTTTCGTAACTATTCAGCCGAAATGACATAGTTAACACATTGAACATTATAGCATTAATATTTTTTAATCAAATTTCAACAAAACGTTACCTACAGAATATCAATGAAATAAAATTTTATTATGAAATAATATTTGAATATTTATTAAATCAGTTTTATAGTATCAAGTTTATATTTAGCATTACAAACCGGCTGAATAGTTACGATTTTTTAACAACTTTATTTTATACCCTCAATTGTTAATGATGTCGGGATAATAACCATCAAGTATGCGTGTAGATAAAAATAATTTTTCTCAAATAAGTCCGTGATAATTGATCGTTTTTTGAAAGAAACAGGGTATAAAAAACATTCCTATTTTGCGTTCTGTCAACGGTTCGTTTATTTTAATGGCCATCTCAATGGATAATGAACTGTAAATAAATAACTGTACTTCAGGAATATAACCAGCTTTCAATTTCAGTGTAATTTCTATATCGGGAATAAACAGTGCTTCATCAACCATCATTATTTTTACCTTAAAAAAAAATTCAACTATATAAATGTAATGCGTAGTCTATCTTTTGTGTCGGGTTCATCTCCCTTAAAGATTATAACATTGCTTTTTTTTGTTCATAACTCATAGAGAAAGATGGCTTTTCCGACTCTGCCCCTACTAAGAATGATAATCATCCTTTTTAATGATAATTCGCAATTTACTTTATCTTTAATAATACGAGGTATCATTATCACTGTTTTATAACAATAATATATTATACTTGTTTTTGGTTTAAATCGAAATTTATCATATTTATTTTCATTGCAGAAAAACGTTGCTGCCGTTTCAAAAATGGCAAAAGAATATGTCGTTCTAACGCCTCAACTCAAACAGTTGTTTTGGAAGCTGTTTTTCCACTATTTATAAAACTTAGGAGATTTTAATTTCCGCTGGTTTAGTACTTGTTTTCCTTCCAATATTTCAGCCCTTTGTCGGTGGCAATACTTTCCACAAAATTGTCGAACATTTGTTTGAAAAGGTCGTCGAAGGTGAATTTCAGCGGAGGGAAATTTTCCGGATTGTGCAAATCAATCAAGCGTTTAATGTAGAGCCTTGCAACCAATTCAATACCGAAATCGTTTCGATAAAATCCTTGGGAAACTCCTTTGTGTAAATTGATTCGTATTTTTTGGTAAACGAAATGAATACGTTTTTCGAGATGTTTTTCATAAACTTCCGGGAAAATCAGGCTAAATTCCTGTGTAATTGAAGGATTTAACTGATAAAAATTATTAGCAATTTCGCGACTTACCATTACAAGAATGTCGATAGCATTGTTTCCGTTAAAATTGTTCTTTTCAAAGATATTTTCAAAACCCTTACGCTCTTCTTCAAGAAGTTTTTCCACAACATTACTATCGGTTTTAAAATTTTCGTCAAGAAATGTATCAGAAATATTTTGGTTATTATAAAGTTTGCTAAGACTTATTTCTTTCACTCCTTTTTTGTTAGCAATCCTCCTTAGGGTTCGAAACAATTGTGAATAATCCTCATGATTCATAAAACAACAAATAAATAATTGGTTGGCTTTTGCAAAAATCAAGCCTAAAATATTATAACGTAAAGTTTTTTCCGGTTATTGTATAAAAATCATTTTCTTTTTAAATAGTTTGTCGTCTGATTTCAGGCTGAAATAGTAAACACCGGATTTGAGATTTTTATTTAGGGCGTCAAAAGTTTTAATATATTTTCCGGTTTCAAGGAATTTATTATCAACTAAAGTGGCTATTTTTCTTCCGTAAATATCATTTATATACAGGCTTACTATGGCATTTTGATGTAGTTGGAAGGCAATAGTTGTTGATTCGTTGAACGGATTAGGATAGTTTTGTTGCAAACTCAAGGGCGCAAGACTATTATTTACGGGTAAGCCCACATTAATGTCGATACTCGTTGTCCAAACACTCAAACTTGAACCGTCGGCTCTTGTCCAAATGGGGTGTATAAAACCGTTGTAAGCTGTAATGTTGGTATAGTCGCCAAAAAACACACCACTTTCCGGATAAAAAGGGCTTTCGCTGATTTTAATATTTTCGAAAGTCTCGCCACCGTCTGTTGAGCGGGCAAGATAGACATCAGTATTGAGGTCATCATAATTTCGACGATCGTAAAAAACAATATCCACATTGCCATTGGCACCGTCGACAGTCATCCACGAAAGAAATTGTTGTTTTCCGGGTGGATCGTCATTCACACGTAAGGGGGTGCTCCATGTGTTGCCACCGTCGGTGGACTTAGACAGCCACACGTCGGTATCGCCGGTACCGTTACGCTGGTCTGTCCAGTTTACGTAAATAGTACCTCGATAAATTGATTGGCTTACATCGCAGCTAGTAATAGGCAAGCCATTGCAACGATAAATACCCGGAACATTATAATCCCAACCGCCGGGTTGATCACTCACGAAAATATTGCTGTCGAGCCATGTTTGCCCACCGTCGAGCGAACGGTTGAAAACAATCCCCACAGGTCCGGCCCAAGCAACATAAATTTCGCCGTTGGGGCCTACTGCCGGTACGGCGCCTTCAACGGTACTGTCGCTGTCTCTGCAGTCGCCAGAAATTTCGTTAATTTGAACGGCATTACTCCATGTTTCCCCCATATCGGACGATTTACTGAAAAGTATGTTGCTGTATTTGCTTGGGTCGTTTGTGCCGTATTCATCAAATTGTGTCCAAGTGACATAAATGGTATTGTTGGCACTATCAACAACTGCCCATTCTTTGTCCTGTGCTTTGGTCCCGTTCAACCCCATATATGTACCATCGGTCCAAACATTGTTGTTGATGTCGAAACGTTGACATACTATCCTGTCTATCCAGTTGCTGCCGGGAGGATTTGAAAGATGTAAAAAATAAAAATTGCCTGCCGTGTCGGTAATCAAACACGGATCACCCCAAACGCCATAGAGTGGAGATGTCAGTTGTCCTCGTGTCCAAGTTGATCCCCCGTCAACGGAAAAGTAATAGCTGCGAATATTGGCACCGGCAACAAGTTGATTCGGGTTGGCTGGGTTCATCGTAATAGAAGGTTCTTCGGGATGATTTATATTTGAAATAAGCACATTGTTGTATTGTGCAAGCGTTTGAAACCCAAAAGACAACAATAAAAATAGGAGACTAAAATTTTTCATAAGCAAATTATTTACGTAATTACTATCAGCAAGAAAACTCTTAAATATGATAGTATATAGTTAGACAGCCAACAATTATGTATAGTTTGCTAACAATGTGAAAAAAAGCAGTATGCCAAAAGAGGAGAATATTTAAAACTTACCGTACATTTTTTACAATTTTGTGATAATCGTCGGTTTTAGGTAAATTGCTAAAGTGTTTTAAAATTTCGTTAACAGGTGGTTTCAGTTTTCTTTTAGAAATATCAATCTATGCGCTTTCCACAGTAATGACGGCTGCAAGTTTTTCGTTATTTTTAAAAATACGGTGTACCATTTTCCATCTGCTGCCATCTCTTGATAAGCCGGCAATTCGCACATCTACTTTAATAGTATCTCCCAAACGTATTTCGCTAAAAAATTTAGTTTCTTCACTAAACAAAACAGGCGCCCAAGTTGTAATTCTTCTAATTTGTTCAAATCAAAACCATAATCACTTAAAAGTGCGACCCTAATTTGTACTGCATAATCGTTATAAACCGTATGACGCATATTTCTATTGGGATCCATGTCAGTCCAAATAGGTTAGAAGATTTTAAAATATTCCTTTTTATTAAATTCTTTAGCAAAAAAAACTGTTTCACAACGACCATCATTCTACTGTAACAGATTTGGCGAGATTACGGGGCTGGTCGACATTACATCCTCTGAGAACGGCAATATGATATGCAAGCTTTTGCAATGGAATAGTGGCAAGCAAAGGAACCAAAAGTTCTTCGGTTTCTGGAATTTCGATAATGTAGTCGGCCATATTTTTAACTGTTTCGTCGCCTTGGGTAACAATTGCGATGATTCTTCCGTTGCGCGATTTAACTTCCTGAATATTGCTAACAACTTTATCGTAAATGCCTTTGTTAGGTGCAATAAACACCACCGGCATATCTTTGTCGATAAGGGCGATCGGGCCGTGTTTCATTTCGGCTGCCGGATAACCTTCGGCGTGGATATATGAAATTTCTTTGAGTTTCAAAGCTCCTTCGAGTGCTACTGGGAAATTAAAGCCGCGTCCAAGATAAAGAAAATTACGGGCATTTTGAAACTCGCGAGCAATTTTTTCCACAACACCGTTATCGTTAAGTGCTATTTCTACTTTTTTGGGAATCATTTCCAATTCGTGCAAAATTTGCATAAAACGTGACTTGGGTAGCGTTCCTTTCAACTGGGCCAGCCTTAAAGCCAATAAAGTAAGCAGAGTAACCTGTGCCGTGAAAGCTTTGGTAGAAGCCACGCCTATTTCGGGGCCGGCGTGCGTGTATGAACCTGCATCGGTAGCCCGTGCAATAGACGAACCAACCACATTGCAAATACCGAGAACTGTTGCCCCTTTTTCTTTGGCCAAATCAATAGCTGCAAGGGTGTCGGCGGTTTCTCCCGATTGCGAAATGGCTATTACCACATCTTTTTCGTTGATAACAGGATCACGATATCTAAATTCGGAAGCATATTCAACTTCAACCGAAATACGAGCAATTTCTTCCAAAAGATATTCGCCTACAAGACCGGCATGCCACGATGTTCCACAAGCAACAATGATGATTCTTTCGGCATAAAGCAACTTTTGTTCGTAGTCGATAATCCCTCCAAGAGAAACAATGCCTTTGATTGCATTTAACCTGCCTCTAAAACTGTCTGTGATAGAACGGGGTTGCTCGTAAATTTCTTTCAGCATAAAATGCTCATAACCTCCTTTTTCCAATTCATTAAGATTCCACTCCAACTCTTGAACATAAGGGGTTTTTTCCTTATTTTTTATGGTCTTTATTTTAAACACCGAATTCCGTTTTAATATTGCTATTTCTTCATCATCAAGATAAACAACATTCTTGGTGTATTCAACAATAGGAGTAGCATCGGAGGCAAGAAAAAAATCGTCTTTACCGATGCCAATAACCAGCGGACTTCCTTTTCGGGCTGCAATAAGCATATCAGGATATTCGGACGACAGAATAACAATAGAATAAGCACCTATCACCTGATTAAGTGCAATACGAACTGCTTCTTCAAGCTCTACATGTTCGTTTACTTGAATATCTTCTATTAGGTTGACCAAAACTTCGGTATCGGTTTCCGATTCAAAATGACAGCCTCTGTTAATCAATTCCGATTTCAGTGTGTTGTAGTTTTCGATAATTCCATTGTGGATAATTGCCAACTTTTTGGTTTGCGAATAATGCGGATGTGCATTTTGCACATTGGGCTCACCGTGTGTAGCCCAACGTGTGTGTGCAATTCCTATAGTTCCTGTGGTGTTTTTATCTTTTACATAATTTTCAAGTTCGCAAACTTTGCCTTTGGTTTTGTGCACCACAAGTTTGTTGTTGAGAAGTGCAATGCCTGCACTGTCGTATCCACGATATTCAAGACGGTGTAAACCTTTAACAAGAATAGGATAGGCCTCTTTTGGTCCGATATAAGCCACGATTCCACACATAATATCAAAGAATTAAAATTGTTTTAATAAAAAATGAATATTATTTGCTGTCAAATTAATAATCAATCTACATCGGTATAAACTATTTTTAATTTTATCGGCGAAAGTGTATCGCTTTCGGGATGCTGACCGTTGAAAATAAAACGTTCGGGATTAACGGGACTACCACCGATAAAAAGATATAAACCGTTGTTTTGTTGCGTCGTATCTAAAATAAACGATTGTATATATTGCGTTATTCTAAATGTATATACATTGCGTGAGGCATCGTAGATTCCGCCAAAATACGCTTCACCTCCAAACTGGTCGGGTAAAAAATCGTAAGCACCGTTTCCAATTCGCTTAAGGAGTGCAAGCTTTTTAGGTGGATTGTAGAATTTATCACCGGCAAAACCGGACAATTCCAATTTGGCTTCATTAATACCTATTTTGCCGAGTTTTGCAAAATCTTTAATATGTGGAAATGTAATTAATGATTTCACACCGCTAATACCTTGTATATAAAATTTTTCATCTCCCAAAAGCGAATCGCCATTAACAACCTGTTGTTGAAATGCGGAATTGCCAAAGTTAAAATCGTGTTCGAAACGATTTACACGAGCCGCTGTGGTGGTAATAAAAAAACTATAATTTAAAGAATCTTGTTCGGTATTAGAATAGTAAATCGTTAAATGCGAAAAATGCGATATGAGATTAAAATACAGTAATACGCCACCTTGCGCAACTGGCTCTGTAACAATATATA
The DNA here is from genome assembly GCA_003232915.1 of Bacteroidota bacterium. Taxonomy (GTDB): domain Bacteria; phylum Bacteroidota; class Bacteroidia; order Bacteroidales; family F082; genus Sulfidibacterium. Next base: position 11,016 of record QIKE01000147.1, on the reverse strand, counting down.
ACCCCTTAAAATAGTCTTGAAACGTTGTGTTGTCTTTAAAAATATTCGAATCGGCGTTTAACAGTTTTTCGCCAAGATCCGGATAAATATTGCTCAAGTTAATCCTTATGGCGTTTTTGATGGTATCGTGATAAAGAATGATACTGTTGTGTGGTTTGCCGACAAACTCCAGATTACTGTAGTCGGTACTGTAAACGGGAACAATTTTGTTGGAATAATAAATGCTATCGTAATCAATTCCCTCTTTCATTTCGTAAGTATGTAGCTTTAGCGTTGTCGTCGTATCGCCGTAAAAGCCATAATAACGTAGCTGAAGCACCAGCGAATCAAGTTTTGGGTTTTCACCAAAGCTGTGGCCATTAGTCGATAATTGAAATTGTGTATAAAATCCGGCTGTTGTTCGTCCGAAAACAGGATCGTTTAAACTTCCGGCAATATTGTAATTGAGTTTATCGCTACGTACTGAATCAATGGGTACTGAAAAGGTATGAATAGTTGCTGTATCGCTGTAAAACACTTTCAATTTGCTATCTTTCGGCAGTATTTCCATTCCGAGCTGTTGAGGACTCTTGTAGCATGACATAAATGCTGATACCAGCACTAATAGAAAAAACAGATTCCGAAAAACTTTGGAATAGTTTTTAATTCTCTGCAATAATTTTGTCATAAAATTCATTATAGGTATCATAATAATCATCTTCACCCTGAAATTCAAGTATTGGTTTGCCTGAGGATTTGGCATATTCAAGAACTTTTTCGTTTACTTTTGCGTGTCCGAGAATAAAAGCATCGGCGAAATCAATTGCTCCCTGCATCAATGAAACGTAATCGGCATTTTTATAGTATTTGAGATGGTTAGTTAAAATGCCGTTCATTTTTATTTTTTCGGGAAAATCTCCCCTGAATTTTTCTTCAAAGCTGTCGTCGTAAAGTGAAACAATAATTTTTGCTTCTGTAAAAATAGGATTGTCTTTGTAGGCAGTTTTTACCAACAGAGGCAATACCCCAGCAAACCAACCATGAGCATGAATGATATCGGGTGCCCAACCCAGTTTTTTTACCGTTTCGAGTACGCCCTTGGCAAAAAATATTGTTCGATCGTCGTTATCTTCAAAAAATTTCTCATCAGAATCACGAAACAGAAACTTCCTGTGGAAGAAATCTTCGTTTTCAATAAAATAAACTTGCATCCTCGCCTGCTGTATTGAGGCAACTTTAATGATAAGAGGGTAGTCTATATCATTAATTATCAAATTCATTCCCGACAAACGAATAACTTCATGCAACTGATTTCTTCTTTCGTTCACCAAGCCGTACCGAGGCATAAAAACACGGATTTCTTTTCCTTTTTCCTGAATTTTTTGTGGCAAAAACCGACCTATCTTACTCATTGAAGACTCTGGTAAATAGGGCATAATTTCTTGAGCAACATAGAGTACCCTTTTTTTCTGCATAATAATAACTTTAGTGATTTTTTAGCGCTTGCAAAGATAATTAAAAAAAGATAGCCTCCCACATTCATCAGACCATTTTTTAGGCTAAGTAATATTTTTATGTCCAGGATAGTTTGCCAATGGATAGAAGTCCTTGACAACTGAAAACTTTTATTACCGGTTTTTTTATATTGATAGTTCTACGGTGAATAAGTAATAAAATCCATGGTTTTGTAATATATAATCAGCAAAGCTAAAGTTCGAGACTTGCAAAACATAGGGTGCAAAATTTATTTGAGTAAATGACTAATTTACTCAAAGTGAACATAAAAAAAGAAATCGGAGTTTTGTGATAAGTACTTATCTGTATAGAAAAAAGCCGGCATATTAACCCGATTTTTAAATAATCCTTTATCTTTGCACTATTGTGTGAGGGCAAGCCGTTTGAAGGCAATAATTTTAAGGTCTTTGTCGAATTCCTTCAAATAGTTTCCTACATTTTTTTTCGAATCTTTAATAAATGTCTGATTCATTAATGTATTTTCTTTAAAGAATTTACCAAGTTTACCCATAGCAATTTTTTCAATCATGGCTTCGGGTTTACCTTCTTGGCGAGCCTGTTCTTTACCTATTTCCAATTCGCGTTGAACGGTTTCTTCGGGTACGCCGTCTTTGTCGATAGCAACTGGGGCCATTGCAGCAATTTGCATAGCAATATTATGACCGGCAACTTCAATTTGCTCACCGGCTTTATTAAAAGCAACAATGGTTGCAATGCGATTGCCCGAATGTATATATGCAGATACATTGACGCCTTCAACAATCACGTAATGTCCCAATTGAATATTTTCGCCGATAACGCCGGTTCTTTCGATAATACTTTCTTCAACACTCAAATTGTTCAAAATGAGAGCTTTCAAGTTGTCGATATTTTTGGCATGTTTTTCAATACCAAGATCAATAACCGATTGAACATAGTTAATAAAGTCTTGATTTTTGGCTACAAAATCGGTTTCGCAGTTAATCATCAAAGCTGCACCGAATTTTTTATCTTCGCTAATTTTGGCGAGAACTACACCTTCACCGGCTTCGCGGTCAGCACGTTTGGCAGCAACTTTCCGGCCTTTTTTACGAAGGTAGTCAATGGCTTTTTCCATATTGCCCTCTGATTCCACCAACGCTTTTTTGCAGTCCATCATTCCGGCACCGGTGGCTTTCCGGAGTTCGTTAACTTGTTGAGCTGTTATTTTCATTATAATAAAATGCTTGATTTTAAATTGTATTCCCTTGTTTATATACTTTTTTAGCAATTTTTGTTCGTGGCCTTTTGGTAGTAGATTTTTCCACTTTCATATCCTCTTCGTCTTCGGCTTGTTTTACCGATTCAGCTTTTATTTTGGATTCTTTGCTTTGACGAGCTAAAGTCTCAGTATCTTTTCTGTCTTTTGCATTTTTTTCATTAGACATTTTTCTTTCCGCAAGTCCTTCGGCAACAGCAGAAGAAACCACATTAACAATAAGAGCTATTGATTTTGAAGCATCATCGTTAGACGGAACAGGAAAGTTAACCAATGTAGGATCGGAATTAGTATCAACCATTGCAAAAATGGGGATGTTGAGTTTGCGTGCTTCGGCAACGGCAATGTTTTCTTTGATAATATCGACAACAAACAAAGCAGCAGGAAGACGATTCATGTCGGCAATACTCCCGAGGTTTTTTTCCAATTTTGCTCGTTCACGGGTAACCTGAAGCCGTTCGCGCTTCGAGAGATTTTTCCACGAATTAGTAGTCATCATCTTGTCAATATTGGTCATTTTTCTTACTGCTTTGCGTATAGTGGCAAAGTTTGTTAACATACCACCGGGCCAACGTTCGGTGACATAAGGCATATTAATTTTTTTAATGGTTTCGGAAACAATATCTTTCGCCTGCTTTTTGGTGGCGACGAAAAGAATTTTTCTACCCGATTTCGCAATTTGCTTCATTGCGTTGGCAGCTTCTTCTAATTTAGCCTGTGTTTTGTAGAGGTCAAGAATATGGATACCATTGCGCTCCATAAAAATATAAGGAGCCATGTTGGGATTCCATTTACGCCTGAGATGTCCGAAATGTACGCCGGCCTCAAGCAATTCATCAAAACTAACTTGAATCATTTTTTAATTTTTAATTTGTTTACATTCGCTAAAGCAATTACTGAATAGTTCCTTCAAGGGAAGTTACAGCAATTTGGATACTAAACCCATTCCAATATCTGTGAAAATATTAACGTTTGGAGAACTGGAATTTTTTACGAGCTTTGGGTTGCCCAGGTTTTTTACGTTCAACCATACGTGGATCTCTACGCATTAGGCCGTTTTCTTTGAGAACGGGACGGTACTCTTCATCAATTTTCACCATTGCTCTTGAAATGGCAAGACGAAGAGCTTCGGCCTGACCATTGAAACCTCCTCCTTTCAAGTTTACCTTAATATCGTATTTACCGAGATTTTCGGTTAGTGCCAAAGGCTGTTCAACAACATAATGTAAAGTAGCTGAAGGGAAGTACTCTTTGTAATCACGCCTATTGATGATGATTTTGCCATCGCCATCTTTTAAATAGATACGTGCAATAGCAGTTTTTCTTCTACCGAGTGCATTAACAACTTCCATATCTTTTATCTAATTGATTTTAAATTAACTTGTTTGGGTTTCTGGGCATGGTGGTTGTGTTCGGCACCGGAATATACGTGCAAGTTGCGAAATAACTGACTCCCCAATTTATTTTTAGGAAGCATCCCTTTAACAGCTTTCTCTACCATAGCAGTAGGTTTTTTTGCCATCAACTGTTTCGCCGAAGTTATGCGCTGCCCTCCCGGATAGCCCGTGTACCTAATGTATTCTTTCTGCTGCCATTTTTCACCGGTCAATCTTATTTTGTCAGCATTGATGATGATAACATAATCACCGGCATCGGCATGAGGAGTGAAATCGGTTTTGTATTTCCCCCTAAGAATTTTTGCAGCTTCCGAAGCCAACCTTCCTAAAACTTTGTTTTCTGCATCAATTAAAACCCACTCTTTATTGGCGGTCTCTTTATTGGCGCTAACGGTCTTATAACTCAAAGTATTCATCTATCTTTTTGTTTCATAGTCGTTTTGCTATTTCTCCTGAAAATTGGGCTGCAAAAATAGAAACTATTTTTCAATTAGCCAAAGTTTTAAAAATTTAATTGTTAATTTTTTTTGCTTTAGTGCATCCATAAATTTGCCATTTTTATTGTATTTGTTTTGTAATAGTCGTTCGTGTCTTGCTAATGAATAGAAAACTAATAGATTATCAAAGCAAATGATTAATATACAAAACGAGCGTAACGAAAAAATTGCTATTTTCGGGTAAGCAATCTCTATGCGTCTGATTTAAAAAGATTATAAAATAACTTTCAGCCTTTAATCTAACAGAGGGAAAGTGATTGAATTTCAGTATATCATTTTGGAGAGGAGACAATACCGGTTTTCAACGCTTACACCGATTATCTTTTTAATATTGGGTTATTTACTAATTCAAAAGTTATTTCAAATATTTCCGGTCGAAAAGATTATATTTCAAAATACAATAAATAGCACGGAATCCATCGAACCAGTCTATTTTTTTCCCTTCTTCATAAGTACGGCCGTAATAAGAGATTCCCACTTCGTAAATTCTTATTTTAGGAATACGAGAAATTTTGGCAGTAACTTCGGGCTCAAATCCAAAACGATTTTCTTTTAACAGAAGCGATTTCAATTGTTTGGCTTTAAACAATTTGTAGCAGGTCTCCATATCGGTAAGGTTCAAGTTTGTAAATACGTTAGAAAGTGTAGTTAGTAATTTATTGCCGATAGAATGCCAGAAAAACAAAATCCGGTGCGGTTCGCCTCCTACAAAACGAGTACCGTAAACCACATCGGCAAAACCATCAAATACCGGTTGCAATAAGCGATTGTACTCGTTAGGATCGTATTCCATATCAGCATCCTGGACAATAATAAAATCACCGTTTGCCTCTTCAATACCGCGATGAATAGCTGCCCCTTTTCCTTTATTTACTTCTTGCGTAAAAATTAAAATGTTTTCTTGTGGATGTTTCTTTTTAAAAGTGGCTACCGTTTCATTTGTATTGTCTGTAGAACAGTCGTCAACAACGATCAACTCTTTTTCAATATTTTCAATCAGTTTAACCTCTAAAATCTTTTCAAGAATTTGTTTAATAATATCTCCTTCGTTATAGGCAGGGATAATGATTGAAATCTTTTGCCAAATCATATTTAAATTTTAAAAAAAGGCAAAAATACAAATTCTATATTAAATTCGTAAAATATTGAAAATGCAGTTACCAGAATCTTTTTCTTATTTTTGAAAAAAACCTTTGGAAGTTAAAATCAAGCTTGTTCATAGCAGACTTATCCGTCCCAACTAACGTTTTCTTGCCGGTGTTCGGCTCAACACAGATAGTATTCTATCGGCACACCAATTCCGGTTCGATGAAAACCTGTATTGGACAAGGAACATCCGTTTATCTTTCGCGGCAAACTAACCCGAAACGGAAAATCAAATTTACTTGGGAAATGATTTATATCAACGATGGGTAAGTTATAATCAATACTTACGTACCAAACACTCTTAATTTCGATGCCTTAAAAACTGGAAGTATCGAAAAGCTTAGTCAATATACTTATGTTAAGAAGGAGGTTACGTTTGGCAATAGTAGTTTGATATTTTTGCCAAAAATGATCGTGAACAGAGTTTTACGGAAATAAAAAATGTAACCCTTAAATCCACAAGTAAATACAAAGTTACGCTATCTCAGGAATCCTAAGAGTAAAACCTTACATTTTTACTTTATTTGAAGAAGTAATCAACAAAAAACATTTTGAAAATACCCTACTTGCCGTTTTCAACGTACTTTGATTAATTAATACGTATGCTTTTTAAATCAAATCCCATTTTAAGAATTTGAAAAAAACATGTTAATAATCGGGTCATCAGATAAATAACAATTATTAATTACAAAAAATGCGCATAACAATCCTTTGGTTTTTAAAATTTCCCATATGTTTCCGAATAACTTTTCGTGATGTTCGTTAATAAGTACTTTTTGGCCGTTTTTTGTTGAAAAGACAATTTGATAATGTATTTGAGTATAGGTTGACATAATCAAGTTTTATTGAATCCCGTTCATAGTTCTAATTTGCAACGGATTATTATTCCATAGGCTTAGCTTATGGCTATAATTGTTTATTCGCCTTCAGCGGATATTACAAAAGGTAAATAATATAATGAGTACCTCAAATTAAAATTTAGCCAAGAAATTCCTGCAAAAAGACTTACCGTTTCAAATAAATTTTGTACTTTCATCACTGTAACTATTAAGTTCATCACTAAAATGGTAGTAGAAACATTTTTCAAAAGAGGATAGAATAATCAATACTTCATATTCTCCTCACAACTTCATCTAACGATTTTCTTATTTTATTTCCCCTTTTTTTATAACCTTCGGGTTGATAACCAAGAGGTGTAATGCAATAAACCACTTCATTTTTTTTCAGGCCGATGGCTTTGGTTAGTTTTTCATAATCGAAATCAATAATCCAACAGGCTCCAACTCCTTCGTTTTCGGTGGCAAGAATCATATGATCCATAGCAATAGCCAAATCGGTTTCTATGGGATTGTAATCATCGTAGGAACGTATCCATGTTTTAGTCTTATTGCCCGTAACAACCAGCACATAAGGCGCATCCCGAAACCATTGACGTTTATAGCAAGCCTTCACCTCTTTTAGCTTTTCTTCCGACGAAACCAGAACAAATGTCCATGGTTGACGATTGGCGGCAGATGGTGCCAGACGTCCGGCATTCATAATCCTGTCTAAAACCGTTTTGGGAACCTTTTTGTGTGGGTCGTAACTGCGTACGGATTCCCGTTGCTCTATAATATTATAAAATTCCATATCAATTTTGTTTTTGTCAAAAAGCCATTATTTTTCTGAAAACGAATGCAATATATATTAGGTAATAAAATCAGATCATAGCTTAGGTTTTGTTTCTGGTTTTTTAAACTAACAAAAGCCGAAAGTCCTCTTTTCACAGATGGCATATTGGTATTAAGATGTATCTCTGTATTTCCCTGTTTCTCACCAAGATATCCTTGAAATGATTTTAATATACCTATTTTTCCCGCTTTAACTTCAACGTGATAAATACAGTTTTCAATTTGACAAAGAAAATACATTTCGATGTTCGCATTTTTCGCCTCGCGGGTCCAATAATGTAACTTCGTATCTTCATAAAATCCAAAAGAAGCTATCAATTTCTGTCCGGCAAATTGCTTTAATACCCTCACAAAGTCGGCAATAACGCTATTTTTACACGTAAATTTTATTTTAGCAAGATTATAAACAAGTCCGACAACTAAAAAACCAGGTCTAAATACATTATTGTCAGCACATTGATTTGTCGGCACTTTTAACAATTTTGCTTTACGCACAAGATGAATAACATGGTTGAGTTCAAGTTTCGACGATGCATTTTTATTAATGGCCGTATATTTTACTTTTTTGCCAACATTATTTTCAGCACATTTGATACATTCCTTTAAACATTCTTGTTTCTTATGTGAACTGTACTTTGCAAACTCATACTGAAGAGGAGTTAAAATTACGGATTGTGTATTTTCAACTTCCGCCAAATTTTTAGATTCAATATATACTTTAACTGCTTCGGGTATTTGCTCATCAAAATAGCATAAAGCGGCAATTGCCTCACGAACCATTTGTATATCATCAATAAAAAGCAATGCCTTCCTCTGTATGGGTATGTGGTAAAATATAGTAAGTTCACTAATGGCAAGTTGCTGGGTTTTAACGTTAAAAATCATTTTTATGTTCTCGTCTTGCTTTATATTTACCTTTAAAAAGTATTCAAAGTTTTCCTTACCGGATTTGTCAACAGTATAAGTTTTCACAACTTGTCTTGTTTTACAGATAATGAGCGATTTGTGATAGGAATTATTTTTCCACAAGGCCAAATATGATTCTATAAACCGCTTCATTTTTTCTGACAAAGATATTAATAACTCAAGATTATTTAGCCTATTTTCCAATAAAACGCCCTTGGATTACGGGTATATTTTTTATTTTTTATTTTTTCACTTCTGTTTGAAGCTACTCTTTTATAGGTGCAATTCTCAATAGCTTAAAAGTGCTACCTAATTTGAGAGTTTTCTTACTGACACAAATTATTATTATCAGGGCGTGATGGGGTACTATCTATTTATATTTTTTCTATTTTCGTCAAAAATATTTTTTAAAACAATGAAAAAAATCGTATTGATTACAGGCGCCACGAGTGGAATCGGACTGGCATGTGCACGCAAATTTGCCAAACACAATTATTGCTTAATACTTACCGGCAGACGACAGAAAAAATTGGATAGTATTAGCCGTGAATTAAGTAAAAAGCACAAGGTTGAAGTACAAAGTCTTTGTTTCGACATAAGGAACAAAGCGGAAGTGGCCACGGCTATTGACAACCTTGAAGAAGAACAAAAACAAATTGATATTCTGATAAATAACGCGGGTCTTGCTGTTGGTTTCAACCCCGTACAATCGGGCAACACCGATGACTGGGAGCGTATGATCGATACCAATATCAAAGGATTGCTGTACATATCACGTAAAATTTTGCCACTGATGATAGCACGAAAAAAGGGTCATATAATCAACATCGGTTCTATTGCAGGCAAAGAAGTGTATCGCAACGGCAATGTTTATTGTGCCACCAAACACGCTGTGGATGCGTTAACCAAAGCAATGCGTATCGACACTGTGCAATACGGGATAAAAGTAACACAAATTGCTCCGGGTGCTGTCGAAACCGAGTTTTCAATTGTTCGGTTCAAGGGCGATGGCGATAAGGCTGCCGGCGTTTATAAAGGTTATGAGCCTTTACATCCCGAAAATGTTGCTGAAGTAGTGTATTTTGCTACTACGCTGCCAACGCATGTCAACATCAACGACTTGGTGATTATGCCAATGGCACAGGCAAATGCCACAACTTTTGTTAAGAAATAAATTTTAGTGTTTAATTCGAGTAGTATTTGTAAATAACTGTATGTGTATTTAATAGCTTGCGATTATTTGCCATCTGATTTAATCAACTTGCCGCTACCATTTCCCGACACGCTTATTTGTGAAGGATTACCTTTGTAATAAACATTTCCAAGTCCTTTGATGGCTACAACAAGGATTTTGTTCGCATAAATCCACATGTTGTTACCACTCTTGGTTAAGGCATATACCTGTTCTGCTTTTAAACCGCTATTGTCAATTTTTCCGAAACCTGCGGAATACACAAACGATACTAAGGTTTGTCCAAAGCAACGAATATCGGCTGTCCCAGAATGCAAATTGGTGAACAACTCGTCGGTATGAAGATTAAGGCGAATCTCTCCACCTCCTTCTTTTACGTTGATTACAAATTTTTTAATACGCAATGTGTCGACATTGTCCACATTCCCTACCGAGTGATATTCGATACTGTCGAGTGTAGGAAACCACACATATACATCCACCGGAATATTGAAGTTGCGTATCCAATTACAACGATTATTGTTTCTTATTTCAAGCCAGCCAGCACTATCGATTCGTGTAATTATTTTTTTCAACAGGTTTTTACCTGCTTCCACTTTTACTTTCTCAGCGAGGCTGTCCTGTATTAAGTGCAAGTTCACGTTGTCGTAAAGAATTATGTTTCTAAAATTTCCTGTTGTTCTCATCTCTTCGGTAATTTTCCCGGTACTGTTAAAACAATCGCCTGGTGCCGCCTTTTTACAAGCCGGTAAAATAAAAACATAAGACAAAAAAATAAAAATAAGTTTTTTCATTGGTGTTTTATTTTACGTTTGTAAATTACATCGAAACGATAACCGATTCCAAAGCCCACATATTCGGCTCTGCCAAGATGAACGCTAAGCACAAGATTAGCAAAGAAATTATTGAAAATAAGATAATTAAGCGTAAGACGCTGATAAACATCGCCTTCACTATGTTCTTTCCCCGACAGATAGACTCCTGCATTGAACAAAAACGATAATTTCGACACCATCAATTCGTATGCTAAGTTTACACCGGTTTTCAATACTTGAAATTCGTTTTTAAGCGGAAAGCCTTTATGTAAAAGAATAAACTTGTCGGATGCATCGTAAGTAGCGTCAAGGCCTATACCGAATTTACTTTTGTAAGAAATTTGTTTTAAAACGTTGAAAAAAGCAGTATAGACCATAAACTTTTCACCCAATTGCTGGCTCATATCTTTTGATGCTATTGCCGTTGAAAACTCAAAACCAATACTTTTGCGGCCGTCGAATTCGTAAGGATAAAGTTTGGGAAGAAGTTTTTTGTCGAGATATGGATTTGACTTTTGTAGATAAACCGCTATTCCGAAACTTGAAGTAAGCAAATTTAGTCCGTAATTTGGCGTTTTGGTAGCACCGTTGGAAAAATGTGTAAGACCGGCAGAGAGCGACAAGTCAAAACGCTGGGAAACTTTATAGCGATATTCAAAATA